>CAXIBD010000012.1:0-55545 GCA_964022135.1 uncultured Sphingomonadales bacterium | reverse complement strand
GTCGCCTATCTCTCCGGCTATGTCCACCAGGCGATGGTGCTGCAGGGGCCCTATCGGCTGATCGGTGTCGGCATGTGGATCGCGATCATCATGGCGGCCAATGTCTGGTTCATCATCTGGCCCAACCAGAAGAAGGTACTGGGGATTGTACCGGCCGAGGCGGATGTGAAAGCGGCTGCAGCAAAGATGGCGATGATGGCGTCGCGCACGAACACCTTGCTGTCGCTGCCGATGTTCTACGCAATGGTCAGCTTCAACGGCGGATAAGACTGGAACAACTGGAAGCATTCAAAGGGGGCCGCGAGGCCCCCTTTTTTCATGAACCGAGCAGATCGTGCCTTTTCAGGGCATGGCGCAACTGGTCATAGGTCAGGTTCAGTGCCTTGGCCGTTTGCCGCTGGTTGTAGCGCGACCTGGCGAGGGCTGCCTCCAATATACGCTTTTCATAAGCCTCGACAGCGGCTTTCATATCATCGACCCCGTCAAGCGCCGGTTCGGCGGAACCGTTTCCGGCATGCGGAGGTGAAGGCTCTGCGCTTGCTGGTCCGGATTGTTCGGGCTCGGAACTCGCCTGCCTCTCGCGCGGCTTCCACGGCGATTCAAAGGGATCGAATACTACATGATCTACCGGCCTGCTGTGGTCGTTCCACTGATAGACCGCGCGCTCGATCACGTTGCGCAATTCCCGGACATTGCCCGGCCAGTCGTGCCGGTTCAGCGCCTCGGAAGCGAGACGACCGAATCCGGGCCAGGAGGGCCATTCCAGTTCCGCGGCCATCCGGCGCCCGAAATAGTCGGTCAGCACCGGGATGTCGCCTTCTCGCACGCGCAGCGGCGGCAGGGTGACCACTTCGAACGACAGCCGGTCGAGCAAGTCGGCGCGAAACTTGTTCTCTTCCGCCATCTTCGGCAGATCGGCATTGGTCGCGGCGACGATCCGCACATCGACCCGTTGCGGTCGGGATGAACCGATCCGCGTGATTTCGCCATATTCCACCGCCCGCAGCAGGCGTTCCTGCGCGCCGGTCGAGAGGGTCCCCAGTTCGTCGAGAAACAGGGTGCCGCCGTCCGCTTCCTCGAATCGCCCGACCCGTGACTTGGTGGCACCGGTGAAGGCGCCCGCTTCGTGACCGAACAGTTCGGCCTCGATCAAGGTTTCCGGCATCGCCGCGCAATTGAGCGTGACAAACGGTCCGTCCCATCGCAAACTGAGGCGATGAAGGCGTTCGGCGATGAGCTCCTTGCCGGTACCGCGCTCGCCGACGACCAGCACCGGGCGGTTGAGCGGTGCGGCCCGGCTGGCCTTTTCGACCGCGTCGAGAAAGGCGCCCGATTCGCCGACAAACTGGGTTTCGCGTTCCATGACCAATATATAGTGACTATTGCCATTAAATAGCAATTAATACCATATTCATCGGCGCAAAAAATATGGAATATACCTATATTTCAATACCTTAATTGAGTTGGCACGGCTTCTGCAATGTAGTTTCCAGATAACAAGTAGACGAACTTCTGGAGGAAATCATGCCCGTACTGAACAAAATGAGCCGCACCGATGTTTCCGCGATCATCTCGATTTTGCTTTTTACCGTGACGATCCTGATCAGCGCCGTGGGGCCTGCGCAGGCCGAAGGCACGATGGATGATAGCCAGAACAATTCCCCGCCTGTCAGCTTTGTTAACCCAGGTTATCCAGCATGACAGACAAAATGGCCGGGACCCCTTCTTTTCCCCTTGCCGAAGTCAGGTCCCGGCCACCTTTTGAAATTCAACAGGTTGATGTAGAAAGGGACTGGAGCGACGGCTCGAACAAGTTCCAACACAACCACAGACCGAACCGGAGTATGTACATGGCAGGTATTTTTTCAAGAACGCGCGATATCATCGCCGCCAACGTCACCGACATGTTGGACAAGGCCGAAGACCCGTCCAAGATGATCCGCATGATCATCCTCGAGATGGAGGAAACCCTGGTGGAAGTCCGCGCCTCCGCCGCCCGCACGATCGCCGACCAGAAGGAAATGCGCCGGCATATCGACAAGCTCGACCATCTGACCGAGGACTGGGGCGAAAAGGCCCAGCTCGCGCTCTCCAAGGATCGTGAAGATCTCGCCAAGGCGGCTTTGATAGAAAAGCGCAAGGCAGCCGACATGGCCGACCAGTTGAAGGCAGAAATTCAGGTGCTGGATGATGCGCTCCGTTCCTCGGAAGCGGACATCGCCAAGTTGCAGAAGAAGCTGCAGGAAGCCCGGTCCCGCCAGAGCAATCTGGTCAATCGCCTGGAAAGTGCCGAGAACCGCGTGAAGCTGCGCGAGATGTACAATGGCGAAAAGGTCCACGATGCCTTCTCCCGCTTTGAATATCTCGAACGCCAGGTCGATTTTGCCGAAGGCCGCGCCGACGCGCTCGGCATGGGCGGCGAACCGCAGAGCCTGGAAAACCAGATCGCGGCGCTGGAATCCAGCGACAAGGTCGATGAAGAACTGGAAGCCATGAAGGCGGCCATGAAAAAAGGTGACGCATAATGCAGGAAGAACTCATCATCATTCCCATCGTCATGGGAACCCTGTTCATCGGTCTGCCCTGGTTGATCTTCCACTATGTCACAAAATGGAAAACGGCCGCGACGATAACCAACGAAGACGAGAATCTGCTGGAAGAACTGCACCATATGGCGCGCCGGCTGGATGACCGGATGGAAACCATCGAGCGCATCATGGCGGCGGACAATCCGGACTGGCGCCAGTCTGCCCTGCCGAACCCGTCTGCGAACCCTGCTCCCACGCTCGACAATTTTGACGAGCTGCTGAAGAAAGAAAGGCACCCATCATGAGCTCCTCCCGCACCAAATTCTATCTCGACAAGAAACGCGCAAAATGGAGTGGTGTCTGCGCCGGGATTGCCGATTATACCGGGATCAATGTGGCCTGGGTTCGACTGGCAGCGATCATCGCCACCGTCACCTTCGCCTTTCCCTGGACGCTGGTCGCCTACTGGATCGCGGCGAAAATATCCGAGCCGAAACCGATGGGCATGTATCTGAGCGACCCGGAAGACACGAAATTCTGGCAGGGCGTGCGCCAGTCACCGCGCCGCACCACCCGCGACATCAAGTCGCGGTTCCGGGAAATCGACCGCAAGCTGGCCGACATGGAACTCTACTACACCAGCAAGAATACCGCGCTGTCGAACGAAATCGAAAATCTGCGCTGAGCGGCTGAAGAGGGAGATACGAAATGGATTGGGGAAGCCCGGAATTTGTGATTGCGATTATCGCCATCAGCACCGCAGGCTGGATTGTAAACAACTGGATCAGAGCCAAACATGGCTATGACCTGGAAGACGAATGGGGCGGAAAATCTGGAAAATCCAGCAAAGCCGGTCCGGACGAGCAACGCAAGATCGAATTGCTGTCCAATGAAAATGCCGAGCTGGTCGGAAAGATCGACCGGCTGCAGGAACGGCTCCAGGTGCTCGAGCGGATCGCCACCGACCCAGCCAGACGCACCGCCGATGAAATTGAAGCGCTAAGGGAGAAGAACTGATGGACCCTGACAAGATTTCCTTCCTCACTTCGATTGCCCCGATGATTGCAGTGGTCACCGCCATCGCCGTCGGCGGCTGGGTTCTCACCACCTGGATGCGGATCAAGAACGGATATCCCCTCGAAAACCAGTGGGGCAAGTCGGTCTATCCGAAAACCGATCGGGAAGCGGTCGAGCGGGTCAAACTGCTCACCAATGAAAATGCCGAACTGCGCGCCGAGCTCGGTTCAATCAAGGACCGGCTGGCCAATGTCGAACGGATTGTCACCGATGACAGCCACCGGCTGACACAGGAAATCGAGCAACTGCGCGACAAGCGCGCGAACTGAGGAGGATATTGTGAGCACATTTGCTTTTCTGGCCTTTTTCCTGATCGTGGTCGGCATCCCGGTAATCGGCGGCTTCATCAGCAAGATTCACAAGGCCAATATCGAGCTGGAAAAGAAGAAGCTCGAGACCCTTGGTCACCAGACCGCCGAAAAAGCGGCTCAATATGCAGCGCATACCCAGCGGCTCGAACAGCGGGTGCGCGTTCTGGAACGCATCATCACCGACAAGGGCTTCGATGTCTCGATGCAGATCGAGGATTTGCGAGACAGCTCTGAAACGAAGGAACTGAACTGATGGGCTTTGAATTTGCACTTCTAATTCCGCTGGCTCCATTTGCGCTGGGTGCGCTCTGGATCTGGACTCGCCATCAAAGCAAGATGGCGGAAAAATACGGCCATCTGCCCACAGGCGTGGACGCGGACACTGACCGGATGCGCGAGGAGCTGAAATATCTGAAGGAACGGGTTGCCGTCCTCGAGCAGATCACGACCGACGGCCACAGCACCAGGCAGCTGGAGAATGAAATCGAACAATTGCGGGATCGCTGATCCGCACTGATTGAGGAGACAGGATATGGGTTGGCCCGAAGCTGTTGTTGCCATCATCATCATTGTGACAATCGGACGGGTGATGCGGTCCAAATATCGCGCCGAACACGGCATTCTCGAGGATCGCAGGGGAAACGCAATCGGATCCCAGGCAAGAAACGATCCGCAGACCGAACGTCTGCAGGAGGAAGTCAGATATCTCAAGGAACGGGTGGCGGTGCTCGAGAAAATCGCCACCGACGATCGCGGATCCCGCGACCTGGAAAACGAGATCGAGAAATTACGCGACCGCTAGTCCGGTCCGGAAAGTAGAAGGACAAGCATGATGCAAGAACCTGCTTTTTATATGATCACCGCGGCCTTTTCCCTGATTGGCCTGACGGTCCTTTCACTGGTGGCTCTGCGCGGATGGCGGGACTGGATTGCCCTGAAGGCCCGCGAACTGGAGCAGCGGCGGGAGGATAACCCGCCAACCGCAACATCGCGGATCGAGGTCGCGGACCTGAAAGAACGGATCCGCAAGCTGGAAGCGATCGCTGCGGGGGTCGAGCTTTAGCAATACGGGCAAGTTACCCGTTCCTGTCGAGTGAAGTCGAGACACCCCCGAGCCTCTCGACTTCGCTCGAGGCGAACGGTTAAAATGGGTGACGTTGCCACTCTCCCCTGCTAACCGCCCTCCCCATGAGCAAAATTGACGATTTGATCGAAGAATATGAGTTTCTCGAGGCCGATGATCGCTATCGATTGCTGATCGATCTCGGCAAGCAACTGGACCCGATGCCGGACGCGCTGAAGACCGATGCCACGCTGGTCCGCGGCTGTTCCGCGTCGGTCTGGGTCTATCCCACGCAACTGGACGACGGGCGTCTGCATTTTCTCGCGGACAGCAATGCCGCGATCACCAAGGGTATTATCGCGCTGGTGCTGGAAACGGTGCAGGACCAGACCACCGAGCAGATCAGGGACACCGACATCGCCGCCGTGCTGGAACCCTTCGATCTGAAAAACCAGCTGAGTTCAAACCGGACCCAGGGCATTCCCAACATGATTGCATTGATCCAGCAGACCGCCGAGCGGTTGCAGCAAGACTAGTGCCCCTGCGGAAGCAGGGGTCTGTCGTCGGGTCTTGAAACCTGGAGGGTTTTAAGGTTTACGCCGGTTTATCGTCTGGTCGATTCCCGCCTTCGCGGGAATACGGGCTAAATCGGCTTCCACACCCGACGCTCTTCGGCAATGCGCAACACATCAAAGGCCGCCTGCGCCGTCTGGAACTTCTTTGCCGCTTCCGCATCACCGGGATTGACGTCCGGATGATATTCCTTGGCCATGGACCGCCAGGCCTTTTTCACGGTTTCGAATTCGACATCGGGCGTCAGGTCGAAGATTTCCAGCGCGGTCATCTCGTCGCGCGAACGGCTGCCGTCGCCGGACCCCATCCAGCTGTAATGAGCCGCTTCCTGATAGGCATTGGCGTCACGCTGCTCGTCGGCTTCGCGTTTCTTGCGCTCTTCCTTGTCGAGTCCCTCGAAATAGTCCCATCCGCGATTATATTCGGCGGCATGGGTCTGGCAGAAATACCAGCGTTCGGGACTGTTGGGCGATTTGGGGGCCGGGCAATTACCCGCTTCGTCGCAACCGTGGCGGTCGCAGATCTTGACCTGCTGCGTTTCGCGCGAACTTTCGTAGCTCCCCCATCTTGGGAAACCCCAGTTATCTGATCGTGTTGCTTTTGGCATAAACCGTATTCTAACAGAGGCGGCTGGCAAGTTCCACCGCTAAGATAATACCAGAGGGTCTGTAAGCCGGGTTCTGTCCATCCGCCGAAGCGAAATAGCCAGCCATTCATCTAGGCCATGCATTGCTGCGTGGCTCAAGCAACCAACCCGGGCTGCAGGCCGAAAAAGCCATATGCCGCCCCTATTTGGTTTTGCTCCAGGTGGGGTTTACCGTGCCAGGCCTGTTGCCAGTCCCGCGGTGCGCTCTTACCGCACCCTTTCAATGTCACGTGACCGAAGCCGTCGCGACCTGCTTTCTGTTGCACTTTCCCTAGGGTTGCCCCCGCCGGTCGTTAACCGGCACCTTCTAATCGTGGAGCCCGGACTTTCCTCCCTCCTACGCTAAAGCTCCGGCGGGCGAGCCCGCGATACCAAGATATCCTGGCGGACCTGTCCGCCGAAGCTTTAGCGTAGGAGGACGGCTGGCCGACCCTCTGGTGCACCCTATTTAGTGATTCCGCGCTCTCTGTCCAACATTAAAGACAGAAGCAGCGAGCGGCATTCGCCGTCGATCACGCCATCGATGTTTTTTGGCCGGAAGCGCCGCTGGAAGGCGACCACGGCGGCGGTCTGGTCGGAGATATCATAGCCGAAGCGCTCCAGCGCCAGCATGAAGCCGCCGTCGGTCCACGGCGGATCCCCCAGTTTCAGCGGCGGTTTTTTCAATGCGATGCCGTGACGGGCCAGTCTTTCCCAGTCGAATAGCTCGCCCGGGTCCTGCTTTCTGGCCGGTGCGAGATCGCTATGGCCGATGACATTGGAAGCGGCGATATCGTGCCGCTGAACGATATCATGGGCAAGCCGGGTAACCGCGTCCATCTGCTCTTCGGGAAAAGGGACATAGCCCCATTCGTGGCCGGGATTGACGATCTCGATTCCGATGCTGGCGCTGTTGACGTCGGTGATGCCGCGCCAGTAGCCGCGGCCGGCATGCCAGGCCCGCTTGTCTTCCTCGACCATCTTGACGACCTGACCGTCTTCGGTCACGACATAGTGAGCGGATACCTTGGCTTCGGGGTTGGCCAGCCAGCTGATTGCCGACGCCGCATCCTTCATGCCGGTATAGTGCATGACCAGAATTGTGACCGGCAGTGCGCGTTCGTCATAATTGGGGGACGGCGTCCATATCATATCCATGTCAGACTTCCTCCTCCAGCCGGGCCGCTTCCGATCAGGCGGTCACGATAGCACCCAAAAGCAATTCTGTCCCGGATTCCGGAGAAATCCTCAGATCGCCGCCATTCTGCAGAGCCAGTTCCCGCGTCATCCACGCCGCCGCGGTCCGGGCGCTGAGATCGGCCGGGGCGATCGTGCCGTCCAGTGCGGTCCGGATACCATCGTCCAGCGCGATTTTCGGGCCTTCCGCCCGGATCACCACCTCGATGCCGAGATCGCCCTGCTCCGCACCCACATCGAGGCGGCCACCCCTGACCAGCGTTTCCTTTGCGATCAGCGCGAGATTGAGCAGTATCTTGATCGCCTTTTTCGGCAAAGCGTCGCCCTGGACCGCCCAGCCCAGGGTGATCTTGCCCGAATCACCGAGCAGCGCCTCGATCAGCTGCCGCGCCTCGGCGGGATCGATCGTGTCGCCAAAGCCGCCCGCGGCGCCAAAGGCGAGCCGGAAATATTTCAGCTTGTCCGCGGAGGTCCTGGCGCTGTCCGCCAGCAGATCCATGCAGCGTTCCCGCATCACCGGGTCATCCTCGCCTTCGAGCAGTTCCAGTCCGTTGTTGAGTGCGCCGACCGGGCTTAGCAAATCATGGCAGATTTTCGAGCAAAGGAGGGAGGCAAGGTCAACTTCAACATTCGACATATGAACGGGCTTTCAAACTGTGATTTCTATTCCGCGGCTGTTTGGCCTTTTGCACCGGCGCAATCAAGCGGGATCGCGCCAAATCGGCCATAAATTTCGCCATCGGGGACCGCTCGCCAAGCGGCTGCATCCTGGCCGTTGATGATCAGCCAGATCCGGCCATCGGGAGCCGCGCTTTCCGCATCGGTGATCGAGGGGCGCACCGGGCCGGAGGGATGGGAATGATAATAGCCGAGGATCGGCTCGCCGCCGCCACGCTCGCCCCGCTCCGCATCGATCAGGGTGCGGGGATCGATCTCGAAATGCCGACTGGGGTCGGCGGCGACATTTTTCGCGGCACGGCGGGCGCTGACCCTGCCCTCGCGGCCAAATAAGATTCCGCAGATTTCCTGTGTTCCCGCTACCCGGGCCAGTTGCTGCAGATCCGCCAACATGGCGCTTGATATAAGGAGTTGCATGGCCCACATCTACGCGATGAACCCAGGGCAATCCACCATATCCGGAACATTACCGGAATCCGAGAAAAAACAAAGACTGGACGCGGCTTTGACCGAGGCCGTCGAGGGGCTGTCGCGGGAGCGGGTGAAGTCGCTCATATCCTCGGGCAACCTGCTGCTTGGCGGGGTGACATTCACGGATCCGTCTGCCAAAAAGGTGGGCGGAAAACCCTTCGAGCTCACCATTCCGGAACCAGTGGCCGGCCCTGCCCTGGCGCAGGACATCGCGCTGGATGTTATTTTTGAAGACACCCACCTGATCATCATTAACAAGCCGGCGGGGCTCGTGGTGCATCCGGCGGCCGGCCATGCCGACGGTACGCTGGTCAATGCCCTGCTGCACCATTGCCGTGGCCAGCTTTCCGGCATTGGCGGGGTCACCCGGCCCGGGATCGTGCACCGTATCGACAAGGACACGTCGGGCCTGATGGTGGCCGCCAAGACCGATGCCGCGCACCAGGGCCTGAGCGCGCTGTTCGCCGAGCATGATATCGAGCGGCGCTATATGGCCATCGTCAACGGCAGGCCCAATCCGGCGTCGGCGACGATCGAGGGCAGTATCGGCCGCAGCAATGTCAATCGCAAGAAAATGGCGGTTGTCGGCGACGACCGCGGCAAGTCCGCGATGACCCATTATACGGTCAAGGAGATGCTCGACGGCGCCGCTCTGGTCGAATGCACGCTGGAAACGGGGCGCACGCACCAGGTCAGGGTGCATATGGCCCATATCGGCCACAGCCTGATCGGCGACCCGCTCTATGGCACTCGTCGAAAATCATTACTTTCCCGGCGAAAAGATATTCAATTTGGACGACAGGCGCTGCATGCTGCTAGTCTTGGATTTGTTCACCCCATAACGGATGAAAAATTGACGTTTTCTATCGATTTCCCGGACGATATGCAGGAACTATTCATGAAGTTGCGTGTATAAGGAACAGACCTTATATAAGCTTTGACCATCGGGTGCTTAATGAGGCCCGGCGGCACAACATACAAAGGAACGAAAATGGCTAATGGTAGCAATGTTCCGGCAAAAATCCCAGCCTTAGGGGGGGACGCGAGCCTGAACCGATATCTGTCGGAAGTTCGTAAATTTCCGCTTTTGACTCCCGAACAAGAATATATGCTGGCGAAACGCTATTCTGAACACAAGGATCAGGAAGCCGCTGCCCAACTGGTCACGTCGCATCTGCGACTCGTCGCCAAGATCGCGATGGGCTTTCGCGGCTATGGCCTGCCGGTCTCCGACCTCATTTCCGAAGGCAATGTCGGCCTGATGCAGGGCGTGAAGAAATTTGAACCCGATCGTGGCTTCCGCCTCGCGACCTACGCGATGTGGTGGATCCGTGCCTCGATCCAGGAATATGTGCTGCGCAGCTGGAGCCTCGTCAAGATGGGGACGACCGCTGCCCAGAAGAAGCTGTTCTTCAACCTGCGCCGGATGAAGAACAATCTCGACGCTTTCGAAGATGGTGACCTGTCGCCGGAAGACGTGCAGAAAATCTCCACCGATCTCGGTGTTGCCGAGCATGAGGTAGTCAACATGAACCGCCGCATGTCGATGGGCGGTGATGCTTCGCTGAACGTTTCGCTGTCGTCCGAAGATGGCGACGGTGGCCAGTGGCAGGACATTCTCGAGGATGACATGCCGCTGCACGATGAGGCCATCGCTGCATCCCAGGAAGCCGATTTCCGGCACGAGATGCTCTCCGAGGCGATGGGCTCGCTGAACGAGCGCGAGCAGCATATTCTGGCTGAACGTCGCTTGTCGGAAGATCCGAAGACGCTGGAGGACCTGAGCAAGGTCTATGACGTCAGCCGCGAACGCATTCGCCAGATCGAGGTACGGGCTTTCGAGAAGCTGCAAAAAGCGATGCTCCGCATTGCGGGAGAAAAACAGCTTCTTGCTGCAAGCTAACATCGCAGACATGATCTGAAATCAATTATGAAGCGCCCCGAAACAGCATTTGTTTTCGGGGCGCTTTGCATTTAGATTGCGCTGATGCGGGCAATTAAATTTCTTCTGAAACTGGCGGTCTATTTTCTTCTGATCACGATCGCCTGGGTCGGAATCTATGCGGTCGTGCCGCCGCCCGTGACCGCGACGATGATCCTCGACAACAATGGCATTACAAAGGACTGGACCAGCTTCAGCGACATTTCGCCCAATATGGCGCGCGCCGTGATCGCGGCCGAGGACGGGAAATTCTGCAGCCACAACGGCTTTGACACCGAAGCGATCCAGAAGGCAATCGAGCGCAATGCCCAGGGCGGGCGGCTTCGAGGCGGTTCGACCATTTCCCAGCAAGTCGCCAAAAACGCCTTCCTCTGGCAGGGCGGCGGCTTTTTCCGCAAGGGCCTAGAGGCCTATTTCACCTTCCTGATCGAGACGATCTGGAGCAAGAAGCGGATCATGGAAGTCTATCTCAATATCGCGGAGACCGGCATCGGCACCTATGGCGTGCAGGCGGGTGCGCAGCGCTATTTTAACAAGGATGCGAAGGATCTGACCGGGATAGAGGCTGCGCGCATTGCCGCTGCCCTGCCCTCGCCGAAAACGCGGGCGGTGAACGGTGCCAGCGGCTTCACCCGGCGCTATGGCAATACGATTGCCGCGCGGATCAATGTGGTGCGGAACGAGAAGCTGGACAGCTGTATCTATAAGTGAGCGTGTTCCTGCTCAGGCGGGCGCCGTTGTTTGGAATGCGCATAGCGGCGCCGACCGGTGCAAAACCAATCTTGCCTTGTATCGGGATTTCAGGAGATGGGCCCCGGCCTTCGCCGGGGCACGGCGACGCTAGGCTGCGTCTTCCTTCTTCGGCTTGCTGCTTTTCGCGATCACCTTGACCGGTTCCTTGGTCCCGGCGACGACATCCTTGTCGATCACGATCTCGTCCACGCCTTCGAAATCGGGCAGATCGAACATCGTATCCAGCAGGATATTCTCGACGATCGAGCGCAGACCGCGCGCACCGGTTTTGCGTTCGATCGCCTTCTTGGCGACCGCGACCAGCGCGTCGTCGGTGAAGGTCAGACCCACGTCTTCCAGTTCGAACAATTTGCGATACTGTTTGACCAGCGCGTTCTTGGGCTCCTGGAGAATCGTGACCAGCGCATCGACATCGAGATCCTCGAGCGTCGCGATGACCGGCAGACGGCCGACAAATTCCGGGATCAGTCCGAATTTCAGGAGATCCTCGGGCTCGCCCTGGGCCAGAAGTTCGCCGACGCGGCGTTCTTCGGGAGCCGCGACATGCGCGCCGAAGCCGATCGACTTGCCCTCGAGCCGGTCGCCGATGATCTTTTCCAGACCGGCAAAGGCGCCGCCGCAGATGAACAGGATGTTCGTGGTATCGACCTGCAGGAATTCCTGCTGCGGATGCTTGCGGCCGCCTTGTGGCGGAACGCTGGCGGTGGTGCCTTCCATCAGCTTGAGCAGCGCCTGCTGCACGCCCTCACCCGACACATCGCGGGTGATGGAGGGATTTTCCGCCTTGCGGCTGATCTTGTCGATTTCGTCGATATAGACGATGCCGCGCTGGGCCTTCTCGACATTATAGTCGGAAGACTGGAGCAGTTTCAGGATGATATTCTCGACATCCTCGCCGACATAGCCGGCTTCGGTCAGGGTCGTCGCATCGGCCATGGTGAACGGCACGTCGAAGGTCTTCGCCAGCGTCTGGGCCAGCAGCGTCTTGCCGCAGCCCGTTGGGCCGACCAGCAGGATATTCGATTTTGCGAGCTCGATATCGCCGGATTTGGCGGCGTGGTTGAGTCGCTTGTAGTGATTGTGCACGGCCACCGACAAGACGCGCTTGGCCCGCTTCTGGCCGATCACATAATCGTTCAGTACATCACAGATTTCCTGCGGCGTCGGCACCTCGCCATCCTTGCGACCGGTTGCAGCGCCCTTGGTTTCCTCGCGAATGATGTCGTTGCACAGCTCCACGCATTCATCGCAGATGAACACAGTGGGTCCTGCAATCAACTTGCGGACTTCATGCTGGGATTTTCCGCAGAAGGAGCAATATAGCGTGCTCTTCGAATCAGATCCCGTCAATTTCGTCATAAAAAGTCCTTTAAAACGGCTGTAAGTGTAATCTAACCGTCAAATTCCAAATTGCCACCGCTTTTTTCGCGGCTTTTCCAGCCGTTAGGCAAGTCTATCAAATATGGCTTAAATTTCATTTAGGGCAGCGCTAACCGCTTATTTAGTATCTTCCACCGGTACCGGACGCTTGTTGTAAACTTCGTCCACGATGCCGAAGGCTTTCGCCTCATCCGCTTCCAGGAACGTGTCCCGGTCCATGGCCTTTTCGATCTCCTCGATCGATTTTCCGGTATATTTGGCATAGAGCTCGTTCATGCTCGCCCGGATGCGCAGAATTTCCTTGGCCTGGATCTCGATATCCGAAGCCATGCCCTGGGCACCGCCGGAAGGTTGATGCAGCATCACTCGAGCGTTGGTGGTCGCCATGCGCATGCCGGGTTCACCAGCGGCCAGCAGGAAGCTGCCCATCGAGGCAGCCTGGCCGACGCATACTGTGCCGACGCGGGGACGGATATATTGCATCGTATCGTGGATCGCCATGCCGGCGGTCACGACGCCGCCCGGCGAGTTGATATAGAGATAGATGTCTTTCTTGGGATTTTCCGATTCCAGAAACAGCAGCTGTGCCGTGATGATCGAGGCCATGCCATCTTCAATCTGGCCGGTGACGAAGACAATCCGCTCGCGCAGCAGCCGCGAAAAAATGTCGAAACTGCGTTCGCCACGGTTGGATTGTTCGACAACCATGGGGACTAGAGCGTCTGTGATCGGATCATGCATGTTGTAAGTCGTCCTGTTTTTGGCTTGTTTTGCGCTTGTCTTTAGCTTCGGCACTACATCGGGATTATCGCGGAATTGTTCAAGGGCTTTAACGACGTTGCATCAGAATGATTGCGTTCCAGAAAAAATAACGCGCCGGCACGACGATCATTGCGCACCATCCCGGCTATCCCTACATGTTCTCCAAGGCAATGCTGATCGTATCGTGATCGGTGCTACTCAAAATTCCACTAGCGGAGTCCAGAATGATAAACACCAACAGCCCAATCACTCCCACATACAATACGGACGAAGACGAAGAAGAGAACAAGTCCGGTGGCCTGCCCGGCGCCATGATGACGAAATTCCTGGAAGCGCGGACGATCATGATCTTCGGCGGAATCGACCAGAAGCTGGCAGAGCGGGTGTCGACACAGCTTCTCTATCTCGATCACGTCAACCAGGACCCCATTCGCATTTTTCTGAATTCTCCCGGCGGTCACGTCGAGTCGGGTGACACGATTCACGATCTGGTCCGCTATATCAGCTCGTCGGTCGCGATGATCGGCACCGGCTGGGTGGCGAGCGCCGGCACGCATATCTTCCTCGGCGTTCCCAAGGAACAGCGGTTCTGCCTGCCCAACACAAGATTCCTGATCCATCAGCCATCCGGCGGCGCCGGCGGCAAGGCATCGGATATCGCCATCCAGGCGCAGGAAATCGTGAAGATGCGCGAGCGGCTGGCACAGATTATCGCGGATGAAACCGGACAGGACGTCGAACGGGTCCGCAAGGACATCGATCGGGATTACTGGATGAGCACGGAAGAAGCCAAGGAATATGGCATTCTCGGCAAGGTGATCAACAAGGCCAGCGAAGTCACCATCTGATAGTTGCAGCCGGGCAGCGCAAGGCTGCCCGGCTCCATTTTCATTCTATTTCTTGGCCGGCGCCTTCTTGGCAGCCGGCTTTTTTGCAGGTGCCTTGACCGCGGCCTTTTTGGCCGCAGGCTTCTTGGCTGGCGCTTTTTCAGCAGCAGCCTTGGCCGGTGCCTTCTTGGCCGCAGGTTTTTTGGCCGGAGCCTTTTCTTCCTTTGCCTCAGCCGGAGCCTTCTTGGCGGCCGGCTTCTTGGCCGCTGTCTTCTTGGCCGGCGCCTTTTTCTTGGCAGCTGGTTTCGTTTCCGCGTCATCTTCAGCCTCGATCGCGGCTTCCAGCTCTTCGCGGGTCACCTTGCGATCGGTGATTTCGGCCTTGTCGAACAGGAAGTCGACAACCTTGTCTTCGTACATCGGTGCACGGAGCTGGGCGGCAGCCATCTGGTCCTGCTGGATATACTGGATGAACCGGTCGCGGTCTTCCGGACGATATTGCTGGGCAGCCTGCTGCATCAGCATCGACATTTCCTGCTGGCTGACTTCGACGCCATTGGCCTGGCCGATTTCCGAGAGCAGCAATCCGAGACGGACACGACGTACCGCGATATCGCGATATTCTTCCTTCTCGTCTTCCATTTCCTTGCGGGCGGCTTCGGAATCCTCTTCCTGCGCCGCTTCCTGCTCGAGTTGCTGCCAGATCTGGTTGAATTCGGCTTCGACCATGCTTGGCGGCACATCGAAATCATGGCTGGCGGCGAGCTGGTCGAGCAGCTTGCGCTTCATATGGGTGCGGGTCAGGCCGTTCAGTTCCTGCTCGATCTGCCCCTTGAGCAGCTCGGTGAGCTGGTCAATGCCTTCGAGGCCCATGGATTTCGCCATTTCGTCGTCGGCCTTGGCTTCCTTCGGCTTCTGAACTTCGCCGATGACAACATCGAACGTGGCGTCCTTGCCCTTGAGGTCCTCGACATTATAATCATCGGGGAATGTCACCTTGACGAGCACTTCGTCATTGGCCTTCTTGCCGATCAGCTGGTCTTCGAAGCCCGGGATCAGACGGCCCGAGCCGAGCTCGATCGCCATGCCTTCGCCCTTGCCGCCGTCAAACGGCACACCGTCGACCTTGCCTTCGAAATCGATCAGTACCTGATCGCCGGTCTGGGCCTTGTAGGACTTGGGAGCGGTTTCAAACTGCTTCTGGCTTTCCGCGAATTTCTGCAGCGCCTCGTCAACGGTCTTCTTGTCCGCCTCGACCTGCAGCCGTTCCAGCTTCAGGCCTTCCACGTCGGGTGTCGGAACGTCCGGCAGCACTTCCAGTTCCAGCTTGACCAGCGCATCCTTGCCGGGCTCGTAGCCTTCGTCCAGATTGACGTTGGGCTGCATCGCCGGACGGAGCTTGTTGTCCGTCATGGTCTTTTCGATGCTTTCCTGGACCGTGCTGCTCAGCGCGTCCTGCATCAGGGCATCATTGTGCATCTTGCGCACCAGATTGGCCGGGACCTTGCCCTTGCGGAAACCGGGCATGTTCACCTGCGGTGCCATTTTCTGCACCTCGGCTTCAACCCGCGATTCGATATCCTTGGCGGTGATCTTGATTTCATAGGCCCGTTTCAGACCTTCGTTCAGCGTTTCAACAATCTGCATGACTATCCTTTGGTGCCTTCATATTCGGTGTTTTTCGTTAGATATTGCGACTAACTTGGTGCGGGCGAAGGGACTCGAACCCCCACACCCGAAGATACCAGAACCTAAATCTGGCGCGTCTACCAATTCCGCCACGCCCGCCCAGCTAAGCCGTCAAAATTCTATCGAAGTACGATTGACCCGCGCGCCTAGCGTAAAGGCGCGTGGAGGGCAAGTGGGCTTTGCGAGTGATTAGCCGAGTATCTTCTTCAACAGCTCGTTCACCACCTGCGGATTGGCCTTGCCCTCCATCGCCTTCATCGTCTGGCCGACGAAGAAGCCGAACAGCTTGTCCTTGCCGTCGCGATATTGCGCGACCTTGTCCTCGTTGGCGGCCATGACCTCGGCGATGACCTTCTCGATCGCGCCGGTGTCCGATTCCTGGACCAGTCCCTGTTCCTCGACGATCTTCTTCGCGCCGTCACCGGTTTCGAGCATGATCTCGAACACCTGCTTGGCGATCTTGCCGGAAATCGTGCCGTCGGCGACCAGGCTCAGCAGTTCCGCAGCCTGCGCCGGAGAGACGGGGCTGTTCTCGATGCCGACGCCAAGCCGGTTGAGCGCGCCGAACAGTTCCGAGGTGACCCAGTTGGCGGCGCTGCTGGCGATCTTTTCCGGTTCGTCGGTGGTGTCGAGCAACTGCTCGAACCACCGGGCCGTTTCATGTTCGGCGGTCAGCACCGCTGCATTATAGGGGCTGAGGCCGAGGACATTCTTGTAGCGGGCGCGCTTCTCGTCCGGCAGTTCCGGCAGGCTCGCCTTGCAGTCAAAGATGAAATCATCCTCCAGCTCCAGCGGCAGCAGGTCGGGATCCGGGAAATAGCGATAGTCGTGCGCATCTTCCTTGGAGCGCATCGACCGGGTTTCGTTGCGGTCGGGGTCGAACAGGCGGGTCTCCTGGACCACGGTGCCGCCGTCCTCGATCAGGTCGACCTGGCGCTGCGCCTCATATTCGATCACCGCCTGGATGAAGCGCATCGAGTTGACATTCTTGGTCTCGGTGCGGGTGCCGAGCTCGCCGCCGGGCTTGCGCACGCTAACATTGACGTCGGCGCGCATCGAACCCTGTTCCATATTGCCGTCGCAGGACCCGACATAGCGGAGGATCGAGCGCAGCTTGCGGACATAGGCGGCCGCTTCCTTGGGCGAGGTCATGTCGGGCTTGGAGACGATTTCCATCAGCGCGACGCCGCAGCGGTTGAGATCGACATAGGACATGGTCGGATGCTGGTCGTGCATCAGCTTGCCGGCATCCTGCTCGATATGGATGCGCTCGACACCGATCGCCTTGCCGTGGGCATCCGGGTCCTTCTCGTCGAGCGATATCTGGATCACGCCCTCGCCGACGATCGGATGGTAGAGCTGGGAAATCTGGTAGCCCTGCGGGAGATCGGCGTAGAAATAATTCTTGCGGTCGAAGCGCGAATATTTGTTGATCTGGGCGTTGATCGCTAGACCGGTGCGGACCGCCTGGCGGACGCATTCGGCGTTCAGCGTCGGCAGCATGCCGGGCATCGCGGCGTCGACCAGACTGACCTGCGTATTGGGTTCCGCGCCGAATTCGGTCGAGGCGCCGGAAAAGAGCTTGGATTTCGATGTGATCTGGGCGTGGACCTCGAGGCCGATCACGACCTCCCATTCGCCGGTTCCACCCTGGATACGATATGTTGATTCAGTCATTTCTACCACCACTGCTCGGGTTTTGCGACAAAGCCGGCGCGTTCCTCGATCGCGAGGCCGGCGTTGAACACGCTCTGTTCGTCCAGTGCCTTGCCGATGATCTGCAGGCCGAGCGGCAGGCCCTTGCCGTCCAGTCCGGCGGGCACCGACATTGCCGGCAGTCCGGCCAGCGAACTGGGCACGGTGAACACGTCGTTGAGATACATGGCGAGCGGATCATCCATTTTCTCGCCTAGGCCGAAGGCGGCGCTTGGCGCGGTCGGGGTCAGCAGCAGGTCGCAGCTGTTCCAGGCCTTGTCGAAATCCTGCGAGATCAGGGTCCGGACCTTCTGCGCCTGGGTATAATAGGCGTCATAATAGCCGGCGGACAGCACATATGTACCGATCATGATCCGGCGCTTTACCTCGGAACCGAAACCGGCTTCGCGGGTCGCGGCGTACATGTCCTGCAGCCCTGCTCCGTCCGGCAGATCGCGCAGGCCGTAGCGCACGCCGTCATAGCGGGAGAGGTTGGACGAGGCTTCGGCGGGGGCGATGATATAATAAGCCGGCAGCGCATATTTGGTGTGGGGCAGCGAGACATCGACGATGGTCGCGCCGGCATCCTTGAGCATCTCGATGCCCTTCTGCCACAGCGCATCGATTTCGGCGGGCATGTTCTCGACGCGATATTCCTTGGGAATACCGATTTTCTTGCCGGCCAGATTGCTGTTCAGCGCGGCTTCCCAGTCGGGAACGGGCAGATCGAGCGAGGTCGAATCCTTGGCATCGAAACCGGCCATGGATTCGAGCATGATCGCGCAGTCGCGCACATCATGGGCCATCGGTCCGGCCTGGTCGAGCGAGCTGGCAAAGGCGATCGTGCCCCAGCGCGAGCAGCGGCCATAGGTCGGCTTGAAGCCGGTGATGCCGACGAAGGCTGCAGGCTGGCGAATCGAGCCGCCGGTATCGGTGCCGGTTGCTGCCGGCGCGATGCGGCCCGATACAACCGCTGCGCTGCCACCCGACGAACCGCCGGGGGTCAGATCGCTGTTGCCGCCGTCGTTGCGCCGCCAGGGCGAGATCACATTGCCAAAGGCGCTGGTCTCGTTCGACGAGCCCATCGCGAACTGGTCCATGTTGAGCTTGCCGAGCATGCCGGCACCGGCCCGGAACAGGTTGGCGGACACGGTCGATTCATATTGCGGGACAAAACCCTCGAGAATGTGGCTGGCCGCCGTGGTCGCCACGCCCTGGGTGCAGAACAGGTCCTTCATGCCGATCGGCACGCCGGCCATCTTGCCAAGCGTTTCGCCCGCTGCCTTGGCCTTGTCGGCGGCATCTGCCGCCGCGAGCGCATGGTCCGGCGTCTCCACGAGGAAGGCGTTGAGCGGCTTGGCCGCGCTGACGCGGGCGATGAATGTCTCTGCCACTTCACGAGCGGTAAAATCGCCGTCGGCAATGCCACTGCGAATGCCGGCGATACCCAGATCATATATTTCGGTCATAGCGTAAGCTCCGTTCGTGCTGAGCTTGTCGAAGCACTGGTTCTTGCCATTTCGCCCTTCGACAGGCTCAGGGCGAACGGCGTGGTTGTCAGTCGGCGCATTATTCGATCACCTTCGGAACCGCGAAAAAGCCGTGGTCGGCGATCGGCGCGTTGGCCAGTATCTTGTCGCGGATTTCGCCGTCGGTGACGACATCGTCGCGCAGCCGCAGCTTGTTCGGGATGACGGCCGTCATCGGCTCGACCTTCGAACAATCGACTTCACCGAGTTGCTCGACCCAGCCCAGTATCTGGTTGAGTTCCGGCACGAAGGCGTCGGCCTCGGCCTCGGTGATCGCGATCCTCGAGAGGCTGGCGATTTTTTTGACGGTTTCCTTATCGATTGACATGACTCATTCTTTTCAGGTTCATCTTTTTTCGGGTATTTCGGAATTTATTTGTGTACCGAGCGCCGCTAGCACCGGCGCGAAGCGGCTTCAAGCGGATTGAAGCGGCAAATAACCGGTTGGAGTATCATTTGGCCCGCAAGTTTCTCTATTTTGTCGCCGCCATGGTCATATTGGTGATCGCGGGGGCGTTCGTGTTTCGCGTCTACGGCGACGAGCTGATGGAAGTGGCCTTTGTGCCCGACACCGAATTCACCGCCCAGGAGGTACTGGAAACCAACGTCTATGCCGGTCCCGGCATGTGGCTGGCCCGTCCCGGGCTGGTCAAGGGCAACCCTGCCCTGTGGCTGCCGAAAGACATGCCGGAAACGGACATTGCCTTGCCGGACAACAAGAAAGCGGCTGTCTTTTTCATTCACCCGACCTCCTTTCTGAAGAAGGACCAGTGGAATGCGCCGCTCGACGACAAGGAATCGCAGGCGCGGGCGCGGATATTCCTGCGCGGCCAGGCAAGCGCTTTCAACGCGGTCGGCGATGTCTGGGCACCCCGCTATCGCCAGGCGACACTCGGCGCGTTTCTGACCGACAAGCCCGAAGGCCAGCAGGCGCTGGATGCGGCCTATCAGGACGTGCTGGCGGCCTTTGACTATTTTGTTGCCGAAATTCCGGGTGACCAGCCAATCATTTTGGCCGGACACAGCCAGGGCAGCCTGCATCTGACGAATTTGCTGAAGGATCGGGTCGCCGGCACGCCGCTCGCCAACCGGGTGGTCGCCGCTTATGTTGTCGGCTGGCCGGTTTCGGTGGGCACAGACGTTCCCGAAATGGGCCTCGATATTTGCGAGGCACCGGACCAGACTCGCTGCATATTGAGCTGGGAGAGCTATGCCGAACCGGCAGATTATGGCCGGATCATAGAGGTCTATGACAGGACGATCGGTTTCAATGGCGAGCCGCGCAAGGGCAGCAAGCTGCTGTGCTCCAACCCGATCAACGGCGATATCGATTCGAGGGCCGCGGCGTCGTCCAATCTCGGCACTCTGGTGCCCAATGATGATCTGAGCGATGCCACCCTGGTCCCCGGCGGGGTTCCGGCAAGATGCGACCAGCGGGGCTTTCTGCTGATCGGCGATCCGCCGGAAATGGGTCCCTATGCCCTGCCCGGCAACAATTATCATGTCTATGACTACAGCCTGTTCTGGACCAATATCCGGGCCGATGTGGAGCGGAGGATGACGGCATTTCTGGCGGGTTGATCAGCGACGATGTGCAGGCCTTCAGCCAGGCGCTGCCGGATGGCGGACGCCTGCTGGGGCTGGATATCGGGACGAAAACCGTGGGCATGGCGCTGTGCGATTCCCACTGGACCTTCGCAACCGCTGCCGAAACCATCGAACGGCGCAAGTTTTCCAAGGACCTCGAGCGGATCAAGGCGGTAATAGCCGATCAGCATATCGTCGGGATCGTGGCCGGTCTCCCGCTCAATCTCGATGGCAGCCAGAGCCAGCAGACCCAGGCCGCCCGGTCCTTTGCCCAAAATCTGAAGCCGCTTGGCCTGCCGATCCTGCTGTGGGACGAGCGGTGGAGCACGCAGGCCGTCACCCGCGACCTGATCGCATCGGACGTCAGCCGGAAAAAACGCGCCAAGGTCGTCGACAAGATGGCGGCGGCCTATATTTTGCAGGGGGCCATAGACAGGCTTGCCGCACTGGCATGATGCCACTATAGCACCCGCTTTAATGACATTGCAGCAAACAGGTTCACCGCATCAGTTTCCCGCCGGATCGGATGCTTTCCCACATCGTCACCTATTGGGCATCGCCGGGCTGCAGCCCTGGGAGATATTGTTCCTGCTCGAGGAGGCCAAGCAATGGGTCGATCTCAACAAGAAATCCAGCAAGCACGCCGACCGGCTCGATGGCCTGACGGTGATCAATGCCTTTTTCGAGAACAGCACGCGGACGCTGCTGTCCTTCGAAATTGCCGGGAAACGCATGGGCGCGGACGTCGTCAACATGCACGCGGCGCAGTCGAGCATCAAGAAGGGCGAGACGCTGATCGATACCGCGGTCACCCTCAACGCGATGAAGGCCGACGCGATCGTCATCCGGCACGGCAGTTCGGGCGCGGTGCAGCTGATCGCCGACAAGGTCGACTGTCCGGTGCTCAACGCCGGCGACGGCAGCCACGAGCATCCTACACAGGCGCTGCTCGACGCGCTGACAATACAGCGTCGCAAGGGCGATATCAGCGGCCTGACGGTGACCATCTGCGGCGATGTGATGCACAGCCGGGTGGCGCGGTCCAATATCTATTGCCTGACCACGCTCGGTGCGAAAGTCAAGGTTTGCGGGCCGCCTTCGCTGCTGCCTGCCGCGCTGGACCGGTTCAACGTGGAGGTCTTTACCAATTTCGACGAGTCGCTCAAGGGCAGCGACGTGGTGATGATGCTGCGGCTCCAGAACGAACGGATGAACGGCAATTTCATCCCCAGCCCGCGGGAATATCACTATTTATACGGACTGACCCGGGAACGTCTCGCCCTTGCCAGCGGCGACGCGCTGGTGATGCATCCCGGCCCGATGAACCGGGGCGTCGAAATCGACAGCGATGTCGCCGATGATCCGGACCGTTCCGCGATCACCGAACAGGTCGAGATGGGGGTTGCGGTGCGCATGGCCTGCCTGGATGTCCTGACCCGGAAATCGCGCGGCGTGGAGGGCTGGTCATGAAACGGGTTTTCACCAACGCACGCCTGCTGCTGCCGGGCGGAGAGCAGCCGCAAGCCGGCAGCCTGATCGTGGATGGCGAGCGGATCGCTTCGGCAACCGCCGCTGCCGACGATGAAGGCGACGACGAAATCGATTGCCAGAACAGGCTGTTGGCGCCGGGCATCGTCGATCTGGGGGTCTTCGCCATCGACAAACCGGCCTTCCGCTTCGGCGGGATCACCCGTGCCGCGCTGATGCCGGATCAGTCACCGGTTCTCGACCTCCCTGCGATGATCAAGCAGAGCGCCGCCGAGGGCAAGCCCGACCTGTGGTCCCATCCGATCGCGGCGGCGACCCTCGGCCTCGAAGGCACGCATATGGCCGAGATCGGCCTGATGAAGCGATCGGGCGCGAAGGCCGTCGCGACCGGTCGACAATGGATTGCCGACAGCGGCACGATGCTGAGGCTGCTGCAATATTGCAAGGCGCTTGAGCTGGTGCTGATCGTGCACAGCGAGGATGCCGGACTGATGCAGGGCGCGGTCGCCACCCATAGCGAGACCGCAACCCGCCTCGGCCTGGCCAGCGCGTCCCCGGCGGCGGAAGCGATCTCCATCGCCCGCGATATAGCGCTGGTGCGCGAAACCGGTGCCCGGGTGCATTTCCGCCAGGTGACCACGCAGGACGGCCTCGATCTGGTTAGGGCGGCGAAGCGGGAGAATTTACCCGTGACCTGCGGCATCACCCCTGCCCATCTGCTATTGTCCGATATCGCGATCAGCGATTTTCGCACCTTTACCAGACTGTCGCCGCCGCTGCGCAGTGAGGACAATCGACTGGCCTGCCTGGAAGCGGTGAAGGACGGGACCATAGACGTGATTTCGTCCGGTCACGATCCGCGGGGACCGGAGGACAAGCGCCTGCCTTATGCCGAGGCTGCGCCCGGCATGGCCGGAGCCGAAACCTTGCTTGCTCTGTCGCTGACCCTTGTGCGCGACGGCACGGTGTCTCTCGGCCGCCTGTTCGAGCTGCTGGCCGCCAACCCGGCGAAAATTCTCGGTGTCGAGGCCGGTCTGCTGCAGGCGGGATATGAAGCTGATTTCATACTGATCGACGAGGACAGTCCGTGGCGGGTCGATACGCGGAAAATGGCCGCCGCCGCCGGCAATACGCCCTTCGACGGACTTCCCGTCCAGGGCCGGGTGACCGCAATATATAAAGGCGGCAGAGCCTATTAGCCTGCCGCCTTTCTTGAACTTTTCGAAATATTAGCGCGACGCCAGTTTTTTCACCGACTTGCTGGCCATGCGCGATGGCGCGACCTTGTTGACGCTGGTCGCATGACGCACGATGCAATTGCCGCCCTTGGCCTTGATACCGGCGCACATGGCTGCGGCCGTCTGCTCATTGCCAAACCCGATGGCCGCCAGGCGGTACAAGGTCTTGCCCTTCACGTTGACCTTCGAGCTCGCGAATTCAAAGCCATCCAGATCGCTGTTCCTGGCCGACAATATGCCCCAGGCGCGTTTGGCGGCCTCAGCCGAGGAAAATGCCCCGAGCTGGACCAGATGGGTTCCGGCTGACGAGCTGGCGGCTTTCGCGGCTGGCTGATAAGCGATTTTCTGCAGAACAGGCTTGGGCGAAGATGTGGTCTGAACCGCAGGCGTCATGACTGGTGCCGGCTTGTCGCTTTGCACGGCAAATTTTGCTGCCGGCGCGGCGCTTTGCGGATTGTACAGCACCCTGGTGACCGGGATATTGGTCGACGCATTTCCAGAGGCACTGCTCGCCGGCACGGTCACGGACGCGACCTTCACGTTATTTTCCGCGGCCAGAAAATCCACTTCGCCGTCGTCTTTTGGTGCCGGTCCGATGGCTGGCAGCGGACTGTTGCGGTCGAAGCTTGCCACTTCCTGACCATAATCATTTTCTGCCGAGGCTGCTGCATTGGCCGGAGCATAGCTCGGCTGCAGCGCCAGCTGGACTGGCTGACCCGGATCATTTGGCACGGGCGTTACGTTCAGCAGCGTCGCAACGCGGGTTTCATAGGCACCGGGCCGCGCCATCTGGGCCCATTCCATGACCCGGTCGTTGATGGCAGCCGGTGCGACATCCTGTACCGCCATCAGCTTTGCCTCTTTCCAGCGGCCATCCAGGGCATAAGCCAGGCCGAGATTCTGGCGGGTGCGCGCCGTGACATTGGATTCACGGATTGCCTGCTCAAGAACCTCGATCGCGGTCTTGGCATCGCCGGTCAGAGCCAGAGCAAGTCCATAGTCAGCCGCCGGAATATACTGGCGATTGGCGACAACAAGCGCTTTTGCCTGGTCCGCCTTGCCCTGACCCAATTGGGCCAGGCTGAGGCTCAATATGGTGCGCGCATCGGTTTTGCCGAGGTCCATCGCATCCTGAAAACTGCGCTCTGCCGAAGCCATGCGGCCGGCAGACAGATAAGCCTGACCGAGCAGCGCCCGTGTTTCCGGATCGCTGCCAGCGCCGGCTACCGAACGCTCGGCAAAGGCAATTGCGGATTCGAAATCGCCTTTCGCCATCGCCTTTTCGGCTTTCTTGGCATATTTCGCTGCGTCTTTCGCCGTAGCGGGTTTGCTCGACATGGACGCGACTGAACCGCCTCCAAAGGGACCGCAACCTGTCAACACGGTGGCGAACACCATGGAGGAAGCAGCCATTTTCAAAATCACATCGCGTTTCATTTCTATGCCCTCGCAATAAAAGTCAGTCTTTCCCGTCCAAAATTCTCTTCACACCCGTTTCAGGCTGCTCCGCGGGACGGAACGCGATCAGCCAAGTCATCCAGTTCGGGGATAGACTTCAAATATTCGTCCACAGCTTTGGTTACCAATTGCTGCGCCGAGACGTTTTTTATTGCCGTCGCCAGCCGCAATTTCAGATGTCTTTCCGGATCCAGACGAAGGGTGAAAGCCGTCTTCGCCTTGCGGGTACGGGACTTTACCGCCGGGCGTGGTTTCTCGACTTCGCGCTCTTCAATATCAGCCGGCGCTGGCAGTGCTGATTTCTCTGCCGGCGGCGGAACTTCGCGGGAAACCGGCAACGGCACAGTGACAGCGGCCGGTTCGGTTTCTTCCGGTTCGGCCAGCATTTTCGGCATGGGGCTTGTGCCCAGTTTGGCCGCAATTTCTTCCTGTTGCTGCCGCACCGCTGCACCCGGATTGGGGATCGCTCCAGCCAATGGATTATGGTGAAGATGTTCGACCGGATGTGCCTCATGATCGGGGTCGACATCGTAACCCATGTCATTCCAGCCCAGATCCTCTTGCGTTTCACCATGGTCGCCGGACGAATGATCTGGGAAATTGTTAAAGCCCTGACGACGCATCGCAGGCTTTGCACCGCCTTTTCGCGCCAGCAGGCTGGACGAGAGAGACGCCAGAGGTTTTGATTCGCGCATTTTTTCGGCCTCTCCCATCACGAACCAACCACGCGGCGGCCAAAATTACCCCCTGGCCGCTGGATGCCCGGATTGACATTCTGTGCCATCGCGGGCGCGCTGAAAATTGTCCGGCGGAAGTTTTTCTCGAGCCGGTCGGAAATATAGGACCAAAGCTGCACGACTTCCTGTGCCGACCGACTTTTGGGATCGACCTCCATCACGGTACGGCCATCGATCATCGACCCGGCGAAATCGGTCCGGTGATGAACAGTGATTGGAGCTACCGTCCCGTGCTGTGACAATGCCACCGCGGCTTCAGCCGTAATCTTGGCTTTCGGTGTCGCCCCGTTGACGACAAAAAGCAGCGGCTTGCCAGCGCGCTCGCACAGATCAACCGTGGCGCCGACGGCCCTGAGATCGTGGGGACTCGGTCGCGTCGGGATAACAATCAGCTCCGCGACGGAAATCACGCTCTGGATCGCCATGGTGATGGCTGGCGGCGTGTCAATCACGGCCAGCTTGAAGCCCTGCTGTCGCAGAATCGCCAGATCGGACGCGAGTCGGGACACTGTGGTTTGCGCAAATGCCGGCAATTCGGCTTCCCGCTCGTTCCACCAGTCGGCCAGCGAACCTTGCGGATCGATATCGATCAATACGACAGGGCCCGCCCCGGCCAGTTGTGCCTGTACAGCCAGATGACCCGACAATGTCGTTTTGCCGGAGCCTCCCTTTTGCGAAGCCATCGCTAGAACTCGCACGCTCTTCCCCTTATCCAATCACGGCAGACTTGCCCGAAAATCTCTATTCGGATGCATTTGTGACAGAACAGGGCTAAAATAGGGTTAACAAGTTTGAGGCAAATTTGCCCGTTCGAGAATTATTTTATACGGGCGGGCCAACAGGCGGCTGAACGGCATCGCCAGTTTTTGCTAGACTTGAAGAGTCCGGGCAGTTTAGCAATGCAAATACGGCTGTTATCGTTTCATTCTGACAATTGATTACCGAGGAATATTCCATGAAAAAGGCCCACCATTCCATCGCTTCGTTGCTAGGCATGGCCCTCATTCTGGGTTCGGCACCGGCTGCGGCAGATGTAAAAGCCGGCGTGGATGCCTGGGGACGCGGAGATTATCAGACGGCGATCAGCGAATGGCGCGGCCCCGCCGACAAGGGCGACGCCGATGCGCAATTCAATCTCGGACAAGCCTATAAGCTGGGTCGCGGCGTTCCGCAGGATCTGGTGCAGGCGGAGAAATGGTACAAGAAGGCGGCAGACCAGGGGCATATGCAGGCCAGCGACAATTATGGCCTGGTGCTCTTCCAGAGCAACCGCCGCAACGAAGCCCTGCCCTATTTGCAGGCCTCCGCGCAACGGGGCGAACCGCGGGCGCAATATGTTCTGGGCACCGGCTATTTCAACGGCGATTTTGTCGAAAAGGACTGGATCAAGGCCTATGCCCTGATGACCCGTGCGTCGGCACAGCAATTGCCGCAGGCAACCACCAATCTGGCCCAGATGGACCGCTTCATTCCCATCGAGGACCGGCGGCGGGCGATCGAACTGGCCGGCCAGATGGAGCAGGATGAAAAGCGCATCAGAACTGCACAGGTGGGCGGACTGCGGTCCAGCCCATCGACCGGAGCGGTGAAGACGGCGGAATTGCCGCCGTCGCGCCCGGCGATGCCCGATCCGGCGCCTGCGCCGATCACCCCCGGCGTGACCTATGCCGAAGCGCCCAAGCCCTTGCCCGCTGCACCGGTCGCCGCCGCTGCACCCGCCACTACCACCGCTCCGGTCAAGGCCGCCGCCAGCGGCGACTGGCGCGTGCAACTCGGCGCGTTCAGCGACGAGGCGAAGGCGAAAAGTCTCTGGAACAGCCTGGAAGGCCGTGTTTCGGCCTTGTCCGGGCTGCAGCCCTATCTGGTCAAGGCCGGCGGCATCACCCGGCTGCAGGCCGGTCCCTTTGCCACCCAGACGCAGGCGGAATCCATGTGCAAAAGCGTCAAGGCGTCCGGCAATGATTGCATTACCAAGCGGCGCTAGCCGGCTATGACGGGATAATCCACCGATCGGCGGCGATCCCCTGGATATATAGCAGCGCCGTCAGATCATTATACCGGATCGCCACATCGGCCGCCTGCGCCGCCTTGGGCTTGGCATGATAGGCTATGCCCAGGCCGGCTCGCTGCAGCATAGGGATGTCATTGGCACCGTCGCCGACCGCCATGCACTGGTCCAGCGACAGGTTGGCCGCCAGCGCCGCCGATTGCAGCAGTTCCTCCTTGCGGGTGGAATCCACGATGGCACCGTCCAGCTCGCCGGTCAGACGGCCGCCGTCCTCGCCGAGAATATTGGCATGAAAGGACTCAAAACCAATGGCTTGCGCGACGGGCTTGGCAAATCTTGTGAATCCGCCAGAGACCAGGATGGTCGTGGCCGCGCCCTGCGCCATGGTCCGGACAAGGACCTCGGCGCCCGGCATGATTTTCACCCTTTCGTCCAGGCATTTCTGGATGGCGGCGGTGTCCAGCCCCTTGAGCAGCGCCACACGACCGCGAAGCGCTTCCTCGAAGTCGAGCTCGCCAAGCATGGCGCGTTCGGTGATCGCCGCGATTTGCGGCTTGATCCCGGCATAATCGGCCAGTTCGTCGATACATTCGATGGTAATCATGGTGCTGTCCATGTCGGAAATCAGCAGTTTCTTCTGGCGATTGGCCTCCGGCTGCACCGCGACATCGATTTCGCCCGCCATGGCTTCAAGATGCTGGCGGGCCGCAACCGGGTCGCCCGCGAAGAAGATATCCAGTGCGCGCCCGTCGATGATCCCGGACTGACCGCTGATCAGGGCACCTGACGCACCGAGACTGGCCATGGCAGCCTTAATATCTCTCTCATTCAGGGATTCTTTTGCTATGAGCGTCGCGATGAACATGATTTCTCCGAAACAGGACAGGAATGTTGCACTGGTCGTCGGACCGACGGCCAGCGGCAAATCCGCCTTGGCATTGGAAATCGCCAAAAAGCAACCCTCGGTGATCATCAATGCCGACAGCGCCCAGGTCTATCGGGATCTGGAGATCCTGAGCGCGCGCCCCAGCGAGGAAGAGATGGAAGGCATCGAACATCAGCTTTTCGGCTATATTGGCGGCAGCGAAGCCTGCTCCGCCGCACGCTGGGCCGATGACGCCAAGGCGGCAATCGCCGCAGCACATGACCGAGACCTGCTGCCGATCCTGGTCGGTGGCACCGGCCTGTATGTCCGGATCCTGATCGACGGCATCGCACCGATTCCGGAAATCGACCCGGCGATACGAGAGGACGTCAGGAAGCTGGAAACACTGGAAGCATATCGCGTGCTGCAGCAGCTCGATCCGCTGGCCGCGGAGCGATTGCATGCCGCCGACACGACGCGGATCCAGCGGGCCCTGGAAGTCGCGCGCTCGACTGGGCAGCCCCTCGACCATTGGCAAAGGCACAAGGTCGGCGGCATCGGCGACACGATCAATCTGCACCCGCTGGTCATGCTGCCGGACCGCGAATGGCTGTACCAGCGCTGTGACCGGCGGCTGCACGAGATGGTGGCCCGGGGCGCGAAGCAGGAGGTGGCGGGGCTGCTGGCGCGCAATCTGCCGACAAACCTGCCGGTCATGCGGGCCATCGGGGTGGCGGAATTCAGCGAGTGGCTGGCCGGCGACATTGACCGGGAAACCGCAGTTGAACGGGCACAGATTGCCACCCGGCAATATGCAAAGCGCCAATATACATGGTTCCGCAACCAGAGTCCGGCGGACTGGCCGCGGGTAGATCAGACATTATATAACGATTATGATCATCTTTTTGAAACTATATTACAACCTTAGCCCTTGACATAATATATTCAGATATGTAGCGAGCCCCGGAATAACAAAGCCTTGCGTATCCTGTTGCAGTGCATCATGGCGGGCGGGCAGCGCGAAACAGACAGTTGATGGAGCATGATGTGGCCGAAAAGAGCGGCGCCGACATATTGGTAGAGACCCTCCTGGACCTGGGCGTGGATACCGTTTTCGGCTATCCGGGCGGCGCTGTGCTGCCGATTTACGATGCGCTGTACGAACATCCGAAGATCAAGCATATCCTGGTCCGGCACGAGCAGGCGGCGACCCATGCGGCGGAAGGCTATGCGCGATCCACCGGCAAGCCGGGTGTCGTGCTGGTTACGTCCGGTCCCGGGGCCACCAACGCGGTCACCGGCATTACCGATGCGCTGATGGACAGCATCCCGATGGTGGTCATCACCGGCCAGGTCGCGACCAACCTGATCGGCACCGACGCCTTCCAGGAAGCCGACACGATCGGCATCACCCGCCATTGCACCAAGCATAATTATCTGGTCAAAAAGCCGTCCGATCTGGCCGCCGTGGTCCAGGAAGCCTTTCATATCGCCACCAAGGGACGGCCCGGTCCGGTGGTCATCGACATTCCCAAGAATGTCCAGGTGGCCGCGGCCGAATTCACCCGCCACACGACCAAGGGCAATTCGCGCTATCAGCCGCAAACCGAAGGCGACTTCAAGGCGATCAACGCCGCCGCGGAAATGATCATGAAGGCAAAGGCGCCGGTCCTCTATACCGGCGGCGGGATCATCAACAGCGGACCCAAGGCAAGCGAAACGCTTCGCGAACTGGCTGAATTGCTGGGATGTCCGGTCACATCGACGCTGATGGGCCTGGGTGCCTTCCCGGCATCATCGGACAAATGGCTCGGCATGCTGGGCATGCACGGCACGTTTGAAGCCAATATGGCGATGAACAAGGCCGACCTTGTCGTGTGCCTTGGCGCGCGCTTTGACGACCGGATTACCGGACGCATCGACGCCTTTTCGCCGAACAGCAAGAAGATCCATGTCGATATCGACCGCTCCTCGATCAACAAGACGATCCGGGTAGACCTGCCGGTCATCGGCGACGTCGGCCGGGTGATGGAGCAACTGCTGGCTGTGCTCAAGGGCCGACGCTTTGCGACACCGGACCATGCGGAATGGTGGTCGCGGATCAAGGGATGGCGCGCGACAAATTGCCTCGATTTTCCCGAGAACAAGAAGGAAATCATGCCGCAGCTCGCGATTCGCAAGCTCTGGGAAGCGACGCACGAACGCGAACCGATCATCACCACCGAAGTCGGCCAGCACCAGATGTGGGCCGCCCAGCATTTCGATTTCGAAAACCCCAACAAATGGCTGACCAGCGGCGGTCTCGGCACGATGGGCTACGGTCTGCCCGCCGCGATCGGCGCCCAGCTGGGCAATCCCGATGCCCTGGTGATCGATATCGCCGGCGAAGCGTCGATCCAGATGAATATCCAGGAGCTCGGAACGGCCACCCAATATCGGCTGCCGGTGAAGATATTCATCCTCAACAACGAATATATGGGAATGGTTCGCCAGTGGCAGGAACTGACCTATGAAAGCCGCTATTCAAACAGTTACAGCGATAGTCTGCCAGACTTTGTGAAGCTGGCGGAAAGCTACGACTGGACCGGTATCCGGATCGAGGATCCGGCGGATCTGGAATCCGGCATCAAGAAAATGCTCGAAACCGATGGTCCCGTCATGGTCGATTGCCGCGTCGCCAAGCTCGCGAACTGCTTCCCGATGATCCCGTCCGGTGCGGCCCATACCGAGATGCTGCTGACCGCAGAGGACGTGAAGGGCACAATGGACGACCAAGCAAAGGCCCTTGTCTGATGCATATACATGAAGAAGCCGTCGAGCGGCACGTTCTCGCCGTACTGGTGGACAATGAAGCCGGAATTCTGGCACGGATCGCCGGCATGTTCACCGCGCGCGGCTATAATATCGAGAGCCTGACTGTGGCCGACATCAGCGAGGACCACGCGATCAGCCGGATCACCATCGCCACCAACGGTCCGCCGCACGTGATCGAGCAGATCATTTCCCAGCTCGACCGGCTGGTGCCGGTGCACAGCGTGCGCGATCTGACCGAATCCGGTCCGCATGTTCAGCGCGAGCTGGCGCTGGTCAAGGTGGCCGGCAAGGGCGACAACCGGATCGAGGCAATGCGGCTGGCCGATGCCTATCGCGCGCGGATCGTCGATGCCTCGACCGAGAGCTTCATCTTCGAAATCACCGGCGCGCCCGAGAAAATCGAGACGTTCGTTGCACTGATGCGGGAAGTCGGACTGGTTGAAGTCGGGCGGACCGGTGTCGTTGCCGTGGCTCGGGGGCCCAATGCTGCATGAGCATATTGCTGCTCTATATCGCCTGCTTGATGCTGATCGGCGTTGCCCTCTTTCATGGCGTGATGGGGCAGAAGATCCTGATCACGCCGCTGCTGCAGCAAAGAACCGGCATGATGAATGAGGCCATGCCGCGCACGATGATCCAGTTTGGCTGGCAGGTCGGGACCGTTCTGACGCTCCTTCCCGCCCTGTATCTGTATCTGGTTGCTTCCGGGAAAACCGGTGGCAGCCTCGCCATGCTTCTGGCCATCGGTCTGTCTTTTGTCGCCATGGGGCTGGCAAATGCGGCGATGACCCGATTCAGGCATCCTGGCGGCTTTGTCCTGACGGCTACCGGAATCGTTGTCTTAACATCTTTATATATCTGAAATTAAGGAAGAAAAATGAAAGTCTATTATGACGCCGACGCTGACCTCGGCCTGATCACCGGGAAGAAAATCGCGATTGTCGGTTATGGCAGCCAGGGCCATGCCCATGCCCAGAACCTCCGCGACAGCGGCGTCAAGGACGTCGCCATTGCCCTGCGCGCCGGATCGGCCACTGCGAAAAAGGCCGAAGCCGCAGGCTTCCAGGTGATGACCAACCAGGATGCGGCCGCATGGGCCGATATCGTCATGATCCTGGCGCCGGACGAGCATCAGGCTGCGATCTATGCCGATGATCTGCACGACAATATGAAAGAGGGCGCTGCCATCGCCTTCGCCCATGGTCTCAACATCCATTTCGGCCTGATCGAGGCCCGCAAGGATCTCGATGTCATCATGATCGCACCCAAGGGCCCGGGCCACACGGTGCGCAGCGAATATCAGCGCGGTGGCGGTGTGCCCTGCCTGATCGCGATTGACCGCGATGTCTCCGGCAATGCCCATGACGTAGCGCTGGCCTATGCCTCGGGCGTCGGTGGCGGTCGCTCCGGTATCATCGAGACCAATTTCCGCGAGGAATGCGAAACCGATCTGTTCGGCGAGCAGGCGGTATTGTGCGGCGGCATCACCCATCTGATCCAGGCGGGTTTCGAAACGCTGACCGAAGCCGGCTATGCACCGGAAATGGCCTATTTCGAATGTCTGCACGAAACCAAGCTGATCGTCGACCTGCTCTATGAAGGCGGCATCGCCAACATGCGTTATTCGATCAGCAACACAGCGGAATATGGCGATATCACCACCGGCCCGCGGATCATTACCGCCGAAACCAAGGCCGAGATGAAGCGGGTGCTGGCCGACATCCAGTCGGGCCGTTTCGTGAAGAATTTCGTGCTCGACAACCGGGCCGGCCAGCCCGAGCTGAAAGCCGCCCGCAAAGCGGCGGAAGCGCATCCGATCGAGGAAACCGGTGCCCAGCTACGTGCAATGATGCCGTGGATTGGCGCCAACAAGCTGGTCGACAAGGACAAGAACTAGGCTCTGCGTTCCGGACGGGCGGTCTGATTGGAGGCCGCCCGGTCCCGGGCTTCGGCAAATTTGAGCAATTCTTTCGCGATCTCCCGCTCGCAATTCTGCAGCAGCGGCTCGACGGTCTCCTTCAGGCTCTGGCCCTTCGCAGCCATTTTGGTGGCCATTGCCCAACCGGGGAATTGCCGCCGGTCTATCGTACCGCTTTGCAGGCGAATGATGGCCCGATGCCTCGGGTCCATGGAAATCCGCGCAAAAGTCGCCTCGACCCTGGCTTCCTCTCCTTCCAGACATTGCAGATATCGCCGGCGATCGTGGATCAATATGCCGGTAATGCCATCACGGTCATTGTTCCTCTTGGCGCGGCGCAACAGGTCCTGAACCTCTGCGTCATCCATCTCGCGGGTCGGGCTGCTCATGTAGACAAGGCAATACAATAGCGCCTCCCTTTGGCGGTTCGGATCGCTTTTAGACCACCAGTCTTAAGATTTTGCGACTGCAACCGGTGCCCAGTTGCGCAGACACGGCGGTGTTCGATGATTTCCATAAAAATGCACGGGCCCAGTTGATTTATGCTGAATTTTGGATAAAACGCTGTTCATGACGAGGTTAAAAGCTCTCTCGCTGCTACGACTTATACGCCCTTAGGCGTACCTATGCTGCTGCCCGCGATGCGCGGCATCCCGCCTAAGGGACAATTTTCCGGATAATTTCAGCAAACCCGCGAATTTGCGCCTTGCGCGCAATTTCCAGCAGCATAAGAGTGAAGCCATGCACCAGAATCCGTCACAAAAATATCGCCCGTTTCCGCAGATCGACCTGCCCGACCGCCAATGGCCGTCGCGCACCATCGACAAGGCCCCGCGCTGGCTGTCCACCGATCTGCGCGACGGCAATCAGGCATTGATCGATCCGATGAACGCGGAGAAGAAACAGCGCTTCTTCGACCTGCTGGTCAAGATCGGCGTCAAGGAGATCGAGGTCGGCTTTCCGTCCGCCGGCGCCACCGATTTCGATTTTATCAGCGGCCTGGTCAAATCCGAGAAGATTCCCGACGACGTCATCGTCCAGGTGCTGACCCAGTCGCGCCGCGACCTGATCGAAACCAGTTTTGCCAGCCTCGAGGGCGCGAAACAGGCGATAGTCCATCTGTACAACGCGGTGTCCCCGGCCTGGCGCGACGTGGTGTTCAAGCTCGACAAGCAGGGCGTCAAGGACATCGCTCGCGAAGGCGCGACCATCCTGCGCGAACAGGCGGAAAAATATCCCGACACCGACTGGCATTTCGAATATTCGCCGGAAACCTTTTCCACCGCCGAACTCGATTTCAGCCTGGAAGTGGTCGAGGCTGTCATGGATATTATCGAGCCGACCGCCGAAAAACCGCTGATCCTGAACCTGCCGGCAACAGTCGAGGCGGCAACACCCAATATCTACGCCGACCAGGTCGAGTGGATGTGCAAACATATCAGCAAGCGCGACCATGTCGTGATCAGCCTGCACACCCATAATGACCGCGGTTCCGGCATCGCTGCATCGGAACTCGGCCTGATGGCGGGCGCGGACCGGGTCGAGGGCTGCCTGTTCGGCAATGGCGAGCGCACCGGCAATGTCGATCTGGTGACACTGGGTCTGAATCTCTATACGCAAGGTGTTGATCCGCAACTGGATTTCTCCAACATGGACGAGATCGTCAAGACCGTCGAATATTGCAACCAGCTGCCGGTTCCGGCCCGTCACCCCTATGCCGGCGAACTGGTCTTCACCGCTTTCTCCGGCTCGCACCAGGACGCGATCAAGAAGGGGTTTGCCGCGCAGGAGCAGCGCAATGACGAGCTGTGGAACGTGCCCTATCTGCCGATCGATCCCCGTGATCTCGGCCGCGATTACGAGGCCGTCATCCGGGTCAACAGCCAGTCCGGCAAGGGCGGCATCGCCTGGATCCTGGAGCAGGACCACGGGCTGAAACTGCCCAAGCGGCTGCAGGCCAATTTCAGCCGGACCGTGCAGGAGCTGGCCGACGAAACCAGCCGGGAACTGTCGTCGGACGATATCTGGGGTGCTTTCCGGAAGCGCTACCATCTCGATGGCAGCGGCAAATATAGCCTGGTCGACTATGACGAGCGGGCGACCGGCGGCGAGCGCATCTTTGTCGGCAAGATCAAGGGTCCAGAGGGCGAGATTTCGGTCAGCGGCCGCGGCAACGGCCTGATTTCCAGCGTGGTCGACGCGGTTTCCTCTGCGCTCGGCGTATCGCTCGAGATCATCGACTATAACGAACATGCGCTGGGCTCGGGCAAGGATGCCCAGGCCGCAGCCTATATCGAATGCCAGACCGGTGACGGCAAGGAATTTTACGGCGTCGGCATCAACAGCGATGTCGCCACCGCGTCGGTCGAGGCGCTGCTGAGCGCGGTCAACCGGATTTAAGCGCTCGGTTAAAATAACAGTGGAATATGCCACCGCATCGGCTAATGCGGTGGCATAGCTTTTCACATCGGGGGTTCCATGACGTTACCAGCCATTTTCGACAATCTTCGCCTGCCGCTCATCGGCTCTCCACTGTTCATCGTGTCAGGACCCGAGCTGGTCATCGCCCAGTGCAAGGCCGGTATTGTCGGCAGCTTCCCTGCCCTCAACGCCCGCCCGCAGAGCATGCTGGACGAGTGGCTGCACCAGATAACCGAGGAACTGGCCGCTTGGAACCGGGAAAATCCGGACAAGCCGGCAGCACCGTTCGCGGTCAACCAGATCGTCCACAAGTCGAACGACCGGCTCGACCAGGACATGGCGACCTGCGCGAAATGGAAGGTGCCGATCGTGATCACCTCGCTGGGGGCGATCGAGGATCTGAACACGGCAGTGAAAGGCTGGGGCGGGATCGTGCTCCATGACATCATCAACAACCGCTTCGCCCACAAGGCGATCGAGAAAGGCGCGACCGGCCTGATCCCGGTAGCCGCCGGAGCCGGCGGCCATGCCGGAACCCTCTCCCCGTTCGCGCTGATGCAGGAAATCCGCGAATGGTTTGACGGCCCCGTCGCGCTTTCCGGCTCGATCGGCAACGGCGCGTCGATATTGGCGGCGCAGGCCATGGGTGCCGATCTCGGCTATGCCGGGTCCGCCTTTATCGCCACCAAGGAAGCCAATGCGGATCAGGGCTACAAGGAGGGCATTGTCGAGGGCAAGGCCTCCGACATCGTCTATTCCGACCTGTTCACCGGCGTGAAGGGCAATTATCTGCGCCAGTCGATCGAAAATGCCGGGCTCGACCCCGACAATCTGCCGCAGGGCGACTACAAGACGATGAACTTCGGCTCCGGCGGCAATACCGAGAAAAAGGCCTGGAAGGACATCTGGGGCTGCGGCCAGGGCATCGGGCTGATCAATGACGTGATGAGCGTGCAGGACATGGTCGACCAGTTCCTCCGCGAATATCGCGAGGCGCGGGAGAGCCTGAAGCAGCGCTTCAACTATTGAGGCCAGATTGTCAGGCTTGTTTCCGGTGCCCGTATCAGTCCGGGCTGGGGGCGGCTCGTTGAAAGGACGATGAATCGTCGGCAATATCCAGTGGTCCGCCCGTGCCAATGGCAAGCCGGCCACCAACCAGTCCGGCGAACAGGATGAGAACGATCAGCCAGATCAGGAAAATGCCGCTGGTGATCCGCCAGTTTCGCGGCGGCAATCCTTGCAGCAGAAAGGTCGCAATGCCGGCCAGGTTGATGCACCCAGATTGGTGGCGAGCAAGAACAGGGCATGGAATCCCAGCCGATAATCACCGCTGCCAAGGAACAGGCCTGCGGCGGCAACCGGCGGCACCAGAGCCACCGCGATCATGACCCCCACCAGCGAGAGCGAGATCCCTCGACTGAACGCCAGGACACCGGCGGCGCCGCAGGCCAGCGCAAGGGCGATATCGGCGGGTTGGACGATCGTGCGGTTCCGGAGTTCCGGCACCAACGGATTGACCTCGATGAACATGCCGAGCAGATAAGTAACAAGCAAGGCGACCAATATCCCTGTCGCCAGAGTGAAGATTGCCCTTCGACCGAGCGCTTTGTCGCCCAGTGTGGCGGCCATTGCCATGGCCATGGTCGGGCCGAGCAGCGGCGCAATGATCATCGCGCCGATGACTACGGCTGTCTGACCGCTGTGCATGCCCAGCGCGGCAATCAGCGCGGAAAGAATCACCGTCAGCAGAAAATTGGGACGCAGCTCGAGACTGGGTTCGATATCGTCATACAGCTCATTCGTGCTGATCCGGTCCCGGGTGAAGAAGGCTTCCAACCTGCTTGGCGGTTTCTGGTGGTAGGAACCGGCGCGCGCAATTTCGGCGAGTTCGGGGAGTTCCGGCAAGACCGCCTCGACCCGCATGACAAGAGCCGAAAATCCCGCGATGCCTTGGAAGGCATCATCCAGTTCCGCCATCAATTTCTCAATGAACCGCCCTCGCACAACAGCGGAAATTTTTTCAAGACCACCCGGCACCGTTTCCTGCCAGAACCGGCTGCAATGCTTTTCAATGATGGCCTTTGCCCGCGGCACTTGCGTGTCAGGTACGATTATTTGGACCAGCCTTGCCGACATTCAGCTTTCCTTCCACCAGGAGACATTTGAAAGGCACAGAAATCATTCAACAAATTGAGCCCAGTTCCAGCCATGCGCGCATTCCCGCACCGATGACTGTTCAATTACTGGAGCCCCGCTACATTTCGCCCCGTTCGCGCCGCAGGGCGAACCATTTTTCGACATTGGCATTATGCTGTTCCAGCGTTTCGGCGAAAACATGGCCGCCCTGGCCATCGGCGACAAAATAGAGCGCCCTGGTCTCTGCAGGATTCAGCACCGCCTCGATCGAGGCGCGCCCGGGATTGGCGATCGGCCCCTTGGGAAGACCGACCATGGCATAGGTATTATAATCGTTGACCTGAGCGATTTCCGATTGCCGGATCCGGCGACCCAATGGCTTGCCCCTGGTGATCGGATAGATGATCGTCGGGTCGGCCTGCAGCATCATGTTCTTGCGCAGGCGGTTGCTGTAGACGCCCGCGACCGTTGGCCGCTCGCGCGCCAATGCGGTTTCCTTCTCCACGATCGATGCCAGGATGATCGCCTCTTTCGGCGTCCTGGCAATCGTGTTCGATGACCGCTTCGGCCACAATTCCGCGATTGTGTCCTTCATCGCCTTCTGCATGCGCAGCAGCACCGCTGCCCGTTGTTCGCCGCGCTCGAAGCTGTAGCTGTCGGGCAGGATCGATCCTTCGGCGGGTACCGGAATATCGCCCTTGAGCAATTTTTCATCCATCAGCTTTTCATAGACGATGATCGACGGCGTGCCTTCGGGAACCGTGATCAGGCGCTGCACTGTCTTGCCGCCCTGCAGTATGTCCAGGATCAGGGCGTTGCTGGCGCGCGCAGGGATTTCGAATTCCCCGGCCTTGATCGGTTCCGAGCCGCCGAGAATTTTCGCGCGGGTGAGGAATGCATCGGCGGATCGGATGACTCCTTCCGATTCCATGGTCTCTGCAGCCATGGCCAGGCTGGAGCCGGACTTTATGACGATCGTGCGCTGATTCTCGAGCGGCCCGCTGGCGTTCCAGCCATAGAGGAAATTCCCGGCCAACAGGGCTGCGATGACCGCCGCTGCCACCAGAACCAGGCAACCGAGGCGGCGCATGATATTAGATCGCTTTCATGATAATGCTGGCATTGGTCCCGCCGAAACCGAAGCTGTTGCTGAGCACGGCTTTCACTTTGCGCTTCTTGGCAAAATGCGGCACCAGGTCGACGCCTTCGCAGCCTTCATCAGGATCATCGAGGTTGAGCGTCGGCGGCACAATCTGGTCGCGCAGCGCAAGGATGCAGAATATGCCTTCGACCGCACCTGCGCCACCGAGCAAGTGGCCGATCGCCGATTTGGTCGAACTCATCGACATTGTCTTGAGGTCCTCGCCGAACAGCCGTTTCACCGCAGCCAGTTCGATCGTGTCGGCCATGGTCGAAGTGCCATGCGCATTGACATAATCGATGTCCGCGGTGGTCAGGCCGGAACGCTTGAGCGCCATTTCCATGGAGCGGTAGGCACCGGTGCCGTCCGGATGCGGCGCTGTGACGTGATAGGCGTCGCCGGACATGCCGTAGCCGATGACTTCGCAATAGATTTTGGCACCGCGGGCCTTGGCATGTTCATATTCTTCCAGACACACAACGCCCGCGCCCTCGCCCATTACAAAGCCGTCGCGGTCCTTGTCATAGGGGCGGGAGGCTGCGGTGGGATCGTCATTGCGCTTGGTGGAAAGCGCCTTTGCCTGGGCAAAACCGGCGATGCCAATCGGGCAGATGGTCGCTTCCGCGCCACCGGCCAGCATCACATCGGCATCGTCGAGGGCAATCATCCGCGCCGCGTCGCCGATGCTGTGCGCGCCGGTCGAACAGGCGGTAACGACCGCGTGATTGGGACCCATCAGGCCATATTTGATCGAAACCTGACCCGAAATCAGATTGATCAGGCGGCCATGGACGAAATGCGGACTGACCCGGCCCGGACCGCGTTCGTGCAGAACGATCGATTCCTTCTCGATGCCCGGCAAGCCGCCGATGCCCGAGCCGATCGAACAACCAGCGCGCAGCTTGGCTTCGTCGGACATGTCGGTGAGGCCCGCGTCTTCCAGTGCCTGGCCGGCGGCATCGATGCCATAGATAATGAAGGGGTCGACCTGGCGCTGGACCTTGTGATCGACGCGCAGATTGGGATCGAAACCATATTCATGGTCTGCGGGCTTTACCTCACAAGCGATATGGCATTTCTGATCGGATGCATCGAAGCGCGTGATTTTGCCCGCGCCCGACTTGGATGCCAATATATTGCTCCAGGTCGTTTCCACATCTCCGCCCAGCGGCGTTACCAGGCCCATTCCGGTTACAACTACACGGCGCATATCATGCCTCTCCTTGCGGACTTCCCCTGCCCTAAATCAAAAACGGCCACCGGTTCAGGACATTCCTCCCGGGCCGGTGAGCCGCTTTGCAGTTTTTTAGCGATCATTGGCCCCGAGGCGCGCCCTGTTCGCTGGCGACACCTCAAAATCAATTAGCCCTTGTTTTTGTCGATGAAATCGATCGCATCTTTGACGGTGGCGATTTTTTCGGCCGCGTCATCAGGAATTTCAACGCTGAATTCTTCTTCAAACGCCATGACCAGCTCAACAATATCAAGGCTGTCAGCGCCCAGATCATCGATGAAAGCAGCTTCTTCGGTCACTTTGTCGGCTTCAACACCCAGATGCTCAACAACGATCTTTTTTACGCGGTCTGCAGTCTCACTCATGAGAGGTCCTTTATGTTACGAATGAATTTCAATTTCGTCCTAGTGCGGTGGCGCGCGCCTTGCAAGTGTCCGTGAAGTCGAAAACGCACCGGAAATGACATTTTTGGCAGAAGGCCTAGGAAATCATCGCCATGCCGCCGTTCACGTGCAGCGTCTGGCCGGTCACGTAGGCGGCCTCCTTGCTGGCCAGATAGACGACGGCCGCGCCAATATCGCCGCCGCTGCCCATTTTGCCAGCCGGTATCTTGCGATTGATCTCGTCCTTCTGGGCGTCGGTCAGCGCATCGGTCATCGGGGATTCGATGAATCCCGGGGCCACGCAATTGACGGTGATACCGCGCGATGCCAGTTCCTGCGCCAGCGCCTTGGACATGCCGACGAGCCCTGCCTTCGACGCGACATAATTGGCCTGGCCGGGATTGCCGGTCGCTCCCACCACCGAACTGATCGAGATGATCCGGCCGTGGCGCGCCTTCATCATCGGCCGGGCGGCGGCGCGGATCAGGCGAAAGGCCGATTCCAGATTGACCCGGATCACATCCTCAAAATCCTCGTCCGACATGCGCATGACAAGCCCGTCCCTGGTAATCCCGGCATTGTTGACCAAGATATCCAGCTTGCCGAGCTTTGCCACCGTATCCGGGACCAGCGCATCGACCTCTTCGGCCTTCGACAGATCGCAGGGCATGACGACATGGCCCTCGCCCGCCATCTGCGGGATCATTTCCATCAGCACATGCCGGCGCGTTCCCGACAGCGCGATGGTCGCGCCCCGCTCGGCCAGGGATTTGGCAATTGCGGAACCGATTCCGCCCGATGCGCCGGTTACCAGAGCGGTCATTCCGCTTAAATCAAACATTCGAAATTCCTTCAAAATTCCAGGCCCAAGGAGCCAGATGCTAGAGAGAGGATGCCTGTGCGACTAGACGCTCTTCAGAAACGCCTCGATATCGTCCAGAGACACCAGACTTACGGTTTCCGCTTCCGGCGCGATCCGCCCGACCATGCCGCTCAGTACCTTGCCGCCAAATTCGACAAACTGCTCGACACCGGACTCGGCCATATTTGCAACCGATTCCCGCCAGCGCACGGTTCCGGTCACCTGCTGGACCAGCAGGTCGCGAATGTCGTCGACGTCCGAGACCGGGGCCGCCGTGACATTTGCGAACACCGGAACCACCGGCGACAAGATCGTGGCTTCTGCCAGCGCCTCTTCCATGGCTTCGGCGGCTGGCGCCATCAGCGAGCAGTGAAACGGCGCCGAAACGGGCAGCAAAATGCCGCGCTTGATGCCGTGGTCCTTCGCCGTCGCTATCGCCCGCTCGATCGCACCCATATGGCCCGAGATCACCACCTGGGTGGGATCATTGTCATTGGCCACTGTGCAGATTTCGCCCTGGGCCGATGCATTGGCGAGCGCCGAAGCCTTTTTGATGTCCGCTCCCAGCAAGGCCGCCATGCCGCCTTCGCCAACCGGCACGGCCTTCTGCATCGACAGGCCGCGCAGCTTCAGCAGTTCGGCGGTGGTGGTCAGATTCAGGGCGCCCGCGGCGCACAGGGCGCTATATTCGCCGAGGCTGTGGCCAGCGACATAGCTGCACAGATCTTTGAGCGACTTGCCGCCATCCTTTTCCATGACCCTCAGGGTGGCAATGGCATTGGCCATGATCGCTGGCTGCGCATTTTCGGTCAGGGTCAGCTCGTCCGCGGGCCCTTCGCACATCAGCTTGAAGAGATTTTGCTCCAGCGCGTGGTCGACTTCCTCGAAAACTTCACGGGCCGTGCTGCTCGCCTCGGCCAGCGCCTTGCCCATGCCAACCGCCTGGCTACCCTGTCCCGGAAAAATAAATGCGCGCATGATGAACCCCTCAAAAAATATGCTGCGGAATTAGGGCCGATTGACCGGTCATGCAAGCGTCGCTGTCGCGAAGCAAAAGCATTGCGTATTTTTAATCGTCTGATTAAACCCCATGCATGATCGATGAGACATTCCGGAAAAAGCTTGCAGCTTATTGCCTCAAAACCTTTGGACCGAACGGTTCTCTTGCAGGCGTTCAACGTCTGTCTGGCGGGGCCAGCATGGAAAGCTGGGCCTTTTCCTATGGCGACGAGGATTATGTCCTGCGCCGGCTACCCGTTGGCCTTTCGCCCGACGACGATGGCCTGCGCGGCGTTCCCCTTGCAACCCAGGCGGATGTGATCGAACTGGCCCGCTCTGCCGGAGTGACCGCTCCGGAGGTCCGCGGACGGCTGAACCCGGAAGATGGGCTGGGCGAAGGCTTTATCATGACCAGGGCCGAGGGAGAGACCCTGCCCCACAAGATTCTCGGCAATCCTGAATTTTCGGAGGCCGAAGGCAAATTGACCGAGCAATGCGCCCGGGAACTGGCCGCCATTCACCGGATCGGGATGAACCCGCTGCTGCAGTCGCTGGAATATTTTTCACCCGCCGAGCTGATCCGGGTCCAGAAGGACAAATATCACGAGATCGGCGGCCAGATCCCGATCTATGAATATGCCTTCCGCTGGCTCGAGCAGAATGCGCCGGATGCCAGCGACAAATATCTGGTGCATGGCGATTTCCGGATGGGCAATCTGATGATCGACCGCGACGGCCTGTCGGCGGTGCTCGACTGGGAACTGGTCCGGCTGGGCGACCCGGTGCAGGATCTTGCCTATCTGTGCACGCCGAGCTGGAGGTTCGGCCATTATGAGAAGGAAGCGGGCGGCTTCGACAGCGCCCAATCCTTCCTCGCCGCTTATGCCGAAGCCAGCGGCGCGGAGGTCGACCCCGACCGTTTCCGCTTCTGGCTGGTCTATTCCACGCTCTGGTGGGGCGTTGCCTGCATGGTCATGGGCCAGATCTGGCGCAGCCATGGCGACCGTTCGCTGGAGCGCACGGTGATCGGTCGGCGCGTGTCCGAGGTGGAAATCGACCTGGCCCTGCTGTTCGAGGAAATCATGCCCGATGCCGTTGCCACCCCCCTCGACTGGTCGCTGCCCGATCAGCAAGCCGTGACCGGCGAAACCGGTTATGGCGAACTGCTGACGGCGCTCGAGGAATGGAACACGAACAAGGTGCTGCCCGGCCTGAGCGGGCATGACAAGTTCCAGTCGCGCGTCGCCGGCAATGCCCTCGGCATCGCGCGGCGGCAGACGGAATGGGGTCCCGGTTACCGGGATGCAGCGCAAGCCAGGCTGGCCGCTATCGGTTATGATCATCGACAGCTTTGCACCGGACTTTCAAAAGGCGAGATTGCGGCAACCGATGCGGCTGTCTGGGACCATCTGCGGCTGTCCGCGCTTGAACGACTGTCCATCGACCAACCCAAATATGCCGGCCTCAAGGTCGCGCTCAACAAATGGAGAAGCACATGACCAGTTTTGAAATTCCGCAGGAGATCGAAGACTATCTGGACGTGCTGGACGCTTTCATCGAGGCCGAGATCAAGCCGATCGAACAGCGCGACGACAATATCCGCTTCTTTGACCACCGCCGCGAGGATGCGCGGACCAACTGGGAAAACCAGGGCCTTCCAACCGAGGAATGGGAAGCGCTGCTGGTCGAAATGCGACAGGTCGCCGATGCCGCCGGCCATTATCGCTACGCCCTGCCCGAGGAATTTGGCGGCCAGAACGGCACCAATCTTGGCATGGCGCGGATTCGCGAATATCTGGCGCACAAGGGCCTGGGTCTGCACAACGACCTGCAGAATGAAAATTCGATCGTCGGCAATCTGGTGCAGCCGCTGATGCTGCGCGACTTTGGGACCGAGCAGCAGAAGCGCGACTATATTCCCGAGATGCTGGCCGGCCGCATGGGCTGGTGCTTTGGCCTGACCGAAGAACATCATGGATCGGACGCGACCTGGATGGACACCACGGCGGTGCCGGAAACCCGGGACGGGGTCGACGGCTGGCTGATCAACGGCAACAAGATGTGGACCACCGGCCTGCACAAGGCCTCGCACGTGATGACCTTTGCCCGGCACAGCGGCAAGGATGGCGACGCGCGCGGCATCGGCTGTTTCATCGTCCCGGTCGACGCCGAGGGCTTCGAGATCGGCGAATATATGTGGACCTTCAACATGCCGACCGACCATCCGAAATGTTCCTACACCAATGTCTGGATCCCGGCTGACGCGGTACTCGGCGATCTCGACATGGGCCTCGCCTGCGCGCAGCATTTCGTCCACGAAAACCGCATCCGGCAGGCCGCTTCCTCGCTCGGCGCCGCACAATATTGCATTGATGAATCGGTGAAATATGCCGGCGAACGCAAGCCGTTCGGCAAGCCGCTGTCGGTCAACCAGGGAATCCAGTTTCCGCTGGTCGAACTGCACACCGAGGCGGCGATGCTGCGCCAGCTGATCTACGCCACTGCGGCAAAGATGGACACGATGCCGAAACCGGACGTCGCCAAATATCTCTCCGCCCAGGTGTCGATGTGCAACTATCGCGCGAACCGCCTGTGCTGCGACGCCGCCGACCGGGCGATGCAGGTCCATGGCGGGATGGGCTATTCGCGCCACAAGCCGTTCGAGCATATCTACCGCCATCATCGCCGCTACCGCATCACCGAGGGTGCGGAGGAAATCCAGATGCGCAAGATCGGCGGCGACATGTTCGGATTCCTGAATCGAAAAAAGTAGCAATCTGTTTGCTGTTCACTAAATTGAACATTCTATTTCTTCCGGAGTCTTTCGAAAAATCAGGTAGTTGAGACGATGCAGGAACAGTTGATCGACCGCATTTACGAATGTTCCGTCGTGCCGGAGCTCTGGCCGGACGTTCTCGATGAATTGGCGGAACTGACCGACTCGATCGGGGGCATGCTCTTTTCCGCGCGGAAAGCGGTAAACTGGACCGCCACGGAAAGCGTATTCGATGCGTTCGATGCCTATGTGAAAGACGGCTGGTTTGAAAAATGTCCACGCCGGACGTGCATGATGGGCAAATCCGAGCCGACATTCTTTGTCGAGCAGGATTTCTTCAGCGAAGAGGAACTCGCCAACAATCCCTTCTATCGCGATTTCTTTCATCCGCGCGGCCTCGGCTGGTCGGCGGGAACGCTCCTGCAAATGCCCACCGGTGACAATATCGTCTTCAGCATCGAACGCCAGCTGGACCAGGGACCGATCGAGCGCAAACACGTCCACCGACTCAATCAACTGCGTCCCCATCTGCTGCGAAGCGCCTTTGTATCGACCCGGCTCGGCCTGCAGCGTGCTCAGGGCGCGAGCGAAACGCTTGCCAAGTTCGGCTTGCCCGCCGTCGTTCTGGATGCGCGCGGCAAGTTTGTCGAAGCCAATGAACGGGCGGAGTCGGTGGCTGATCATGTCAAATTCAACGAGACCGGCAAGCCGGTCGTTTTTTCCGATCGGCGGTCGGCCGCCTTCCTGACCAGCGCTCTGGAAACGCTGGGCCGGGTAGAGACCGCCGACAGCCTGTCCTTCCCGATCCGCAACGAGGATGGCAACGCGGTTTGCGTCGGCCATGTCATGCCGATAAAACTGGCCGCGCATGATATTTTCGCGAATAGCTATGCCTTGCTGTTCTTCACCCCGCTCGACCAGACCCGGGCGCCGTCGACGGCGCTGATGAGAAGCCTGTTCGACATGACGGTTGCCGAAACCCGGATCGCCAGGGGACTGATGAAGGGCCAGACACTGAAGGAGATCGCGGGTGATGGCAATGTGTCGATCGCAACGGTTCGGTCCCAGCTCGCCAGTGTGCTGGAGAAAACCGGCTGCGGGCGCCAGGCCGAACTGGTCGGACTGCTTGCCAATATCGCCCTGGGCCAAAGCGACCAGACACAGGAAAACTAGGCTGCTGACAGGCGCCTGAAAAATGCGGTCACCGCTGCCGCCTGTCCAGATTTGATCGGAAAATCTGCCGAACGTCATTCATTTGAATGATGAAACGGCTTTTCCCCCGGCACATAAACACTCCCACGGCTCCTCATCGGGAGCCCCTGTTTCAATCGCAATGGGAGCATGCAGTCATGACCAAGTCACAATTTATTTCCACAGCCTTAACCGCCTTTGCCGCGATGGCCGCCATCGGTGCGCCAGCCCAGGCCGCCAAAAGCCCGCCAGTCGAACTCACACACTGCGACGCGAGCTACGGGACAATCGCCGTCGTTGATGGCGATACCCAGGGCTGGGACAAATTCGGGCTGGGAAGCCCCCGCGAACTGGTTTCGGCCATCGCCCGCGAGTCCGGTTGTTTCGAGGTCCACAGCGCGGCCAGCGGCGCGCCCGCCGATTTTCTGGTGAATGTGATCGCCGGTGACAAGGAAGAGGTGGATCAGGGTGTAGCGGCTGCCAAAGGCCTGGCGACAGATGCATTTGTCCGTTCTGGCGCCGCGGGGCAGGTTCTGGGCAGAGTACCCGGGGCAGGCGCGCTCATCGGCATGTTCGGCGGGCTCGGCGGCAAGAAAAAGGTTGTCGCTGCCGGCATTCGCGTGGTCAGCCCGGCCAACGGCCAGACCCTGGTGGCGGGCACCGGAGAGGTGAAGAAATCGACCCTGTCCTTTGCCGGCGGAACACCCTGGGTCGCTGGAGCCAATGCTGCCGGCTATGGCGCTTCCAATAACGGCAAAATGCTGACCGAGGCGTTCATTCTCGCCTATAATAATGTAGTCGCTCAGGCCGGTGTGCTGACAGCGGTTGACGCGTCCGCCCCTGCCGTCAGGGAACAGGCTACCTACACGGTCGCTGTCGATACCAATCTCTATGCCAGCGCCGATGCCAAAGCCGAAACGGTGCGCGCGTTGCGCGCTGAAACGGAACTGGTGCCCACGGGCAGCAAGGCGGGGCTGTTCGTCGAGGTCAGCGACAAATATGGAACAAAGGGATGGGTTTCGGTGGAAGACTTGCGGTAATTGCGACCCGATCGCCAGACGACCACCGTCTGGAGGGCGCTTTCCGGTTCGGGGAGCGCCCTTTTTTCGCCATCTGGAAATTATTTTGGTTTGATCTTGGTAACTTCCCAGTCGGCGACCGTGCTGAACGCCGGCAACGAAAGGGAATCCTTGTCGATCTTCGTCGTCGGCACATATCCCGCCGGAAGATTGGGCACTTCAAGCCCCGCTTCGGCGATCAGATAGGGCGAGACCCGCCGACTGGTGCACAGCCCTCCGTTGCCGTCACTGACCAGGCGCGTTTCGAATTTGATCCCCTGCAAATTCCCGCTGGAACGGGTAACCGTGGCGACAGCAAGCTGACCGTCGCCAAAGTCGATCACGAATTTTGTGCCAATCGGCACATTGTACAATCCGTCAACGAGCGCGCCCGTCTTCGACAGGTTGCGAATGACGATCGAATAGACGTGATTTTCGTGAATCATCCGCACCTTGCGATACATGGAAAGCCGCTCGTTGCGATGATGGGCCGGGCCGGAGGGCTCGATCACCCAGTGGCCACCTTCCAGATTGTCGACCAGTTCCTTGCTGGCTACCGCCTTGCTGTAGACATAGCCCTGCACATGGCTGACGTTCAGTTTCTTGATCAGTTCGAATTCATCAAGGGTTTCGATACCCTCGGCCGTGGTCTCCATTCCAAGGGCTTCCGCCAGTGCGACAATGGCAGCAATGATCGCGCCGTTGCGAGACCCTGGCTCGGTTGCGCCACGGACGAAATTCTGGTCAATCTTGATCTTGTCAAAGGGGGCAGTTTTCAGATAGCTGAGAGAGGAATAGCCAGTCCCGAAATCGTCTAGCGCCAGACGAACGCCTCTGCTTTTGAGAGCCTGAAACATCGCGTTGGTTTCATTGGTTTCGGCCATGAACACGCCTTCGGTAATCTCAAGCTCGAGCCGAGCGGGGGCGAGACCTGATGCAGCCAGCGCGCCATCGATCACCGTCGGAAACAGATCGCTGGCAAACTGGATCGGGGAGACATTGACGGCAACCCTGCTCTTCCCGGGCCATTTCACCGCGTCCTTGCACGCCTGCTCGATAGCCCATTGCCCCAGATCCCAGATCAGATTGGCTTCCTCGGCGATGGGAATGAACAGCGCCGGAGAAATATGACCCCGTTCGGGATGATTCCACCGCATGAGAGCCTCAAAACCCTCAACGGTATTGGTCTTGGCGTTGACGATCGGCTGGTAGGCCAGTTCAAGCTCTCCCTTTCCGATCGCGTCCCGCAAATGCTCTTCCAGCACGCGGCGGTCTGCGGCGGACTGTTGAAGACCTTTGGAATAGAAGCGGAATCGTCCCCTGCCGTTTCCTTTCGCTTCGTAGAGCGCGAGGTCGGCGCTTTTCACCAGATCCTCGCTGATCAGGCCGTCAAAAGGACTGATCGCGACCCCGATGGATGCGCCGATGATGCATCGGTTTCCTTCCACGGAATAGGGCTGGGAAAGACTGCTGATGATCTTGCTTGCCAGATCCCCCAAAACGCCGCGATCGTCACAGTCTGGCAGCATCAGCTGAAATTCATCGCCGCCGAGCCGGCAGACCTCGCCGCTTTGCCCGACCACTTTCAAAAGGCGCTGCGCAACCTGTTTGAGCAATGCATCACCTGCAGGATGACCCAGCGTATCGTTGATCTGTTTGAACCGGTCGAGATCGACCAGCATCACGGCGCAGGTTCGTTTTTGCTGCCGGTAGGCCGTGAGTGTCGTTTCCAGCTTCTTTGCCATGCTGGCCCGATTTGCAAGGCCGGTGAGGGAATCGAACATTGCCAGGCGGGATGTATCCAGAGACATTCTCCGTTGCGCGGTTACGTCAACGCCGCTGCCGCGGAAACCGAGAAAATTCCCCAGCTTGTCGTGATGCGGCCTGCCTGAAATGGCTAGCCAGCATTCGTCGGCCGAATTCGCAGCCTCCACTTCAAGGCCGTTGAATTTCATCTTCTTTGTCAGAATGAACGGCAGTGTCCTCGCACCGGCTTCGCTATCGACGGGCTTGCGGAAAAGGGACACCATCGGCTTGCCAATCAGATCAGCCGATTTCGCTCCCAGAACCTCGGAAATACTGTCCGTTATATAGGTAAGGTTTCCCGTTGCATCGGTTGACCAGAACCAGCCTTGCCGGCTTTCCTCATAATTTTGCAGGAGGAGAAGCGCCTCGGCCGGCTTGATACTGCGCGATCCACCCGCCGATTGCGACCCGATACGCGAGCCGATCTTGCCCAAAAAGCTCCGGCTCTCGGGAATCGCGCCTGACGCATTGGGGCTTTCACTCCCGATGGATGAATTCGCTTCCATTCGTTGATTCTTCTCGTTTCACTGTTCCCCGCCTCAGTCTAGGCTAGAGTCCTTGCCGATTGGTAAAGATCAGCAGGCCTTGCGGATCCAAGATTCCTGTGCGATCCCGGGCACTGGCGATGGACTGGCAAGAGGCCGCCCTGTCAGCTTGGCTTCCTGCCGCCGACTGCCGCAAAAGCGCCCTTGCATTCGGCCATCAATTCCGCCATAGGCGCCGCTTCCGCGTGACCGGACCCGTCCGAATCACATGGAAAACGAAGAAAGCCGGAGGGGCGTGTCTGCATGGTGCGGCGTCAGCGATCGGCGGTAAATGAAGGAATGATTGCATGCCAATGTATGAGCATGTCTTCCTTGCGCGGCAGGATCTGAGCCAGTCTCAGGTCGATGCTCTTGCGCAGGAAGCCACCAAGATTGTAGAATCGAATGAAGGCAAGGTCGTTCTGACCGAAACCTGGGGCCTGCGTACGCTCGCCTACAAGATCCAGAAGAACCGCAAGGCCCATTATGTCATGCTGCGTCTCGACGCACCGGGCAGCGTTGTCCTGGAACTGGAGCGTCAGACCCGGATCAACGAAGATGTCATCCGTTTTCTCACCATCCGCGTCGACGAGCATGAAGAAGGCCCGTCCGTGATGATGCGCAAACCCGAACGCGAGCGTGAACGCAAACCGCGCCGCGACGACAATTAAGCCAGAGAAGGAGTTAAAACATGGGACGTCCATTTTTCCGTCGCCGCAAAAGCTGCCCCTTTTCCGGCAAGAACGCAAAGCCCATCGACTATAAAGACGTGAAGACGCTGCAGGGATTCATTTCCGAACGCGGCAAGATCGTGCCAAGTCGTATCACCGCAGTATCCGCCAAGAAGCAGCGCGAGCTTTCCAAAGCCATCAAACGCGCCCGCCATCTCGGCCTGCTGCCGTATCTCGTGAAGTAGGAGCGAAACGATGGATATTATTTTGCTCGAACGAGTAGAGAAGCTGGGAAACATTGGCGATATCGTCACTGTCAAGAACGGCTATGCCCGCAATTTCCTGCTGCCGAACAAGAAGGCCCTGCGCGCCAATGCGGCGAACAAGAAGGTTTTCGAAGCCAATCGCCAGCAGATCGAAGCGGACAATGAAACGAAGCGCAAGGAAGCCGAAGCAGCCTCCAGCAGCATCGATGGCAAGCAGATCGTTCTGATCCGCGCATCGTCTGCCAGCGGCCAGCTTTACGGTTCCGTATCGGTCCGCGACATTGTCGAAGCCCTGAATGCCGACGGCAAGAGCACCGTTGTCGAAAAGAGCATGGTCATCATGGAAAAGCCGATCAAGACGCTCGGCGTTTTCGATGTCCGCATCCGTCTCCACCCGGAAGTCAGCGTCAACATTCAGGCGAATGTCGCCCGTTCGGATGACGAAGCCGACCTGCAGAAGGACGGCGTCGACGTGATCCAGCAGATGTTTGACGAAGATCAGGCCGAACTGGCTGCTGCTGCGCTGTCCTCGGACAGCGAAGGCGAAGGTGAAGAGGCTGCCGAGGAAGCGGGCGAAGCAGCAGATGATGCCGCGCCGGAAGCCGAAGAAACAGAAGAGCAGGACGATACCGAATCGAAGGAATAGTCCCGTTCTGAATATGCTACAAAAAGCCCGGATCCGGACCGTCGCAAGACGGTGCTCCAGATCCGGGCTTTTTCGTTGGAGGATGGATTGAACCAGGACTGGCAACCGGCTTTTGCAAAAGACGCGTCGCTCTTTCCGCATCTTGCTGATCTGTCGAAGGATGAGGTCCTGCTCTCGACGATGAGCGAGGCGGCCTTTCATCAGGCCAGCTTTCTCGACCAGCGCCTGTTCACCCCCGATCTGCAGCGGCAGGTGGTTTCCTGGACGGATATCGCGGCGGTGCCATTGCCGCCGCTGCCCAAACCCCAGTATATTTTCCATGTCGGCCATGTCGGATCGACCCTGATTTCGCGACTGCTGGGCGAACTGGCCAGCGTCTTGGCGCTCCGGGAACCGGCCATACTGCGGCAACTGGCGGACCTGTGGGTCAGCAGGCCGGCAGAGATCAGCTGGACCCGCGACGAACAGGTCGAGCGACTGAACCAGATCGAAGGCTGGTTGTCGCGCGTGTTTCGCGACGACCAGCGGGTGATGATCAAGGCGAGCAGCTTCGTCAGCCCGCTGGCCAGGCCGCTGCTGACCGCCAGCGGCACGGCGCTGTTCCTGTTCGCTTCGCTGGAGCGCTATCTGCAGACCATATTGGCCGGGGATTCGTCGCAGCAGGAAGCCGCCGCGCTGGCCGATATCCGGCTGTTGCGGCTCGAGCAGCATTGCGGCGAGCCCCTGGCGGAGAAAGGGACACTGTCGCTCGCCCGGACCGCCGCGCTCGGCTGGCTGTGCGAGATGGTCACGCTGTGCGATGCAGAAGGCCATTGTCCCGACGCCAGGATCGCGTGGATGGACTTCGACGACTTCCTGAGCCAGCCCGGCGAGCAACTGCAACGGGCCGCCCGCCATTTTGGCAGGGAGCTGTCCGCCGAGACCGCGCTCGCCCTGGTATCCGGCCCGATCATGACGCGCTATTCCAAGGCACAGGAATATGATTACAGCGCATCGCTGCGCGAGGAGCTGCTGGCGGAAGCCGCGCAAATTCATGCTGACGATATCCGGCAGACACTGCTATGGGTCGATCAACTGGCGCGGCGCTTTCCGAAAGTGGCCGCGGCGAGAGCAATAGCGGGATCGAGACGATAATGTTCAAGCAACTCAGCTTACTCGACCGAAGTCAGGTCGCCGAACTGAAGAAAATCGCCGACAAGGCGCAATTTGTCGATGGCAAGATCAGCAATCCGCACAGCAAGGTGAAGAATAACCTGCAGCTGCATGATGTCGAGGGCTACAAGCAGTCCTCGAAGATCCTGCACGACGCGCTGATGGGCAACCGCGAATTTGTCGACTTCGCCTTCCCCGAGCGCGTCGCGCCGCCGCTGATCACCCGCTACAAGCCGGGCATGAATTACGGGCTGCACGCGGACAGCGCGATCATCCCGCTTCCCGACGGCCCGCTGCGCTCGGACCTGAGCTGCACCATATTCCTGAGCGACGTGAACGACTGCAAGGGTGGCGCGCTGCATGTCACGCAGGGCGAAGCGGGCATGCGATTCAAGGGCGTTCCGGGATCGGCGATCGTCTATCCGTCCTATACGCTGCACGAGGTCGAGCCGGTTACCGAGGGCGAGCGCATGGTCGCGATCACCTTCATCCAGAGCAAGATACCGGACGTGACGAAGCGCAACCTGCTTTACGAGCTGAACGAGGTGGCGGCGCTGGAAGGACTCAACATGGCGCACGAAAATTATACGCGCCTGCAGGCGGTCCAGTATAATCTGATGCGCAAATGGATGCGCTGACCGGCTAGTAGCCCATCAGGCTGAGCACTTCCTTGCGGCTGCGGGCATCATCGAGAAAACAGCCGCGCAGGCGGCTGGTGATCATCCCGACGCCGGGCGTGCGCACGCCGCGGGCGGTCATGCAGCTGTGGCTGGCCTCGATCACGACGGCGACGCCATGCGGCTTGAGATTGTCCCAGATACATTCCGCGACCTCGGCGGTGAGCCGCTCCTGCACCTGAAGGCGGCGGGCGAAACCGTGGAGGACGCGGGCCAGCTTGGAAATGCCGACGACCTTGTCGGTCGGCATATAGGCGATGCTCGCCTTGCCGATGATCGGCGCCATGTGATGTTCGCAATGCGAGTGGAACGGAATGTCCTTGAGCAGCACCAGCTCGTCATAGCCGCCCACTTCCTCGAAGGTCCGCGCCAGATGCATGGCCGGATTTTCGGCATAGCCCTCGCAATATTCCTTCCACGCCCGTGCGACGCGTTTCGGCGTGTCGATCAGGCCCTCGCGCTCGGGGTCGTCGCCGGCCCAGCGCAGCAACGTGCGGACTGCTTCCTGGACCTCGTCGGGTACAGGGATTTTCTGGGCTTCGCGCTCGGCAAGCGCGTCGACAATAGTGTTTGAATAATCGGCCAAGACGGGTCCTTCAGATCAGCACATGCAATGCCGACAAGTTACGCCAGCATGGCCCGCCGCGCAAGTGCACCTTGGGGCATATCGAAAAAGGAAGAAAATGGTGCGCCCAGAGAGATTCGAACTCCCGACCCCTTGATTCGTAGTCAAGTACTCTATCCAGCTGAGCTATGGGCGCTAACCAGAGGGGTGCAGATAGGGGCTGAATAACCCGCTGGCAACCCAATAATTGCTATTTTTGCGATAGCGCCGCCTGTGCCGCAGCCAGTCGCGCGATCGGCACGCGATAGGGCGAGGCGCTGACATAGTCGAGGCCGGTTTTTTCGCAGAAGGCGATCGAGGCGGGGTCGCCGCCATGCTCCCCGCAAATGCCGAGCTTGATGCCGGGACGGGCGGCCCTGCCCCGTTCGGCGGCGATTTCGATCAGCTGGCCTACACCCTCGATATCGAGGCTGACAAACGGATCGCGCGGAAAAATGCCCTTGTCGACATATTGGGTCAGGAAACGGCCGGCGTCGTCGCGGGAGACGCCGAGCGTGGTCTGGGTCAGGTCGTTGGTACCAAAGCTGAAAAACTCGCCATGTTCCGCGATCTCGCCCGCCATCAGCGCGGCGCGCGGCAGCTCGATCATCGTGCCGACCAGATATTCGATCTCGCGGCCCTTTTCGGCGAAGACTTCCTTGGCCATCCGGTCGACCACGTCCTTCATCAGCTCCAGCTCGCGCGCCGTGGCGACCAGCGGGATCATCACTTCGGGAATCGGCGCTTCGCCGCTCTTTTCCGCCACTTCACAAGCGGCTTCAAAGATCGCCCGCGCCTGCATTTCGTAGATTTCGGGATAGGTGACGCCAAGCCGGCAGCCGCGATGGCCGAGCATCGGGTTGAATTCGTGCAGTTCGTTGGCCCGCTGTTTCAGCGTCTCGACGCCGACATCGGCGGCTTTCGCCACTTCCTCGAATTCCGACTGGTGGTGCGGCAGGAATTCGTGCAGCGGCGGGTCGAGCAGGCGGATGGTGACCGGCAGTCCGACCATGACCTCGAATATCTGGCGGAAATCGTCGCGCTGTTCGGGCAGCAGCTTGGCCAGTGCCGCGCGCCGGCCCTTTTCGTCGGGGGCCAGGATCATCTGACGCACCGCGGTAATCCGGGAGCTGTCGAAGAACATATGTTCGGTCCGGCAGAGGCCAATGCCCTCGGCCCCGAAATCGCGCGCCACCTGGCAGTCGAGCGGGGTTTCCGCATTGGTGCGGACGCCCAGACGGCGGACCTTGTCGGCCCAGACCATCAGCACGCCGAAGTCACCGACCAGCTCGGGCTGGATCGTCGCCACGCGGCCGGCCATGACCTGGCCGTTGCTGCCGTCGATGGTCAGCAGATCGCCTTCCTTGAGCTCGCGGTCGCCGACCTTCATCACCTTGGTCTCGTTGTTGATCGAAATGGTGCCGGCACCGGAAACGCAAGGTCTTCCCATGCCTCTGGCGACCACGGCGGCATGTGACGTCATGCCGCCACGCGCCGTCAGGATGCCCTTGGCGGCATGCATGCCGTGAATGTCCTCGGGCGAGGTCTCGACCCGCACCAGGATGACGTCATCCCCCATCTCGGTGCGCCGTTCGGCGGTCTCGCTGTCGAACACGATCAGGCCGCTGGCGGCGCCGGGAGAGGCCGGGAGGCCAGTCGTCAGGACGTCGCGCTTGGCTTCCGGATCCAGTGTCGGGTGGAGCAGCTGGTCGAGCGCCATCGGGTCGACGCGCAGCACCGCTTCTTCCTCGGTGATCAGGCCGTCATGCGCCATGTCGACGGCGA
>CAXIBD010000011.1:0-59170 GCA_964022135.1 uncultured Sphingomonadales bacterium | reverse complement strand
ACCGAATATCGAAAGGCGAGCGCCATGCCGGCGGCCACCGCTTCGCCATGGACCAGCCGGTCCGAAAAGCCTGTCTCCGCCTCCAGCGCATGCCCGAAGGTATGACCGAGATTGAGCAGGGCGCGGCGGCCGCTGAGCTCCTTCTCGTCTTCGCCGACAATGCCGGCCTTGGCGCGCACGCTGTGGACGATAGCTTCGCTGAGCGCATCCGGATCGCGGTCGAGAACCCGCTCGCTGTTGGCCTCGCACCAGGCAAAGAAGCCGGCATGGTTGATCAGGCCGTATTTGACCACTTCGGCATAGCCCGCTCGCAGTTCCCTGTCGGGCAGGCTGTTGAGGACGAGAGGGTCGATCAGCACGAAACGGGGCTGGTTGAAACTGCCGATCAGATTCTTGCCGACCGAGCTGTTGATCGCGGTCTTTCCGCCAACGCTGCTATCCACCTGGGCCAGCAGGCTGGTCGGAATCTGGACGAAGTTGCAGCCGCGCTTGACAATCGCCGCCGCAAATCCGGTGAGATCGCCGATCACGCCGCCGCCCAGGGCAACCAGTGTATCCGATCGTTCGATGCCTTCGGCAAGCAGCCAGTCCGTCACCATTTCGAGTTGGTGCCAGCTCTTGCTGGCCTCGCCTGCAGGCAGGATTTTCTCGACAAGCGTGATGCTGCTTGCGGCAAAGGCCTGCCGCAACCGTGGCAACAGATGCGATCCGACATGTTCGTCGGTCAGCACAAACAGCCGCTGGTTGCTGGCAAATTCCTGGAGATGCTGCGCCGCGAGTTCGAGCGCGCCCGGCTCGACCAATATGGGATAGCTATGGTCGCCTAATTCGACTGTGATCTGGGTCAACGCTGCAATGCCTCGATAATATTTTCAACGGTCGTTTCATGCGGCGAATCATTGCCCATCACATGAATATGCGCGGTGGCATATACGGGATTTCTGACGACCGCCAATTCGGCCAGGATCTTTGCCGGATCACCGGATTTAAGCAACGGCCTCGTATCCCGCCGGGCGACGCGCTTCACCAGCGTATCCAGATCCGCGTCAAGCCAGATTGCGATGGCCTTTTCGAGAATGAGTGCGCGGGTTTCGTCGTTCATGAACGCGCCGCCGCCGGTTGCGATAATCTGCCGTTTGCCATCCAATAGTCGTGCAATGACTCGCCGTTCGCCGTCCCTGAAATAGGCTTCGCCAAACCGCTCAAAAATTTCTTCCACGCTGAGACCTGCCGCGCGCTCGATTTCCTCGTCGGCATCGACAAAATCCAGATTCAGCCGTTTCGCGAGGCGCCGTCCGACGGTGGTTTTGCCCACGCCCATCAAACCGACCAGCACAATCGACTGGTCTGGCACGAAATCCGGCGTTTGACCGGAATTTCCGATGGAATTGTCGAAAGAGGCTTTAATGTTTTTGTCCATTGGGGCAAAGGCTATACATCGGTTGGCCAAGGGTGCAAATTCCAATGCTGACTATGCTGTTTTTAACCGTTGAAAAAGATTGAGTATATTGATGCCGCGCCAACTGGTTTTCCTGATTTTGTTTGTCGCCATTCTGATCGGCGGAGCCCTGTTTCTGGCTTCGATGGATGTCGAACAGCCTCTGCAGTCCGTTGAAAAACCCGTTATTGGTGACGACCTGCAATAAGATGCATATGCGGATCAAGCATATATCCCTGGCCGCCATCAGCCTTGGGGCGCTTTTGGCCTCCATTCCGGTGTTGGGACAGGATTCCCCAGAATCTCTGCTGCCTCCCGGCTTTGGCGAGCCCGCTCCGGCTCCGGCCCCAAGGCCTGCCCCGACGGTGTCTCCAACGCCTGCCCCCGGTCCGGTCCCGGCACGTCCTGTCGCTCCGCAGGCAAATGATCCGTCAAGCCAGAGCTCCGGAGAACAGGAGGTTGCGGAGACGGGCAGGGATTTGCCGTTACTGGCGCGGGATGAAAACGGAGAACTCGATCTGGACGCGCTGGATGATACGTTCCAGCCCCAATATGAGCTCACCGCAGGTGAACGGCGATCAACGGATGAGATCGGGGTCCTGACACCGGAATATAAGGGCCTGCCGAATGATGCCTTCGGCAAAGAAGGCGGACTATATCTTACCAGCCTCATCAAAAACCTGAATGGTCCGATACTTTCCCGCTGGGGGTCGATTTTGCTTCGGCGCACGTTGCTCAGCAAGGTCGTCAGTCCGGAAAATATAAATCCGGCGGATTGGACCGCCGAACGCGCATGGCGTTTGTTGCGGATGGGCGAGGCCGATGCGGCGCGCTCCTTGGTGCTGAAAGTTGACGGCGGCAATTACACGCCGCGACTGTATGAAGTGGCGATGCAGGCCCATCTGGCTACTGCCGATCCGGCGGGTATTTGTCCATTCGTCGAGGCCGGTGCACGAGTCAGTGATGCACCCACCTGGGTGATGTTTCGGCCCATATGCGCGTCCTTCACCGGCGAGCAGAGCAGGGCGACCAGCCTGCTCCAGCAGGCAAGGCGCAATAAGGCAGCGACGGGTATCGACTATTTGCTCGCGGAAAAGACAATCGGCGCCGGGTTCGAAGGCCGCAGGGCCGTCTCCATCCTTTGGGATGACATTGAATTTTTCAACAACTGGCGCTTTGGTCTGGGGTTGGCGACCGGGGTCGAGCCGCCGGACCGTCTATATGACCAGGCCGGACGTCACGTCCAGGGGTGGCGCGCCCGGGCGCCCATGCTGCCCATCGCTTCGCGCATGAAAGCAGCGGACACGGCAGCGGCAATCGGTGTGTTTTCCAATCAGGCGATGGTTGATCTGTACGCCGCCGCCTATGATGATCCGGAAACTAGCGACGATCAGAAGGCCCAGGCTTCGGTTCTGCGACAGGCTTATACCAATGATACAGCGGCGTCGCGACTGGCTGCCATGGGTGACTTATGGAGTCGATCCGACAATGCGCTCACTCGATATTCGGCCAAGATACTGACGGCACGCGCCGCAGCGAAAATCCCGCCGGCGGCTGCGCTACGTGACCAGAGCTACGATCTCATTGCATCCATGCTCACCGCCGGCCTCGACCGCAGCGCCATTCGATGGGCAAATATTGTCGAAGAAGGCAGCGACGGATGGGCGCTTCTGGCCGTGGCTTCGCCCAAGAATAACAGTCCCGTTTCATATGGTGCTCTGGATGATTTCGGTGATGCCGACGTCAGTGAGGACAAATTGCGTAGCAAGTTTCTGCTCGCCGCGATCGCCGGCCTCGGGCGGGCAGACCAAGGGGCCATCGCTGATTTTGCGGACGATTTGAACGTGAACCTGGGACGGACCACAAAGTGGACCAAAGCGATTGAGTCGGCTTCCCGCCGCGGTGAGCAGGGAACCGTGGCATTGCTCGCCGCTGTAGGGATGCAGGGTCGCAACTGGAATGCGATGTCGCCATTGCATCTTTATCATATCACGCAAAGTTTGAAGCGAGTCGGTCTTGAAGCCGAAGCGCGGATGATCGCCGCGGAAGCTCTGACACGGGCATAAGCTTTGCATTGTCTGTTTTGACGTCTATTCGTGCACGACATGAACGATGATGCCAATCTGATAGAGCGTTTTCTGGAAATGCTCGTCGCGGAAACCGGCGCGTCGCACAACACCCTGGCAGCCTATCGAACGGATTTGGAGCAGGCCTCGTCGATTGCCGGTGGGCGACTGGCCCAGGCGGATCGCGACATGATCGCGACGTTGCCATCCCATTGGCGAAGGTTGCAAAACAGCACCGTCGCCCGCAAGTCTTCCAGCTTGAGACGCTTTTTCGGATTCCTTGTCGAAGAAGGCTTCCGGGAAAATGATCCTTCCGATGCCCTGCCAAGGCCCGGATTGGTGCGGTCATTGCCGAAAACGCTGTCTCATGCCGAAATCGCGCTTTTGTTCGAGCTAGTTGCCAGCGGACTCGACGGGGATCCGGTAAAGCCCTCCATGGTCAGACTCTCCGCTATTCTGGAACTGCTTTATGGATCGGGGCTCAGGGCGAGCGAACTTGTGGGCTTATTCCGGTCGTCCATCGTGGGGGAGAAGCCTTATTTGATTATCAAGGGAAAAGGGGAGAAGGAACGCTTGGTTCCGATTTCGGATCAGGCGCGTACGGCCGTCCGTCACTGGGCCGGGTTTGTTGATCCCAAGGAAAAATGGCTCTTTCCTTCGAGAACAGGCCACATCAGCAGGATCAGACTGTTCCAGATCATCAAGGAACATGCCGCGCGTGCAGGGATCAATCCCGCAAAAATCAGCCCGCATGTCCTGCGTCATGCCTTTGCCACTCATCTGCTCGAGGGTGGCGCCGATCTGCGCGCATTGCAGACGCTGCTGGGCCACAGCGATATCAGCACCACCCAGATCTATACCCATATCGACAGCGCCCGCCTGGTGGAACTTGTGAATAATCGCCATCCGCTGAGCCAGCGAAATCTCGCGCGTTGACGTTTAGCTTGTCCGGTTCTAACTCTTTTTCATGACATCTTACCTAGACTTTGAAAAACCGATCGCAGCCCTCGAATCCCGTATTCTGGAACTGAGGAACACAGCCGATGAAGGTTCACTCGATATCGAAGCCGAAATCGAGAAACTGCAGGCCAAATCGGCCAAAATGCTGGCCGACACCTATGCCAAGTTGACACCATGGCAAAAGACCCAGGTCGCCCGTCATCCGGAACGCCCGCACTTCAGGGATTTCATAGCAGGGCTGTTTGATGAATTCATTCCGTTGGGCGGAGACCGGAACTTTGGGGACGATCAGGCTATTCTGGGCGGGTTTGCTCGGTTGGGAGAGCGCCGATTGCTTGTCATTGGCCATGAAAAGGGCGACGATACGGAAAGTCGCTTGCGGCACAATTTCGGGATGGGGAAACCGGAAGGATATCGCAAGGCCATCCGCCTGATGGATATGGCCGACCGGTTTTCGCTCCCGGTTTTGACTCTGGTTGATACGTCTGGGGCATTTCCTGGTGTTTCGGCGGAAGAGCGCGGGCAGGCAGAAGCCATTGCCCGCTCGACCGAAAAATGCCTGTCGCTTGGCGTCCCCATGGTGGCCATCATCGTCGGAGAAGGAGGATCGGGCGGTGCCGTGGCGCTAGCTGCCGCCGAACGCGTATTGATGTTTGAACATGCGGTCTATTCGGTGATTTCGCCTGAGGGCTGTGCTTCCATTCTGTGGCGAACCGGCGACAAGGCTGACGTGGCTGCAGACGCAATGCAGATCACTGCTCAGAACCTGAAAAAGCTCGGTGTGATCGACCGAATTATCGAGGAACCCGTGGGCGGTGCTCATCGTGACCGGACCTTGGCGATCGCCTCGCTGAGCAAGGCGATTGAAGAAGAGTTTTCCCAGCTCGAGAAATATGATCGCGAAGCGTTGAGGCAGATGCGGCGAGAGAAATTCCTGCAAATTGGCGCGCTCTAATTCAGGTAATAGAAATATGGCCCCGACCAAAGCTCTCGTGGAGTGAGCTTGTGTATGGAACCATCTTCCGGCTCGTCAGTTCTATTATATTGATACAATGGGAACCCTTACATGAAATATTTTTCAACAAAGCTGATGAGTGCCACAGCTGTTATCACGCTGGTGGCGTGCACGGGCAGTGGAGCGGGTGCCGGCGCGGTTGGTTCTGCTGGGACGCAGGCTGGCGAGGCGCGGTCGATATCAGCCGAGGAGAAGCGGCAAGGCGCGGAGGCCCACCCGCAATTGCTCGAAGAATTCGGCGGAGCCTACCAGGGCCCTCAAGTTGCCTACGTTACTGGCGTCGGGCAGAATATTGCAGTGCAGTCGGGTCTCGGCAATGCCCGCAGTGATTTTACCGTAACGCTCCTTAATAGCCCTGTGAATAATGCCTTCGCGATCCCCGGCGGATATGTCTATCTAACCCGACAACTGATGGCGCTGATGAATGATGAAGCGGAGATGGCGGGTGTTTTGGGTCATGAAGTGGGCCATGTAGCTGCACGACACAGCGAAAAACGGCAAAAGGCGGCCACCCGCAACAGCATCTTAGGTGTTCTCGGACAAATTGGTTCGCAGGTGCTTCTGGGAGATTCGTCTCTCGGTCGGATCGGACAGGAAATTTTCGGTACCGGCAGCCAGTTGCTCACGCTCAAATATTCGCGCAAACAGGAATATGAGGCCGATGATCTTGGCATCCGCTATCTGGCTTCTGCCGGCTACGATCCACAGGCGCTCTCCACAATGTTATATTCGCTGGCTGCGCAATCCGCGATTGATGCGCGCTTGGCAGGCCGCGATGCTCGCAGCGCACCCGAATGGTCGAGCACCCATCCGGATCCGGCGCGCAGAGTGTCCCGCGCCGCCACAGTCGCCAGCAAATTGACCACATCAGGCGGCGTTCGCAATCGCGACCAGTTTCTGCAAAATCTGGATGGTATCCTTTATGGCGATGATCCCAAACAAGGGGTGATCGAGGGCAATAGCTTTCTGCATCCTGATCTCAGACTGAAATTCAGCATTCCGAGCGGTTTTTCCATGCAGAACGGCGCGCGTGCTGTGACGATCACTGGTTCTGGAGGGCAGGGACAGTTTACGACCGGCGCCTATAACGGAAATATGGCAACTTATATTGATGCGGCATTCAATCGCCTGGCCGGTGAAGGCAAGACTCTCGCCCATGGTGCCATGGAAAGAACAACGGTCAACGGAATGCCAGCAACCTATGCGATGGCAAGGGTGGAGAGCAATAATGGTCCGGTGGATGTCACCGTGTTTGCCTATGAAGTCTCGAAAAGCAGCGCCTATCATTTCGCGACAATTGCCCCAGCGGGGCGTGCAGACGTTTTCACGCCCATGTATCGTAGCTTGATGAGGCTTTCAGCAAATGAAGCGGCCGCGATCAGGCCTCGCAAAGTTGATGTGGTGACGGTCAAGAGCGGTGATACGATTTCGAGCCTGTCTTCGCGGATGGCCTACAAGGATTATCAACTGGATCGGTTCCTTGTGCTGAACCGTTTGCGCGCTACTGATGGCTTGCGTGCCGGCCAGAAAGTAAAAATCGTTACGTACTGATGTTTCGACATAAAAAAAGGACGGCAGACCGAAGACTGCCGTCCTTTTTTCTTGAATAATCCGAAGATTAACCGGCCATCGAGCCTTCGACTTCGGTAAAGGTGTTGCTGAGGGTGTTACCCAGCTGACCCATTGCAACGATAGCTGCAACAGCGATCAGAGCGGCAATCAGGCCATATTCGATAGCCGTTGCGCCTTCTTCATTCTTGAACATTTTACGTACGAGTTTCATGTCTGGTCTCCTAGATTTGACAAACTTCACTTACCCAATTGGACTTAAATCACGTCCAATGTTCTACGGCCTAGAGCAAAAACCTTACTAAAAACTTAAATGCAAAAGCGATGTCTATGAAACCTCTGTCACCTGATTGGCAACGTCACCCCACATGCCGACTGTTTCATTGGCCACGCCACTAATCGCAACAATCGCTGCGAGCGCAATCAGAGCCAATATCAAACCATATTCAACAGCCGTCGCACCCTTGTCGGAAAGATACAATTTTTTCAAAAGATCAATCATGTCTCTCTCAACGCGGATAAAGTTCTGCTAAGTCGTGAACAGTACCGGTCTCACAGAAAGGGATTAACAAAATCCTTACATCGAATAAAATAATGGAAAAAAATCCGACATATCTGTTTGTCGCCGCCGCCGCGCTCGTTGATGAAAAGGGCAGGATTCTGGTGCAAAAGCGGCCGGAGGGCAAGCCAATGGCAGGCCTCTGGGAGTTTCCAGGCGGCAAGATTGAAACCGGGGAAACTCCGGAAGCCGGGCTGGTGCGAGAGTTGAACGAAGAATTGGGCATCGATGTGGAAGAGCCTGATCTGGAACCCGTGGCTTTCGCCAGCGAGGCGGTGAAAGACCAGCATTTGATCCTCCTGCTTTATCTATGTCGTCAATGGTCGGGACGCATCGAAAGTGCTGACTTGCTGGATCTGCAGTGGTTGCCAGTCGATGCGCTTCACGCTTTGCCAATGCCGCCGGCAGATGGACCGTTGGTTCAAACGCTATCTACACGGCTCGCCAACTCGGCCTATTTGTCCGATGGGTCGTCAACGCCTCCAGAAAGCGTGGTGGTAAGCGAAACCTGACCGCTGCCCCTGCGCGCAGGCTTCGGCTGGTCCGGATGCGGGGCCCATGCGCAAAGATATAAAAGCGTGACGCTTTCTGCAAATTTCCCGCTCGGCCCCGCCTGAGTTTGAAACAGGGAGTGAATTTCTTCATGGACATCTCGGGGCAGGGGATTCGGTCGACCGGACATGATATTGCTCCCCCCGACGTCTCGTATGTCGGCGATCAAGCGTTCGAGGCTTGAATATTTCAGGCGCAATTGATCGCTGTCCGCGACCGGCAATGTCAGCCCCGCTCGCGCCAGTAGATCGCCCGCCGTACGGACATCGATCTGGGGATGAATATGGGCCGAGACCCGGTCGCCTTCCGCCTGCATGATGATCGATTTTAGCGAGGGGAAACTCTCCGCGCTGACGAGGGCTGCGAGCATCAGTCCGTCGGGAATCAATAGCCGTCGAATAAGGACAAGAGCGCCTGGCAGATCGTTAACCGTGTCGAGCGACCCGATGTTGATAATGAGATCAAAGCTGTGATCGGCGAAAGGCAATCGATCATCATCGCAAATCACCCCGCCGAACGCCTGCGCCAGGCGAGCGCTGGAATCAGCGAACACGACTTTCACGCCGCGCATCTTCAGTTCAGTCCCAATACGTGCCGCAGGCAGGCCGATAACCAGTGCTCTCTGAAACGTGCGCTTGACGACGTCCAGGCGTTCCAGAATTTCCTCGGCCATCAGCTGCGAGAAAAAATCCGCACCTTTACACCGCGCATATGCGCGATCGCGGACTAGGCGTCTTCGTCGACGATCGAAAACTTCAGGAACATTGACTGTATCGGTCATAGGGTCTTGCGGCTTTAGGAGCGCTGGACAAAAAGATCAAATGCCGTTGCCCGTCTTGCTGCGATCATTGGTCGACTATGCCTTGCCGCCACGATGCCCAATCTGCGGTACCACCGTCGATGCAGACAATCGATTCTGCCTGTCTTGCTGGCGAAAGCTGGATTTTCTCGCCAAGCCCTGGTGCGCTGCCTGTGGCTTTCCTTTCGCCTTTGATCACCCCGACGAAAGCCGCTGCGCAAAATGCCTTGTGGAGCCGCCGTTTCACGACGGCGTCCGGGCCGTGGTGCGTTATGATGACGGCAGTTCGCTGATTGCAATGCGCCTGAAATATGGCACTCGGCTGGGACTGGCGAAATTGATTGCCGACCATTTGCAGAAATTTGTCGAAGAATGTTCCCATAGCGCGATCATTGTTCCGGTGCCGCTTCATCCGACGCGCCTGTGGCGCCGCGGCTTCAACCAGTCGGTACTGATCGGCAGAGAGCTCGCACGGGAATCCGGCATTCCGATGGATCATCGCGTTATTGCCCGCTGCAAGATCACGCCTCCCCTGAGAGGGATGAGCGGTGCCCAGAGAAAACGAACCGTCGGGTCGGCATTTGTGTCATCCGCCGATGCGCGGGAGAGGGTCGCTGGCAAGTCCGTCGTTCTGGTAGACGACGTCTATACCAGCGGAGCTACGAGCAATGCGTGCGCCCGGCTGCTCAAAAAGGCGGGGGCAGAACAAGTGCTCGTTTTCTGCTGGGCCCGGGTTATAAGCAAATTTGAAAATGGATAGTTTTCTGAACGGATAGCGATTTCTTGAATTTGTCTCGCTGACCGACCATTTACATACTGATGGTAGAAAGTGCGAAAATATGTCGAAAGTTGAAATTTATACAAAATTCACCTGTGGCTTCTGCTTCCGCGCGAAAGCTTTGCTCGAAAAAAAGAATGTGAGTTTCGAAGAGACCGACATCAGTATGGGCGGCAGCAAGCGCGAGGAAATGATCCAGCGCTCGGGTGGCAGGATGACCGTTCCGCAGATATTTATCGATGACCGGCATATCGGAGGCTCGGATGATCTGGCCGCCTTGGATCAATCCGGCGAACTCGATGCGCTGCTGGCGAGCTGACCCGTTTTGAGAATCGCACTTGCCCAGATGTGCAGCGGCATTGATCCGGATGAAAATGCCAGACAATTGCGTATGTTCATAGCCGAAGCGCGCGCTGGCGGTGCCGCAATGGTTTATACGCCGGAAATGAGCGGCTTGCTGGACCGTGACCGGTCCCGCGCCGCCAGCGTGATTCAGACCGAAGAGGATGACGATGTATTGGCCGCCGTGCGTTCCGAGGCCAAAAATCAGCAAATATGGGTGCAGCTGGGTTCGCTGGCCATCAAGATTTCTGCGGATCCAAAGGCAAAATGGGTCAATCGATCCTTTCTGATCAATCCCGCCGGGGAAATTGACGCGCGCTATGACAAGATACACCTGTTTGATGTCGATCTGGGTCCGGAGGAGTCGCAGCGGGAGTCTTCAGCCTATGCAAAAGGGCAACGGGCCGTGGTGGCTTCGCTTCCCGAAGCAACGCTTGGCCTGTCCATCTGCTATGACCTTCGTTTTTCGGCGCTATACGAAGCCCTGACCAACGCAGGCGCGGATATCCTGTCGATTCCCGCCGCGTTCACGGTCCCGACCGGCAAAGCTCATTGGGAAATTCTGTTGCGCGCACGTGCCATCGAAGCCGGAGCGTTCGTGGTCGCTGCGGCGCAATATGGTCGGCATGCCGACGGTCGCTCCACTTATGGCCATTCGATGGTGGTCGATCCCTGGGGTGTAATCATTCTCGATATGGGCGAGGGGACCGGTCTCGGCTTCTGTGATCTGGATTTGGGAAAAGTCCGCGAAGTGCGTTCGCGGGTTCCCGCGGTGGCCAATCGGCAACCGTTCGAGTTGCCACTCAAGCCGTCATGATAATCTTCGACCTCATATGTGCGGATGAAAATCATCGGTTTGAAGGCTGGTTCGGCTCCTCGCAAGACTATGCTGAACAGCAGGCGCGAGGATTGCTCGACTGTCCCGTTTGCGGCAGCAAGAATATTGCCAAGGCTGCCATGGCACCAAATCTGGGTAGGAAAGGCAATCAGGCGCCTGTTTCAGCCCAGCCCACTGAAGTCGGGAACGGGCGGGATGCCGCACCGGTTAGTAGCAAGATGCTGGTACCAGCCGAATATCAGGAACTGATCGGCAAATTGGCCAAGGCGCAGGCAAAGATGCTCGCCAATTCCGAATGGGTCGGCGATAAATTCGCGGATCGCGCCCGCGACATCCATTACGGTGATGCAGATGAAAAGCCCATTCACGGAACCGCATCGCAGGAAGAAGTGATCGATCTGGCGGAAGAAGGCATTGCGGCGCTCCCCCTGCCTCTTCCTGTCTTGCCCCCCGAATCCAAAAATTGATTGTGGCATGCGCCAGCCGATGCGGCTAAACCCTGCTTCGCAATGCGCCCGTAGCTCAGTCGGATAGAGCATCAGATTCCTAATCTGGGGGCCACAGGTTCGAATCCTGTCGGGCGCACCAATTTTCCAGGACTGGGCAAGGCATTGATAAGAGCCTGCCGCTAGATCAAGTCAATGCCACGATGCTCGCCAGAATCAGGCGCACCAGATCCGCCTGTCCACGGGTTCCGGTCTTGGCATAAATTCGCTTGGAATAGAGCCGCGCGGTTTCGTGCGTCAGGCCAAGCAAGGCCGCAGCCTCCCTTATGGAAACACCGCGACTGATATGCAGGGCGAGACGGGCTTCCTGAATTGTGAGGCCAAAGAGATTGGCCAGGTGCTGGCTGCGTTCGGTGCTGCTGGACCGCTCACCGTGGACGAAGGCAACGGCCAGTGGCTGAAGCGCTCCGGGCAGATCTGCCGGCGGGTTGGTCAGCAGCATGTCCAGCCAGGGCTCATCGGAGAGATGGACAGTCCGCACAACGCTTTCCCCAGCCTGTCGCATCTGCAGAAACTTGCGCAGCGTGCCTTGTGCATCGGCGCTTGCGGCGATCAAGCGGCCATCGGGGGATTTGCGCAGGGTCTCGGCCTCCTGTATCAGAGCCTCGGCCTGTTCGCTCATATCAATGATCCGACCGGAAGCGTCGAGCATGAACCAGCCGAAATTCAGTCGCATGATCGCATCCGCGGAAATTCCTGCCTTCAGTCTTTGCCGTTCCAGTTCGGCGTGGGTGCCTGCCGCAATCGCTAGATGGTTTGCCAGAGAGCCGAGTAGCGCGCCGTCACTTGCGGAAAAATCGCTTTTCTTGCGCCCGAGAGAAATCCATATTTCGCCGCCATTGGGTTCGGCCAGACGCATATTGCGGGCAAAACGGATATCAGCATCCTGCATGAACAAAGTTTTGAAACGGACATGTCGGGGATCATTCAAGTCAAGAAAATCATCCAGAGAATAGACGCGGTTCAGCCGCATGGCCTTGTGAGGTAGTGCGCTCGAGTTCCCGAATTCCTGTTGATAAATTTCGTTTATGGCGTCGGCACCGGATTGGACCGCCGGTATCCGGACAGATTGCAACCAGTCATGGTCACCCTGAAAAAAGAGGCGGGCATAGTCTGCACCGGTTCTGCGTCGCAATTGTTCGAGAAAATCTTCCCATGGCGGCGCGCCAAGCGTGCCGCGGTGCAGCGCGGCAATCAGATCAGTCTCACCCAGAATTGAAGCCATTTGTCATCCATATCCCATTTGGGAACTCCATGCGAGCGGAAAGCGGGCAATAGCGGCTGAAACGATCAGGAATGGATTGACAAGTGACTCGTATCCTAACGCATCTAGAGCGGCTTGAAGCCGAAGCGATTCATATCATGCGGGAAGTCTTGGCCGACGCACAAAAGCCGGTCATGATGTACAGCGTCGGCAAGGACAGCGCAGTATTGCTGCATCTCGCCAAGAAGGCATTTTATCCGTCTCCCCCGCCTTTCCCGCTCCTCCATGTTGATACGACCTGGAAATTCAAGGACATGTATGCGCTGCGCGAAAAGGCGGCGCAGGATGCCGGCATGGAATTGATTGTCCATCAAAATGCGGAAGCGAAGGAGCGCGGAATCAATCCTTTCGATCATGGTCCCCTGCATACCGACATGTGGAAGACCGAGGGACTGAAGCAGGCGCTCGATATGCATGGATTTGATGTCGCGTTTGGCGGGGCACGGCGTGACGAAGAAAAAAGCCGTGCGAAAGAAAGGATATTCTCCTTTCGTACCGCCAGTCACGGATGGGATCCCAAAAATCAGCGGCCGGAATTGTGGAATCTCTACAACGCCAAAAAGGCCAAGGGAGAGAGCATCCGTGTCTTTCCGATCAGCAACTGGACCGAACTCGATATCTGGCAATATATCATGGTGGAAAATATCGAAATTGTGCCGCTCTACTTCGCGGCGCGGCGCCCGACATATGTTCATGAAGGCGGACTGTTCATGGCTGATGATCTGGACCGCCTGGAAAAGACGATGGGCTACAAGCCAGAGATAACGACCCGATCCATCCGTTTCCGCACATTGGGCTGTTTCCCCCTCACGGGCGCCGTCGAAAGCACGGCTTCGACGCTCTCGGAGGTCGTACAGGAAATGCTCCTGACAACCACCAGCGAACGACAGGGCCGGATCATCGACAAGGATGAAGGCGGTGCCGGGATGGAGAAGAAAAAGCAGGAGGGCTATTTCTGATGACCGAACACACCGGAACGGCATCGAGCTACAAGACAGAAGCGCTCATTTCAGAGGATATAGAGGCCTATCTTGCGCAGCATCAGAACAAGGAACTGCTCCGCTTCATTACCTGTGGCAGCGTCGACGATGGCAAGAGCACATTGATTGGCCGGTTGCTCTACGACAGCAAGATGATTTTTGAGGATCAGCTGGCTGCGCTGGAGGCAGACAGCAAAAAATCCGGTACCCAGGGTCAGGAGATTGATTTTGCCTTGCTGGTCGATGGTCTTGCGGCCGAGCGGGAGCAGGGTATCACCATTGACGTGGCTTATCGCTTCTTCGCGACCGAGAAACGCAAGTTCATTGTCGCCGATACGCCGGGCCACGAACAATATACGCGCAATATGGTCACCGGGGCATCGACCGCCGACGCGGCTGTCATATTGGTCGATGCGCGGAAGGGTATTTTGGTTCAGACACGGCGCCATTCCTATCTGGCTCACTTGCTTGGTATCAAGAACCTGATCCTGGCCGTAAACAAGATGGACCTGATTGATTTCAGTCAGGAAATCTTTGACCAGATCGTTGACGACTATCGCCATTTTGCCAGTGAAATCGGCATAGAAAGCTTCACCGCGATTCCGATTTCGGGTTTCAAGGGCGACAATATTACCGATGCACCATCGGCAAATACGCCATGGTATAGTGGCCCTGCTCTGATTGCTCATCTCGAGCAAATTCCGATCGCGGCGACTGCCGCGCAGGAAAAGCCGTTCCGCATGCCAGTACAATGGGTCAATCGGCCCAATCTCGATTTTCGCGGCTTTTCCGGTCTGGTCTCCAGCGGTACCATCAAGCCCGGGGACCCGGTTCGCATTGTGCCGTCGGGCAAAAATAGCCGTGTCAAAAGCATCGTCACGCTGGACGGCACGCTTGATGAAGCGGTCGCCGGTCAGTCGGTTACGATTACCCTGGAAGATGAAGTGGATTGTTCGCGCGGCGATGTCATCGCGGCAGCCGATGATCCGCCTGAAGTTTCTGACCAGTTCGAATCAACCATTGTCTGGATGAGCGACGAGGCACTCAAGCCCGGAAGAGGCTACTGGCTCAAACTGGCCACGCAAACCGTGAGCGCGTCGGTTTACGAGCCGAAATATGAAATCAATGTCAACACGATGGAGCATTTGGCGGCCAAGACCCTTGATCTCAACGCAATTGGTGTCGCGGAAGTGCATACCGACAAGCCCATCGTATTCGAAGGTTACGCGGAAAGCCCGGAGCTTGGCGGATTCATTCTCATCGACAAGATCACCAATGCCACCGTTGCTGCGGGCATGTTGCATTTCAGTCTGCGGCGGGCCGCAAACGTCCATTGGCAGCCGACAATCATTTCCAGAGAAGAGCATGCCCTGTTGAAGAACCAGACGCCGCGCGTGCTCTGGTTCACCGGCCTTTCGGGGTCGGGAAAATCGACGATCGCCAACGAGGTCGAGAAAAGCCTCAATCTGATGAATCGCCATACGTTTCTGCTCGACGGGGATAATGTCCGGCATGGCCTCAACAAGGATCTGGGCTTTACCGAAGCGGACCGCATTGAAAATATCCGCCGTGTCGGCGAAATGGCCAAATTGATGACCGATGCAGGACTGATTGTACTGACGGCCTTTATCAGTCCGTTCCGCGCCGAACGCAAAATGGTGCGTGGAATGCTGCCCGAAGGCGAATTCATCGAGATTTTCGTTGATACGCCGCTAGAAGTTGCTGAAGCGCGCGATGTGAAAGGCCTGTACAAAAAGGCCCGTAGCGGCAAGCTGAAGAACTTCACCGGGATCGATAGCCCGTACGAACCTCCGGAGAACCCGGAAATCCGTGTCAATACGGTGGAGATGACGCCAGCAGAAGCCGCCGAATTTATCGTCCGCCAGATCCTTCCGCTGAAATGAGTAAAGTCATGACCGATTCCGATCTCGCGGCCCAGCTGGCCGATAGCGCGGGCCGCATTTTGCTGGGAGTGCGGGAGAGCGAGCTGTTCGAGGGCAAGGCGCTGGGCAAGGCCGGCGACCAGACGGCAAATGAATTTCTGATCCATGCGTTGCGCTACCAGCGCCCGGAAGATGGCCTTCTGTCCGAGGAATGCAAGGATACGGCGGAAAGGCTGGGCAAATCGCGCGTCTGGATCATTGATCCCGTCGACGGGACCCGGGAATATGGCGAGGGCCGGTCCGACTGGGCGGTCCATATCGCGCTTTCGATTGACGGCCAGCCGTCGGTTGGTGCGGTCGCGCTGCCCGGACTGGGACGCGGGATCGTGTTACGCAGCGATATCATCGCTAAGCCGGCTGGTCACGACGGCCCTCCGCGCGTGGTTGTCAGCCGAACCCGACCGGCAGCCGAAGCCGTTTCGGTGGCAGAGCGGCTGGGCGGCGATTTGTTGCCCATGGGCTCCGCGGGTGCCAAGGCGATGGCGGTGGTGCGCGGAGAAGCAGAAATATATCTTCATTCCGGTGGCCAGTTCGAATGGGACAGCTGTGCGCCTGTTGCCGTTGCGTCGGCGCACGGATTGCACTGCTCGCGGCTTGATGGGTCCCCGCTGATCTACAACCAGCCGAACACCTATATTCCGGATCTATTGATCTGTCGGCCGGATTGGAAGGACCGGGTGTTCGAGGCCCTCAATTCCTGAATCGGCTGGATGCTCCGTTCGTCGGCAGCAATTTTAATGCGGAACAGAAATCACTATTTCCTGGCTGGCGCGATCAATCGATCATGATCATGCGTGCGAGTCCTTCGCCCCATTCTACTTGGCGAGACCGGAATCCGCTCGACCAGACAATATATCCAGTGCCTCGACGATCTTCAAAGCCGGCAGCGAAAGCTGAAGATTATCGAGTTCAACCAAAATTTCTTCCAGCATCGCTATGACTTTGGCTTCGATCAGTCGTTTGGTGCCCTCGGTCATGGTACAAATTTCCTAGCGAAATGAGATTTTCGATGTGTTGCGGACCGCCTCAGTGAGTCCGACAAAGTTCCTTAACGGGCAATCGAGCGCGATATTAAATCTGCGTCGCGCTATTGGTTCAGCACATCCTGCGCCGGCAAATTCCCGATCCGCGTCCAGAAGCGAGCGAGCTGGTTGCGCTCGGTGTTGGGGGGAGATATAGCGAAACGGAATTTATAGGACATTAACCTTGGACAGAATCGCGCAAGAATCATCGCGAGTGGAACAGTTGACGGCGAAGCAGCGGGAATGCCTGCATCTGGTCGTTCTGCGGAAATCGTCCAAGGAAATCGCCAGAATTCTGGGCATCTCCAAGCCGGCCGTTGACCAGCGCCTGATCAGCGCCCGGCGCGTGTTGAACGCGGCCACTCGCGATGAAGCCGCCCTTATCTATGCCAGGGCATCGGGGACCTATGACCGGATACTATATGACCCGGTAGGTGTTCCCTTTCATGATGCTTTCGGTCCAGAAGAGCTGCGGGACGAGGAGCCAAATTCGTTCATGCTGGAAGAAATCGCAAATTCTTATGATTTCGAGACCCAGCGTGATTTTGACGTTTGGCCCCAAATCCTGAAGGAGTCAGGGGGCAACTGGGGAGTAGTACAGAGAATCGCCATCATCGTGGTCTTGACCATTGGTATCTTGGCGATCGTGTTAATCGGATTGTCAGTCTCTCAGTCACTTTCCGGTCTTTTGGCAGCCTAGACCGCCACTCGACTCCATTTCGACCAAAACAGCAGGAAGCCGCGATTTGCGGAAGGGAGAAACTATGTCTTATCAAATCAAAATTGCGTCCGATCAGATCAAGCGGGACGTTCCGGATACCGAAGCCTCCATTGATCTGGCGCTCGTCTCCGTGTCGAACCTTTTGGCGACGCTTGTACAGGCGCGCATGGATACCGGCGTACCGGCCGGTACCGGCCAGGCTGCGGTCCGTCGACTGGCCAAGGCGCAAATGGCGTTGGTCGAAGCGAGCACAGATATCTTGCGCGTGCACGGCGAGCTCAGAAAGGTCGGGCAAGAATTCGCGGGCCTGGACCTGCACGAGGAATGCCCTCCGGCTCAGGCATCGGCCAGCCAGGGCGGCCTTCTTTCCGTCGCGGCTTGAGCGATCACGGTTGACTGCAGTGCTCGGGACTGGTCCATGTAACGAATGCGAATATTCGTTTTTCTCCTCCTCCTTCTTACAAGCTGTATCTATGCGCTGTACAGAGGAGGAGGCCCCGAGCGGGCGGTCGCGGGTATCATCATCGGCATGGGTGCGCTGGATCCCCTGGTTCATATCATCACTCCGCTGGAATATGCCACGGTTGATCCTGGCCACCTGTTCATTGACCTGGCCGGATGGTTATGCTTCTGCGTGGTGTCGCTTCGGGCGAACAGGTTCTGGCCATTATGCATAGTATCGCTCCAAACGATCGCGATAGTGGCCCACGCCGCAAGATTGCTGGACGTGACCATCCACCCAAAAGCCTATATGATCATGCAAATAGCTTCTTCCTATCCCTTGCTAATCGTGCTGATGGTCGGAACCTATTACCATCGGAAGAGACTGAAGAGCATCGGGATCGACAGGTCCTGGCGGAATTCATAGAACTGGTTTCACCGCTTGAGGCGCACGGAATCGCTAGCGATCTGCTGGCCGAGTTTGGCACGATTGGCCGGATATTCAATGAGTCCGAAGCATCGCTGGGCCGTGTTCTGGCGGGGCACGGCAAGGTCATCCAACTGCTTCACGCAGCCGAGAGGCTGATGCTGGCCAGGCTGGAGAATGACCTGCCGCGCAAGCTTATTTCCGGCACCGATCAAAGGCTTGTTCAATATTTGCGGGCCCGCATGGGTTCCCGTACCACGGAAGTCATGCGGGTGCTTTTCTTGAACGGCGGAAACCGGCTGATTGGCGAGGAGGAATTCGGAACGGGTTCCCCTCGACGTATCCTGATCCAACCCAGAACAATTTTGAAACGTGCGCTGGAGCTGGACGCCAGCGGAATCATACTTGCGCACAATCATCCCGGTGGCAATGCCATGCCGAGCAGCAACGATATGAAATTCACCCAATCGATTAAAATATTATGTTCGGAGCTCGAAATAAGTCTGCAGGACCACATCATAATCTCCGAACACGAGTGGACTAGCTTCAGAAAGTTGGGAATATTATGACTGGCGGGGTCAGGAAAAACTATACCGAATACGCAAAAACCAGGCTGGGCACCTTACGGAACCGGAACCAGCATTTTTCGCCGACAAGTATTTTTGGTGATCCTGCGTGGGAAATCATTCTGGAAGCCCTGATCGCAGGGAATGAAAGCAGAGGTGTCCCGCTGTCCGACCTCGCGAGAGACATGCGCAAACCGGTTGCGATAATAAGTCGATTGGTCAACATCATGGAGACCGAGGGCCATATCGAATGTCTTGGCTCAATCGATCGCCCCGAACAGGCTTGGGTCAGACTGACACCCGATACCGTCACCAAGTGCGAAAATTTTCTTGAGCGCGAAATGGGCGAAGGTTATTTTTGCAATAACTGATTGTCACCCGATGCTGAGTGACCCAGTAGGAGATTCACAATATTGAATCGCAGCAGACCGCTCAGCCCTGGGAAGAACAATGGAATTCACCTATAAAGAGATTCAGAAAATTCTCTCGAACAAGCATGATATTGCATCCGACAATGATACGGCATTTCGGGGCCGGCTTCAGCATATGCAGCGGCTTGGCTTCCCAGCAGGCGTCAACACCGGTAAAGGCCGACCCGTGTCCTATAGGTGGCGCGAATTGCTGTTGCTTGCTCTGGCGTTCGAATATCTCGAGATTGGATCCACACCCGATCGTGCGATAGCGGAAATCGTCAAGATTGAAGACATGATCCTGACCGGCGTCTCCGAGGTCATTCTGGCCGGTCAGGCGGCTGCGGATTCCCCGAACAGCAATCATTTTCTGTTCGCGGAACTATCGGCCCTGCTGACGTTGAAGGCCGAAGAAAACTGGCATCAGCAGTGCAGAATCTTATCCTTCGAAGACATCAATCAGATCTTGTCTTCAGAAGGCAATGATGCCTTTCGGTCGCCCTATGCCATCATTGATTTGAGGCAGTTTCTGGGCGGGATATTCATGAGCATATTGGAGGTATGCGGCCTCAGCAACGAGATCATGGCGAAGGACGTGCGGTTGTGGGCCTCGCGCCAAGTTTCTGTGGGAACCTAGCAGGCCCCACCGACTGTTGCCGGCATCTCTCGATATGGTCCGAGCGACCATTGGCTAAAAGCACCTGTGCCCGTTAAGGAGGCATCTATTCAGCCGTAAATGACCCCGAGATACTGGTTTTTATCAGCAGCGGAGAGGTTGTGGGCACTGTGCAATATCGTCAAACGCCGATCGCAACCGCAGCCAAGCTCGGCGTCGCGACTGCCTTTGTCGTGCTTGCGGGGCTTGCCGGCGCGGACGGGAGGGCGGAGCTTTCAGACGGCGGCGTCAGGGTTGCTGCGGATGCCAAAGCTGAGGCGGCCATCATTGGGCGGATTGAGTTGCGGCAATACGGCGGTCTCCTCAATGATAGCCGGGAAACATCCCGTACGATACAAACCACCGTCAAGCCCTGCGATGCCGAAGCGGCCAAGCTTCGACCAGGATGTGTGTTGCTGGTCTATGAGGTGCAATAGCCGGAACGACAGACGACAGCTGCCGGCAGAGGCTCTTCTGAGAATTTACGTCGCTGGCGTCTAATCAATCGGATTGCTCGGCACCGACGGTTGCGCGGGCGGGTTTTTTAACAACTCGATGGCTTCTTCAACCTTGATGGCTGGTATCGCGAGTTCATTCTCATCGAGAATGTTCAGCACTTCTTCAAGTTTTTCGATCAGTTTCTGCATGTTGATGTTTCCGCGTTCCACGCCGCGAGATCATGTCTGTAATGGAACGGGTTCAGTGACATCGCAGGATACAGTCTCGACTCTTCAACGGAAAATCATTTTGCCGGAACCCGGTACGACCAAGTGATAATTTATTCAATAGTAGTAATTTGATTGTACTTTTTTTTGATGTGTAACCTAATGTAACTTGACAGGACGCGAAGTGGCAGATGCTTGTTACCAGCTTCCGTACCGGGCCGGAAACCGTCCCGGAGATTGATGCTTGCGCATCGCGTGCGATTAAGAATTGCGGCCTTCACCGTTAACCACAGTGTGAAGGGATCAAGCCATGGTAAAATTTGACTACGACTTTGTGGTAATCGGAGGGGGACCGGCCGGTCGCCGGGCGGCGATACAGGCGTCGAAGCTCGGAAAGACCGTCGCGGTGGTTGACGATCAAAAACTGATCGGCGGCGTCTCCGTGCATACCGGCACCCTGCCATCGAAAACCATCCGCGAGTCAGTTCTGTCGGTCACCGGCTGGCGGGATCAGCATTTCAAATCGCGGCAACATCGCAATGGTGTCCGGGCGATGCAGGATTCGATCAACTCCCGCCTGTCGACTACATTGGGGGACGAGGTCGAAGTCATTGACAGCCAGCTTGCTCGCAACAATGTCACGGTCCTGAGGGGGAAGGCGAAATTTTCGGGCATACACAAGCTCGCCATCCAACAGAATTTTCAGGGAAAGAAGACCAATTTTTCGGTCACTGCTGACAAATTCCTGATCGCCGTCGGGACCAAGCCGTTCCGCCCGGCCAGCATTCCGTTCAACGGCACCAGCGTGATCGACAGCGACAGCGTGGCCGCCAACCTGCCGATGCCGAAAAGCATCATCGTTATTGGCGGCGGTGTCATCGGGCTGGAATATGCGACCATCTTCTCGACGCTGGAAATTCCGGTCACTGTGGTTGAAGCGCGAGAGCGCATACTGGAATTCATCGATCGCGATATCGTGGCCGATTTTGTCCACCAGCTTTCGGAAAAAGGGATCAGCCTTCGGCTGGGCCGAACCATTTCCGAGATATCGCTGAACGATCAGGGTCATCCGCATATCGTTCTGGACGACGGTCGACAACTTCGCTCGGAGATGCTGCTGTTCACAGCTGGCCGGGTGGGAGCGGTGGACAATCTGGGGCTGGGGAAGGTCGGCATCGAGTGCGACAGTCGGGGTCGGCTGGTGGTTGACAAGGACAGCCTGCAGACGACCCAGCCGAATATCTACGCAGCAGGCGACATCATCGGCTTTCCCGCCTTGGCTTCGACATCGATGGAGCAGGGGCGCCAGGCCGCATGTCATGCCTTCGGAGTGGCGACCAGCAATGCGGGAAACAGCTTCCCGCTCGGCATTTACTCCATCCCGGAGATCGCCAGTATCGGCCTGTCGGAAGACGACGCGCGGACGCAGGGGTTTCAGGTGGAAATCGGAATCGCCCGGTTCCAGGAGACCTCACGCGGTCATATCCTCGGCAACTGCAAGGGCATGCTCAAGTGCATTTTCGACCTGCACGAGCGGACCCTGCTCGGCGTGCACATCGTGGGCGAGGGGGCGACGGAGCTGATCCATATCGGACAGGCGGTGATCAACCTGAAGGGCGGGATCGACTATCTGTCCGACAATGTCTTCAATTTTCCGACGCTGGCGGAAGCTTATAAAGTGGCGGCGCTCGACGCCTATAACCGAATGCCGAAGCCGAGATTAAGGGCCTGACATGAAAATCGACATCAAGAATATCTGGCAATCCTATGCCGGATACGGGCGAAGCGACGGGCCCTGTCCGGTCTGTTCAGAGGTCAACGGCGAGCGGTCGCCCATGTTCGAGATTGGCAATTTCCTGAAACGTCACAATCTCTCGCTCAACCCGAAGAATTTCGAACAGACCTGGGAATATGTCTGCGGAACGAACCAGGAGCTGAAGGCTGAGCTGGACCGTAGCTCCGCAGCGTCCGAACTCAACAATGAATCCGCGCTGGCGATCCACGAGAAATATTTCAACGCCGGTATCGATCAGCGGATCGAGAAGATATTCGAGGAAGCGGTCCAGCATATTCACAGCTCGGCGCAAATCATAAAGGCCGGCAATGACGATGCAATCCGGCACGAAAACCAGCTGATAGAACAGGCCGACGATATCCGCGGCGGCAATGGCACACTGGAGAATTCGGTTCAGAAACTGCTCGGCCTTTCGCGGCTGATGGTGGAATCCACGCGCGAGAACCGCGAGCAGATAGCCGAGACCAACAAGCGGCTGGCCAAGCTGCAGCAGGAACTGGAGATTGCCCGCAGCGAAGCCGATCATGACAAGCTGACTCGGCTGCCCAATCGGCGGAAATTCGACCGGGTGCTGGACGCGGCGCTGCACCGCCAGCAGGAGCACCAGCAACCGTTCGTCCTGACCTTTGTCGACGTCGATTATTTCAAACGGATCAACGACAGGTTCGGCCATGATTGCGGCGACCGGGTTCTCCGGATGATTGCGGATCAGCTGTCGGTGCTGTCCGGCAACAGTTGCCATATTTCCCGCTATGGCGGCGAGGAATTCGCGATCCTGTTCGAGGATAGCGAGATCGATCAGGTTTTCCGTAAAGTGGACCAGTGCCGCGCTGCATTGGCGGGCAAGTCGCTCGTCGATGTGGGATCGGGGAAGTCGATGGGACAGGTAACCTTCTCCGCAGGGATGGCCCAGTGCCTTGCCTCAGACACCAAATCTGCGATCCTGCGAAAGGCCGATCTGGCCCTGTACAGCGCCAAGTCCGAAGGCAGGAATATGGTCTGCTTCTATTCCCCCGATATCGAGGGCAATGCGGCCGAGGGCTGATCTTCCCGCTGCGTTGCCGACTGTTCAACGCCATGGCCGACGCAAATGCGGTGGTGCCGCACGGCGGCGATTTTCCCCTGTTTATGCCATAACGGTGCCGCCACAAGCGGCGACCAAGGCTGTCGGCCTTTTTGCATTATCGAGATTGGGGAGGGGCGCTGCGCCTTTTGCGGTAATGGGGTAGGGCGATAATCAATCGCCCTACCCAAACCTGAAGAGCGCATACCAGGTGCACTACGTTCACCAAGTCTGTGGCCTGCGGGGGCTGAACAGTCTTGGCGGAAAGTTTTCAACCTTTCCTGTTACGGTCTATCGGAATCCCGACCTCCAAGATCAAATATTATCCCAACCATATTGGTGGAAATGGATAAAATTATATCCATTTCGGAAATAGTATAGGGTTGCGGCGATCAATCCTGGATCGTCAATCCCGCTTCATGGTGATCGAAATGCGCCGGTTCCGGTCGTCCATGCGGTCGTTCGGATTATAGGGCTCCGTATCAGCGACGCCCTCGATCCGCGTCATGCGGTTCTTGATGACCCCCTGGCGGACCAATTCCTTGCGCGTTGCCTCGGCCCGGGCGGACGACAGCATCCAATTGTTCATCTGTTTGCCGCTGGCATAGGGCAAGCTGTCGGTATGGCCCCGGATCACGAGCTGATTGTCCATGTTGTCCAGAATTCCGGCTACCTCGCCAATCAGCACTCGAGCCTTTGGATTGAGAATGTCGGTGGCCAGCGCAAACATGCTGAAATTGGCCTCGTCGATCAGATCGATCCGGAGCCCTTCTTTGGTATCGGTGAAGCGGATATTTTTCAATAGGGCCAGCTTGGCGGGATCCTTCTTTATTCTTTCGCGAATCCGTTTCTCGAACTCTTTCGCATCCACCTTCGGGCGGCTCAGATCTTCCTTGCCCTTTTTGTCTTGGGTGCCAGTTGTGTCCCGCGGAATGGTCATCGAGCGCGTGCCGGTCTGTGATGCCTTGTGGGGGTAATTGTCCTTCGAAGTCAGAGAGTCTCCGCCAAACATTCCGTCAGCCCCGGCGCTGTTCTGCCGCATCTCGACCAGCGTTGGGGTAAAATAGTCGGCGAGTGCCTTGCGCTGTTTTTCATCGGTCGCTCCCAGCAGCCACATCAGCAGGAAAAATGCCATCATCGCCGTCACGAAGTCGGCATAAGCAACTTTCCATGCGCCACCGTGATGCCCGGCATGGGCTTCCACGATGATCTTCTTGACAATGATAGGCGGTTGATTGGAACCCGTTGCCGCATTTTTTGCCATCGGTCAGCGCGCCCTTATCGCATCGAACACGTCGGCGAAGCTTGGCTGGTTTGCATGCTGCAAGCTGGTGCGGGCGGCCTCGATGATAAGCGGTTGCGGGTGACCGTGCAGGCTTGCGATGATGATCTGCTTTGCGACCTGGTAGATTGTTGCATCGCTTTCGATCACTGAGCGCGCGCGCTGCGCCATTGGTCCGGCAAAGCCGTAGGCCAATAAAACCCCGAGGAACGTCCCGACAAGGGCGGAGCCAATCATTCCGCCCAGAATGGCGGGGGGCTGGTCGATCGCGCCCATCGTCTTGACCACGCCGAGGACTGCGGCAACGATCCCCAGGGCCGGCAGAGCATCGGCCAGGCCCTGCAAATTGTCCGCCGGTGCAATGGCCTCATGATGGTGCGTCTTTATACTCTGGTCCATCACGTCCTCGACCGCATAGGGATCGAGAGTCCCGGATGAAACCACGACCAGTCGCAGGCTGTCGGCGATCAAATGGATCAGCGCCTCGTCTTTCAGCAGTTTCGGATATTCGCTGAATATGGGGGAGGCCTTGGGATCCTCGATATGCGGTTCGAGGGCAACCGGGCCTTCGCTTTTCAGGAGCTTGGTCAGTTTGGATACCAGCAAGATGCAGTCCATGAAGTCCTGCTTGATATAGGTCGGTCCCTTGAATACCTTGCCAAAGCCACCAAGCAGCGCTTTCAGCTGCGCGCCCGAGTTGCCGATGATCAGCGCGCCAACTGCGGAGCCGCCGATAATGCCCATTTCGATGGGGAGGGCGTGCAAAACCACGCCCATGTCACCGCCCGACAATGTGAAAATGCCGAAAACCATGACGAGCAAAACAACTATACCAATACCGGCAAACATATATCAATTCCCCATCGACGGCTTCAGCGTGTCGGACTTGCCCCTCGTTTCAGCTGGCCGAAGAGCCCGATCTCATTATGATCAACGGAAGAAACTGCTCCTGGTTAAGGGCTGAATAAGGCTGATTGGTGTCGCTCAGCCAATCAGTTGGATAAGCGATGTGCTGGTGGATTTTGCATACAGCTTCTGGGCAGCTTCCAGATTGATCAGCAGCGACTGGAAACGGGTCACCGCTTCCGCGATATCGGTACTTTCCAGAGTCGTTCGCCGCTCGCTGGATGAGAGCTGCGAGCGTTGAAGCCGGTCTTCCTGCTGATTCAGGCGGTCTACCAGAACACCCTGGTTGGCGAGCAGGCTTGAAAAATGATTGGTCATGGATTCCGCTCTTTCGAGCTGCAGCGACCGGTCGGCCCGTGTCCCGGTCCGGACGGCCGTGATCATGTCGGACATGATGGTGTCGAGATCGCTAAAGCCCCCGTCAACGGCGATGGACTGAGCGACGGTGTCGAGATTGGGGGATGGTGTGACGAGAACATCGGTATCAATCCTCATCTGGATTGAGTCGCCCGCGTGGAACAGCCTGCCCCCATAGCTGTCCTGCGATTGCGTAAGCTGAGCGAACTGGTCGCGCAGACCCTGCAACTCAATCGCGATGACAGCTCTGTCCTGGGTCGAGATCGTCTCATTATTGGCGAGGATCACAAGTTCCCGGGCCCGCGCAACGCCGTTGGCAATCGCATCAATGGACGATTCAGCCTGCTGCGCCATAATTCGCGCCCGTCCGACATTGTTGAGCCACGAATCCTCGATTGCCGCCTTGCGGCCGAGGCTGGAAATCTCCAGCCAGCTGGAAGGGGCCTCCGACGGACGAGTGAAACTTTTCCCGCTGGCAATTTTTTCTTCTGTCCGTCCGATCAAGGCCGACAGTTCCGCCTGTATCTGGATGGCATCGCTGGGCCTGTTCCTGTTGATCGATTCCATGGGTTTCCTTCCGTCCGATTTGCTAGAAGATTGCCAGGATCGACTGCATGGTTTCCCGCGCGACCTGAATGATGCGCGCCGACGCTTCGTAGGATTGCTGAAGCCGGATGAGGTCCGCCGCCTCGCGATCCAGATCTACACTGGAAACATTGTCGCGTGTCTCCCGGGTTGCCCGGTCAAAGGCCGTCGCGGCCTTGCTTTCGTTGCGCGCCGATAGCAGGTTTTGGGCCTGGCCGAGGGCAATCTTCTCATAGCCTTTTTCGGTGCCATTCGCCGTGCGCAGGTCGACAAAGGACAGGATATTGCCGTTTGCGACGCCGGCAGGCGAAGCCAAAGCAAGATCATCTGCGCCGAGGCCGGTCAGGGACAGGCTGGCGGCCGTCCCGTTGTGCGAAATGATCGCCGCGCCGGCCGCGCCGGCATCGGTCCGCCCGTTCGCCTGCCAACCGTTGATCTCGTCTGCAAACTGGACGGCGAGATTGTCCAGATCGGTAGTGAGAGTGATCAGGCTTGACTGGGCACGATGAAGGCCACCCAGCGTGCCATTGCTGGGGGGTGCCTGGACGGCTCCGGCAATCTCGATATCGAAACCGGCTCCCGCATTGGGGACCAGACTGACCGGACTAACCGTATTGAAAGCAACCAGACTGGTTCCGTTGCGGGATATATCGGCGGTACCGTTGTTGCCGAAGCTGATCTGCACATCCAGCTTCTCGGTGATCACGGCCAAGGCCGCATCCCGGCGATCCAGAAGATTTGTGTGTTGGCCAGTCCCCTCGCGGACGGGGCGCAGCTGCTGGTTTATGGTGGCAAGCTCGCTCAAGGCGCTGTTGAGTTCTGCCGCATCCTGCGATGCGACGCCGTCTATCAAGCCGATCGTCGACGAGAGATTGAGCGACGTCTGGTTGAACCGGTGAACGGTCGCGTCGATGTCGCCCAGAAACTGGTTCCGCAACGCCGGTTCAAAGGGAACGGCGGAGAGTTCTTCGGCGGTACCAAACAACTGCGTCAGCTGGGCTCCGATATCGAGATCATTGTTGGATAGGGCTATTTCGCCCTGGTCCAGCCACTGTACCAACACCTCGCCGCTGACACGGCTGGCTCCGGTCTGGCGCGTTGCCGCCTCCAGGAACTGATCGCTCGAGCGCGTCATTCCGTTGACTGCAACCGTGCCAAACCCGTTATTGTTGCTGTATAGCGGGTTGGTATTTCCGTACGCGGCGGTCTCGCCAATGTTCAGCGAGCGTCGCACGTAGTCGGGATTGCTGGCATTGGCGACGTTGGAACCGACGACATCCAGCGCCCTGGTGTTTGCCTGAATCGCCGCGCGCCCGATATTGAGAAGATCAGACATCCTCGTTCGCCAAATGCCGCGTCAGCAACTGCGCGATGCCGAAGACGCCCTTTTGCGCCATGGACTCGGCAATTTTCGCATCCTGCATATCGCGAAACTGCTCCATTCCCTGGCCGTCGAACAGGCCTTCGCCCAGAGACGAGTTGCGCATCGTCGTCAGCATTTGGCGAACGAAGATGGCCTCGAAATCGACCGCCATCGACTCGATCGCGGCCTGCTTTCGGTCCGCTCCCGTCTGGCTTGCGCCGGAGGCAGGGGTCAGGGCACCAGTTATGGGTATCAATGCGGTCATATGATGATCAACTCCGCCGAGAGTGCACCGGCTTGTTTCAGGCCTTCCAATATTGCTGTAAGGTCAGACGGTTGAACGCCGAGAGAATTAATAGTCTCGACGATTTCGGCGAGCGATGCCCGTTTGCCGATTTCGAATGCCGGCCTGCCGCGTTCCTCGACGCTGATCGCGCTGTTCTGCTCGACGGCGGTCTGGCCGCGGCTGAACGGGGCGGGTTGCACGACCGCGGGATCTTCCTGCACGCGCAGCGTCAATTTTCCGTGGCTGACGGCCGCGGGACCGATGCGCACCGCGCCGTTGATCACCACTGTTCCGGTGCGCGCGTTGACGATGATCCGGGCCGGGGCATCTGCCGGCTTGACCTCAAGATTTTCGATCTTGCCCATCAGCATCACGCGCTCCTGGGCTCCCACCGGGGCAGCAATGCGGACCGTGACCGCGTCCGCGGCAATGGCCTGTTCGGAACCCATAGCCCGATTGATGGCATCTGCGACCCGCAGCGAAGTGGTCAGATCGGCATCGGTCAGATTGAAACTGAGAAAGGGTTGGCTTTCAAAGCCGGTTGCGACCGTGCGTTCGATCGACGCGCCACCAGAGATACGGCCGACGGAAGGAATATTTACGGTGACCTGCGAACCATCGGCGGCGGATACGCCGAGACCACCGACGGCAAGATTGCCCTGGGCCATGGCATAGATCTGCTGGTCTGCGCCATAAAGCGGCATCAGAATCAGGGTGCCGCCGCGCAGGGATTTTGCCTTGCCGATCGCGGACACGGTTACGTCCATGCGCTGGCCTGGTTTGGCGAATGCAGGCATTTCTGCGGTAACCAGCACAGCTGCCGCATTCTTGGATGCCGGATTGACACCGGGAGGCAGGGCAAGGCCGAACCGGTTGGTAACGCCCTTGAGGCCGACGGTGGCATATTCGAGACTGTCGTCTCCGGTTCCGGCAAGCCCGACCACCACTCCGTAGCCGACCAGCTGGTTGGTTCGAAGTCCGGCAAAGGTGCCGATGTCCTTGATCCGCTCTGCCGCTGCCGGTTGCGCGGCGAACAGCACCGCGACCATCAGCACAAGGGCTGCGGCGAACCGCCGGGTGAATCTGTAAGTTCTGGAGAATTGGTTCATGATATCTCTTCTGCTGAAGCTAGAATGGCGAGACAAAGGAGAAGAATTTCTGGAGCCAGCCCTGCTTGCTGGCCGATGCGATTTCTCCGGTGCCGCCATAGATGATCCGCGCATCCGCAACCTTGGTGGACGGGACCGTGTTGTCGGCCGATACGTCAATCGCGCGAACGAGGCCGCTGAACTGGGTATGCTCGTCGCCGCGGTTCAAGGAGGTCAGTTTCTGGCCGCGTACCAGCATCGTGCCGTTCGGATAGGTTTCCGCAACGGTCACGCTGATTTGCCCTTTGAGACTGTTGGACTGGTCGGCGCTGCCGCTACCGGAAAAATTCTGGGTGCCGCTTGAGGCGACATCGCTCGGCGAAAACAGAGAGAACAGGCCGGTTGCCGGGGGCGCCAGCGAAAAACCGCCGTTGCGGTCCTTCGACGCACTGTTGGATTTTGAGGCGCGCGTCTGCTCGACAAGCAATATGGTGATGATGTCGCCTTTCTGGCTGGCCCGGGTCCCGTTGGTGAGCGCGGAATAGCCCGAGGCGACCTGAAAAATGGCCCCGTTAGCGGCTACCGGCTCTATTGCCGGGGCAGCGGTGACGGCGACGAATTCCTGCGCCGAAATGCTGGAATTCGATCCCATGCAGCCGATCAGCAGCATCGGCATCGCGCCGATCAGGAGGCTTCGTTTCTTAAAAGGCTTGTGTGTCATGATGGCTGGCTTCTTTCCTTGGACTGCGATCACAGCTGCTGGTTCACAAACTGCAGCATTTCGTCGGTTGCCGAGATCATCTTGGAATTGACCTCGTAGGCGCGCTGCGTCTCGATCATGTTGACCAGTTCCTCGACGATGTTGACGTTGGATCCTTCCAGCGCTCCTTGGCGGATGCTGCCGCGGCCTTCCTGCCCGCCCTGGCCGACCTGCGGCGCCCCGCTGGCGGCGGTCTCGGTCAGCACGTTGTTGCCGACCGAGAGCAGCCCGGCCGGATTGGCAAAACTGGCGAGTTCAATCTGTCCGAGCTCGCTGGGATCGCTTTGTCCGGCGATCGATGCGGAGACCACTCCGTTATTGCCGATGGTGATCGCGGTCGCGCCCTGGGGAACCTGGATCGCAGGTATCAGCGGCAAGCCTTCACTGGTGACCATCGTACCCTCGGCGGTCAGGCTGAAATTGCCGGCGCGGGTATAGCCGGTGGTGCCGTCGGGCATTTCGACCTGGAAATAACCAGCGCCCTCGATCGCCAAATCCATCGCGTTTTCGGTGCTCTGCAACGTTCCCTGGGTGGCGATCTTGCCGATCCCGGACAGCTTGACCCCGGTTCCCAGCTGCACGCCGCTGGCGAACCGGTTCTGAGCGTCCGACGGCGCGCCGGGCGTCACGATATTTTGGTAAGCGAGGGTCGCAAAATCCGCCCGGTCCCGCTTGAAACCGGTTGTGTTCACGTTCGCCAGGTTGTTGGCGATCACGCGCATCTTGGTGTTTTGCGCATCCAGTCCGGTGCGCGCGACTTGCAGGGCGGCATTACTCATCTCATCGACTCCTCAAAAGGTTATCCTTGCGGCAGGTTCATCACACTGGCGCCGCCGCTATCCAAATCTTCGGTCATTTTCAGCAAGCGGGCTTGGGTTTCCCAGGCCCGGCTGGTTTCGATCATGTCGACCAGCGCGCCGGTCATGTTGACATTCGATTGCTCGAGGGCGCCGGACATGACCCGGGCGTTGTCGTCGACCGGCAGGGTGCCATCGTCGGCGACGTGGAACAGGCTGTCTGGACCCTTTGACAATTCGCTGCCGGTGGTGCTGACCAGTTTCAGTTTGCCCAGCTGTTGCGGCTGGGTCGGATCGCCTCCGACCGGCACGAAGGAAATGGTGCCGTCCGAACCGATGGTAACGCGTTCGGCCGGCGGCAAGGTCACCGGGCCGCTTTCGCCCAGCACTGGAAAGCCATCGCCTGTGAGCATCGCGCCCGACGGACCGATTTGCAGGTCGCCACGTCGTGTGTAGGCCTCCTTGCCGTCAGCGGCCTGAACCGCCAGCATCGCGTCGCCTTCGAAGGCGACATCGAGGGGGCGATCGGTTTGCGTGACCGCCCCGCCGTTCATGTCCGCCTGCATATCCCGCTCGACCGACATCGCGCGGCTGTTGTGGCCCGGACCATTCAGATACTGGGCCTTCGCCGAAACCATGTCGGCCTTGAACCCCACCGTTTCGGAATTGGCCATGTTGTGGGCAATGGCTGTTTGCCGGTTCATCAGCGATTTCATCGCGTTGACCGCGGTATATGCAAGTTTGTCCATGGTTTATTCCTTCAGACGATCAGGGATTAGACCTGAAGATTCATGATCGTCTGGGTGAGGGTGTTGGACGTTTCGATGGCCTGGGCATTGGCCTGGAAGTTGCGCTGCGCGGCAATCAGCGACACCAGCTCTTCGGTGATGTCGACGTTGGCCAGTTCGAGCGCGCCGGAGCGAACCTGGCCGAGTGGGCCGTTGGCTGCCTGATTGACCTGCGGCGGACCGGAGTCGCCGGTTGCCTGCCAGTGGGCATCGCCAATCGGTCGCAAACCTTCGACGGCGGTGAAGCTGGCCATGGCGATCGCTCCCATGTTCATCTGGTTGCCGTTGGAGAAGGTTGCCGAGACAACGCCTTCCGGGTTGATCGAAATATTCGAAAGCAGCGCGGCGGGATCGGTGGGATCGGAGTCGGGAAGCACGAAGTCGAACATGTCGCCCACGGCATTGGAGGTGATCACGCCGTTGGCATCTACCGGCAGCAGCTGCGCCTTGGCACCGATCGTGTCGACGACTTCGCGGTTGCTATTGACGGAGAAGGCGCCGTTGCGGGTGAAGTTCAAATCCTGGCGGGGTGGCTGACCCTTGACCGAGAAGAATCCGTCGCCGGCGATTGCCAGATCGAGGGTCTTGTCAGTCGCCTGCAGCGTGCCCTGGGTAAATTGCTGGGTAATCCCGGTCAGCCGCACGCCCTGGCCGGCGACGGTCTTGGTCGACTGGGTCGGAGCTGCGGCAAACAGGTCGCCGAACAGCGCCCGGCTTTTCTTGAAGCCGGTCGAGTTGGTATTGGCGACGTTGTTGGAAATCACGTTCAGGTCGGTTTGCGCCGCCTTGAGACCGCTGAGTGAGGTAAAGAATGACATATTATCTTCTCCTGTGTTGAATTAGGGGCCGGATGAAAATTATCCGATTTTGAGTGCCTCGCCGGGAAATACATTGCCGATCGGCGTGACGAGGATCGGCGGGCCGTTGGTTTCTGACGTCTTTACGGATGCAACCGGTACCCAGGTCGCAAGATTGGAGATCGATCCCCCATTGACGCGGACGCGCAGCCGTCCCTGATCCAGGGGCTGACCGCTTTCGGTCTTGCTGTCGAAGTGGAATTCGATCGGTCCGGCTTCCTGCTCGCCGAGTTCGGCGTACATCACGATCTCGCCGGCCTCGTTCAGCAGGTCGATCGACAGATTGTCCGTGGCATCTGCCAGCTCGAATTCGCCGGCATATTGGCCGTCCTTGTCGGCGACGGAAATATTCCCGGGCACCAGGACCGAATGGCCAATCCATTCCTTTGCATCGGACAGCCGGTTGTTGCCGAGGATCGAGGCGATGTCCGAAAGGGACTGTTTCATCTCCGAGATACCGGCGACGCTGGAAAATTGCGCGAGCTGGGCAACCATTGCCTGGTTGTCGAGGGGGTCGAAGGGATCCTGGAACTTCAGCTGCGTTGTCATCAGGCGTAGAAAGGAATCCTGGTCCAGCTTGTTGTTGCCGGTGGCGTTTGTAGGCTGCGCCTGAGTCAAGCCGGCGATGCCGGTGATCGGTTTCTGAAGAATTTCTGGTGCTATGTTCATTATTGGTTCCTTATTGTTTCCAAGATCAGGGATTTTGCAGTTTGCATGACCTGCACGTTATTCTGATAATTTCTGGCGGTTTCGAGCATGTCGATCAGTTCCGCGGTTTCGTCGACGGCCGCCTCCCAGACATAGCCCTCTTTGTCCGCAATCGGATTCGACGGATCGTACCGCTTCTGAGGCTCTGCATCGGTCTTGACGATGCGCTCGACATCGACCGTGGCGAGATTGTTTTCGACGACGGAGCGAAAGACCGGACGTAGCGAACGAAACGCCTCGTCCTTGCTCGAATAATCCGTGCGCGCATTGGCGAGATTGGATGCGGTCGTGTTCAGCCTGACCATCTGGGCCGACATGGCCCTTCCGGCGACATCAAATACATTCATGCTTCCCATCTTCATTCTCCCTTCAAGGCGCGACGGATGGACGACACCTGGTCCTGCATGAAGGACAGGGTTGTGCGGTACTGAATGGCATTTTCGGCAAACAGCGTCTGCTCGACCGAAAGCTCGACGGTGTTTCCGTCCAGCGATGGCTGCAGCGGTACCCGATAGCCGGTATGGTTACTCATCGCCTGCTCGAGTGATTCTCCGCTTTGAGCCTGCTTCATGGCAAGATCAAAATCGAGATCCCGCGCCTTGTATCCCGGCGTCGAGGCGTTTGCGATATTGGACGCCAGCATATTGAGGCGTTGAGCACGGAGCTGCAGAGCACCTCCGTTCAATGCAAATATCTGATCCAAACTTGGCATCGGCTTTATTCCCGTATTAACTATCCGGTCCGCTGACCGTTCTTGTTGATGAGAAACACCTTCATTGGTGGGTCTCGGACAGCACGATGCAAGGGGTGTGCCAATTTCATGTTTCTGTCCCGAAAGCGGGAGATTTTCAGGAATTGCGGCCCTTGTAGCAAAGGGGGTTGCGATGGGTTTCGCGAGAGCGGCAATATTATGCCGGTCACCGGCAAATCTTTGCCGCTCATTTCAGGATTGGGATAGATGGACATTCTGTTGACGAACATCTGGCGGTTTTTTGATCCTTCGGTGTTCAGTATCGTACTGGCCAGCGTTCTGGTCGTGGCCTGGGTTCAAAACGGGCGTCGCTCGATCGTTCGCGGCATTGCAGCGCTTGGAAATAGCAGTAGGGATCCGTTCGCGGAATCGGGCGAAAATTCCACCTTCATGTGCCGGAGGATCGATTTCACCTTGCGGCAACAGGGCCTGGTCGGTCTCGAATCCCTGCACAGCCAGGACAAGTTTGTCGTCCGTATCCTCGGGTTTCTGGTCAATGCCAAGGATGCCAAGAGTTTCGAGGAGTGGGTGCGACTGGAAGAGCATTCTGCAGAAGCCAAGCAGAATATGGCGGCCGGCTATTGGTATTCGGTGGCGGAGATTGCTCCGGCAATCGGGCTGATCGGCACGATCACCGGCCTGATTCAGCTATTTGCGACCGGTATCGATCCGCTGAAGATGGGGCCGGCCATGAGCTTCACGTTGCTTACGAGCCTATACGGACTGCTGATCTCGCATATCGTGGCCTTTCCGATCCATATTCGGCTGCACTCCAGAGCGGAAATTTTGAACCACTACCGCTCGCAGATCGTGGAGCATGCCATCGCCGTCGCGAAAGCGGAGCTCACCGCCGTAGACCCCGTACATTTCAAGCCGGCAAATGCCGCCAACAAGGTTCCGCACCCGTGAACGCCGGGCGCACGACCTTGTCGTTCCTCGATCTGGCACTCATGCTGCTCAGCGCATTCGCCTATACCCATTTCGTCAGTATCGCGGATTTCGAAACGCAAAAGAAGATGGCGCGCGGCATTGCGTCGCCGGCCAGAAATCTGGGCAGCTACACTTACGAAATGTCGGATTTCTTTGGAGACAGCAATGCGATGCTCACCGGCTTTGCGAGGACAGAGATTTCTCAGATTTTGACCGTCCAGAAAAAACAGACGCTGATCATTTCTGTCGCGGCTGCGCCCGAAGGAGAGGACGGTTCCCGTCTGCGCCAGTGGGAAATAATATCCGCCCGATCGGCGGCAATAGCGGATGCCTTTGAGAAAGCCGGCCAGGATGGGAAGAAGATCATCCTGAAGGTCCCGGACAAACTGGTTTCAAAACCCAGCAAGAAACAGATGATCGTGCTGAGTTTTCGCTAGCTCGCGAGATAGGTGATGGCTGCTATCCGAAATTCGCAGCGTGTTTGGCACGAAACATGCTTGGTTCCTGCAAATAGAATTTAGGAACCAAACCATGTACCGCTATCGTTTCGCATTATCCATTCTTGCCGTTGGCCTTACGGCGGCCACTCCCGCCTTTGAAGACACCGCGCTACTCGACAGACAAGTCGCCGGGCATTTGGGTGCTGCAATAGGTGATGCCGGCGGTGCCCTGGCGCCGATCGATCCCAAGCTCAAGTTGAAGCGATGTTCGAAGGCCGCCCAAATTTCGGAAACATATCGCAACGCGGTGCAGGTGAGTTGTCCGGAGCTGGGGTGGCGGATATTTGTTCCCGTCCGAAGCAGTGGCGGCCAAAGAGGCGACACGGCGGAGGGCCCTCTGGTGCAGCGCAATCAGCCGGTCACGCTTATCGTTCGCCGGGCGAACTTTAGCATCAGCTACAGCGTCATTGCCCAGCAAAGCGGCGGTTTGGGAGATTATATTCCTGTTCGCACCGATCGCAAGGCCAAGGAATTGTTTGCTCGCGTATCGGGTGCAGGGGAAGTCGAACTGACGCAGTGAAAAAAGATTGTAGCGAAAGATTAATTTTTTCCGAACGCACCGTAAATGACTATGAAAGATGTTATGAACGCTGCCGGAAAGGCGATAGCAAAGCGCAAAATTTGCTGTTTTGGCGTAGCAAGGATGGAATGACATGAAACCAGTTGATAGCTATTCGAGCATGAATTTGCGGTTGGACAGGCCGGCTTTGAATGACGCCGGAGCCAGATCCGGCAAGGGGGCAGCCGATGCCGAAAAGGCGGAGATGCCTAGTGCGATTTCGCTGACCGCGGCACAGCTGGAGCGCGCCGCTGAAGAGACCGCCACGGGAGCAGCAGACACAGCAAAAACAGGGAATTCCAGTACGATTTCGACGACTGTTTCGCAGCTGGTAGCGGAAAAGCCGCCGTTCGATGTCAAAAAAGTTGCTGACATCAAACAACAGATTGCATCCGGCACCTATCGTGTCGATACCGAGGCGCTGGCTGAAAAAATGCTCGACGCCGGAGTCATCGGCGTGGATTCAGAGAAATGAACGATATAGTCGAAACATTTCGCAATTCTCAGGACAATCTGGTGCTCGCGCTGGACGGTCATGACAGCGATGCCATATTTCGGGCGAGCCAGGAGCTTGGCAACGCGGTATTGAAACTGAAGGATCTGCAACCGTTTGATGTGGAACAGTCTTTGCGACCGATCATGTCGGAAGTAGATGAACTGATGCAGGCCTCTGTATACCGTCTTCGCTTTCTGCGGGATCACAGTTCGTCGCGATTGCAGCTTCTTTCCGGGTGGCTTTCCCATCCTGCCGACACTTATTCCAACAGCGCACGCGGTCGCTGAACCCTGTATAATCTATCAAGACAGCGGCCGCGGCCGCGGATTTCAAATTCTGGCATGATCATTGCTTATCTCCTTTGTAGGAGAAATCGAGCCAATCATGTCTACTCTATCCATCAGCCCCAATTTTGATCGACGCAACCTGCCGAGCGTGATTGCGCGCTCGGCCCAGAGAAATGGTGTCGATTTCAAATATCTGATGGCCCAGGCACAGCTGGAAAGCGGGATGCGTCCCGATGCCAAGGCTAACAGTTCTTCTGCCACCGGTCTCTATCAATTCGTGGAACAAACGTGGCTCGGTCTGGTCAAGCAGAAGGGCGACGGATATGGTCTGGGCTGGGCGCAAAATGCGATCTCGGCGGATCGGAACGGCAATTTTACCGTACGCGACAAGGCGCTGAAATCCAGCATTCTTGCGCTGAGAAACGATCCTGCGCTGTCGGCCAACCTCGCAGGCGAATTTGCGCGCGAAAACAGCTCTTACCTCGAAAGCCGGATTGGCCGAGAACCTGAATCTGTGGACCTCTATCTTGCGCACTTTCTGGGCCCCGCCGGCGCAGGAAAGTTTCTGACAGCATATCAGGCCAATCCGGACGCAGCTGCTGCACCGGCATTTGCCAGCGCCGCCCGTTCGAACCGGCCGATATTCTATGACAGATCCGGAAACGCCCGCAGCTATCGGGATATCCGGAACCAATTCATTGCCAAGTTGGACAATGCCTCGATGCAGGCAGGCGGCAACAATTTGCAGGCCGGCGGAAAAATCTTGCCGCAGGCTGAACCATCGATGCCGATGGTTCAGCCTGCCGATTATCTGCGTATCGCAAAAAATCACATCAATGATCAGGGCAGTTCCGAAAATCCGAAGCCCTTCGATGCGTCTGCCCGGATTGCCTATCTCATGCTCACCTCGCTTGGAATGTAAAACAACATGATGAAAAAGTATTTCTCTCTGGATCAATTGGCGGGTCACTTGAAATCCGGACTGCTGCCGATGGCAACGCTGCTGCTCGTCATCTTCATGGTGCTGCCGCTGCCGACCATATTGCTGGATATCGGGTTTATCGCCAATATCATGATCTCGCTGGCGATCCTGATGGTCGCGCTGAACGCCAACAAACCACTCGATTTTTCCAGTTTCCCGACGGTGCTGCTGTTCGCGACCCTGTTGCGACTGGGCTTGAACGTTGCTTCAACCCGGGTGGTCCTGGTGGAAGGGCATGCCGGCGGCGATTCCGCAGGCCAGATTATCGAGGCTTTTGGCGGTCTGCTGCTCGGCGGCAATTATGTTGTCGGCATCTTCGTATTCAGTATCGTGATGATTATCAATCTGATCGTCATCACCAAGGGCGCCGGCCGGGTCTCGGAAGTATCGGCCCGTTTTACCCTCGACGCCTTGCCGGGCAAACAGATGGCGATCGATGCCGACCTGAACGCCGGCCTGATCACACCGGAGGAAGCAAAGGCGCGGAGATCGGAAGTCGCCACGGAAGCGGATTTCTATGGTTCCATGGATGGCGCGTCGAAATTTGTGAAGGGGGATGCCGTTGCCAGCGTGCTGATTCTCGCGGTCAATATCATCGGGGGTATCGTCCTGGGCCTGACGACCCACGGTCTGTCGTTCGGGGAAGCGGCGAGCACCTACTCGATGCTGGCGATCGGTGATGCGCTGGTCGCCCAGGTTCCTGCTCTGATCCTGTCAATCGCCGCAGCGGCCATCGTGACGCGGGTGTCCTCCAGCCAGAATCTCGCAGACCAGATCACGGGCCAGTTCGGTTCGGGCCCAGCCTGGGTCCCGGTCGCGATCATCCTGACGATCCTCGGCGTGTTGCCGGGCATGCCGCATCTTGTTGTACTCTCGGCGGCGGCAGTTGCAGGCGGCATAGCCTATTATCTCATTCGCAAGCCCGAGCCTGTGGCGGCTGCGGTCGCTCCGCCGCCGGAAAAGAATCCCGAACAGATCGACTGGGAGGATGTGTCCGAGAAGGCCCGGCTGGGCATCGAAATCGGATATGGACTGGTACCGCTGGTGGAGGATCGCAAGGGGGCACCGCTGATGAAGCGGATCACCGGTATTCGCCGGCAAATCTCAAAAGAACTGGGCTTTGTCATCCCGCTGGTCCGGATCAAGGATGATCTCTCGCTCGAGCCCAACAGCTATCGCATAATGATGGGGGGCATGGTTCTGGGCGAGGACACCGTCTGGCCCAACGATTTCATCGCGCTTGATGACGGGCACGTGGACTCGGTCATCGAGGGCCGGCCGTGCAAGGACCCGACCTTCGGTATGGACGCCATCTGGATCGGTGCCGACAAGAAATCGCAGGCGATTGCCGAGGGCTATACCGTGGTCGATGCGCCGACGGTGATCGCCACCCATCTCAATGACGTAGTCCGGCGGAATGCCGCCCAGCTTTTCGGAATGGACGAGGCGCAGAAGCTTCTGGACTTCCTGAAGGAATCGTCGCCGCAGCTGGTCGACAGCCTGACGCCGCAACCCTTGTCACTCTACACCATCACCGCAATATGCCGGGATCTGCTTGCCGACAAGGTACCGGTCAAGGACTTTCAGCAGATCTGTCTGGCGATGCTCGAAGCGTCGGGCTCGCACAGCGATACGTCGCAGATGGTGGATGCCATCCGCCAGAAGATTGGCAATCTGATCGTGCAGACGCTGGTACCGGTGAGCCTGCCGCTTCCAGTGGTGACGCTGGATGCCGAACTCGAAAGCCTGCTCGTGAAAGCGCTCAAGGTGGGCGAAGAGGCCAGCTATCCCATAGAGCCGCAGCTCGCACAGAAAATTATCGCGGCGGTGGACGATGCGGCCCGGACGCTGCCGTTGGAAGCCAGAGATGTGGCGCTGGTCACATCGCCGGTGGTGCGGCGCCCGCTTGGAGCGCTGCTGAAACAGCGGTTCCCCGATCTGACGGTGCTGTCCTATCAGGAACTGCCGGATGACAAGTCGATCGAGGTGCTCACCAAGATCGGTGCGCCGCAGGTCGGCCAACCGATGGCTGTGACCAACGCCAACCCATTCTAATGACCAATCGGAAGATAGATATGTTGCAAGCAAAGAACCGAGCATCGCAAGCATATGGCGCGATGAGCCTGGACGAGAACCGTCTGATCCGGGAAAATCAGTCGTTGGTGACGAAAATTGCGTGGCAGGTGAAATCCTTCGCACCGGATCAGATGGAGATCGAGGACCTGATCCAGGTCGGCCTGATCGCGATGATCGAAGCGGCAAAAAAATATGTCGATCAGGGGCACAGTTTCAGCACCTATCTTTATGTGCGCGTCCGCGGAGCGATGATTGATGACCTGCGATCGACCTGCAACCTGCGCCGTGCGTCGGTTGACTGGCACAAGAAGGTCCGGGGCTATCGGGAACGGCTGGTGCAGGAACTGGGATATGAACCCAGCGACGCCGAACTGGCTACCGCGATGAACCTGGAACCGGGCGAGTTTCGCAAAAATACCGATCGCGCGATCGATGTGCATGTCGGCTCGCTGGATGAAGTCTATTGCGATTCGAGCAGCTGGTTCACCGACCAGGATGACGACCAGCACGAGAAGCTGGAAAAGTCCCAGATGGTGGCAATATTGGCTGCCAATCTGAAGCAGCTGAACGAGCGCGAGCAGCTGATACTCAACTGCTATTTCGTCGAGGAAATGCAGCTTGATGAAATAGGCGCCATCCTCGATGTCTCATCCGTGCGCATTTGCCAGATCAAAAAGCGGGCGCTGGAAAAACTTCAACTCGCGATGACGGCCGGCTGATCCCGACCGGCTCGACGAGCCGCCTGTCCGAAAGTGATCCATGAAAAAAGAGCCCCCTCCCGCAAGGGAGGAGGCTCTTCTATGTTTTGCAGTTCGGATATTAACGGAGCAGGCTCAGGACCGACTGCTGGGACTGGTTGGCCTGCGACAACATTGCAGTCGAAGCCTGGCTCAGGATCTGGTTCTTGGCCAGCTCGGTGGTTTCAGCCGAGAAGTCGACGTCCATGATCCGCGAGCGCGATTCCGAGATGTTGGCAACGCGATCGGAGAGGTTGGAAACTGTAGCTTGCAGACGGTTCTGGTCAGCACCCAGGGAAGCCTGTGCGGTGGTGACCGTATCGAGAGCGGTATCCAGCGCGGTCAAGGCAGCCGTTGCGCCAGCCGCAGTGCTGATGTCGAGTGCATTAACGGCCAGGGCAGTCGCATCGACATCGGTCAAGGTGATATCAACCGTCTGGCTCGCGTCGGCACCAGTCTGGATGCTGATCGTCGTGTTCGTACCATCAAGCAATGCCACGTCGTTGAAGCTCGTGCGGGATGCAACATCACCGATCTGGGCGATCAAAGCGGTAACTTCGGTCTGCAGGTTGGTGCGGTCACCGCCGGAGAGCGTGCCGTTGGCAGACTGGACAGACAGTTCACGCATACGCTGCAGCATGCTGGTGATTTCATTCATGCCGCCTTCAGCGGTCTGGGCCAGCGAAATGCCGTCGTTGGAGTTACGGATCGCCATGTTCAGTCCACGCACTTCCGAAGTCATGCGGGTGGCGATCGAGTAACCTGCAGCATCGTCAGCTGCAGAGTTGACGCGGCTGCCGGTTGAAAGGCGTTCGATAGATTTTGCGAGACCCATTTCAGCCTGGTTAGAAGCATAGCTGGTGCGCATGGCGGTTACGTTGGTTCCGATTACAGTCATGGTGTTATCCTTTTCACAGTTCAGATATTCGTTTCATCTAGCGGGTCACCTCGATGGATGAAGCGGCCTCGAAGCAGTTAACGGGCGACCCAAAATTTTATTAAGCAGAAAAGCGTCGGGATCCCGACGATCGGTTTGAAAAACGTCCATTTTCCGACAGGGATGACGGAATTCTGACAGTTTAAAGGACGGCAATCGGCAGATTTTTGCCGTTCTTAGAACTGGCACGCCTGTTGCAAAGTAGTGAGCGAGAGCGAGCATATCGGTCCGCCGCTCACACTGAAATGCAAGGGAATGGTCATGATCAACAATCAATTGAAGCCCAGCCTGGTCTCTAGGTTTCCAGAGCTTGTCGATCTACTTGCGGGCGTCGAAGCACAACAGCCGACGCATCGTCTTTCATCTTCTGCCGCACAGCTACCCCGCAAGACACGTGAGGCAGCCAGAGATGAAACGGGCCAAGCAAGAGACCCCATCGTGGTTTTCCGCGATGGGCCATTCCATTTCATACCGACTAGCCTCAGCCAGCCACTGCGAATCGAATTCGGCAATGCAGACAGAGAATTTGGCCTGTCGTGCATTGTCGAGTCGATGCGCGGTGGCCAGGGGCCGGCCTATGCAGACCCAAAATCGATCGCCCTGTATAAATATGCCGCGCGCGTCGCTCGCAGCGATGCCAATGTGATGATTACCGGTGAGACCGGCACCGGCAAGGAAGGCATGGCGCGCTATATCCATGAACATAGCGAACGAGCGAACAAGCCGTTCGTCACCGTGAACTGTGCAGCGATCACAGAGTCGATGATCGAGTCCATTCTGTTCGGCCACAAGAAAGGAGCCTTTACCGGCGCCTATAATAGCGCGACCGGATTGTTCAAGGAGGCCGACGGCGGAACCATATTTCTCGACGAAATTACCGAGATGCCGCTCGAGAGCCAGTCAAAATTGCTGCGCGTACTGCAGGAGGGTGAAATCCTTCCCGTCGGCGCTTCCCGTCACGAGAAGATCGACGTGCGCGTCTTTTGCGCTGCCAACCGCGATTTCGCCGAAGAAGTCGGGGCAGGCCGGTTCCGGGAGGATCTGTACTGGCGCCTGAACGTGATGCCGATCGAAATCGCCCCGCTCGCAGAGCGTCCCGCCGATATTGTCGCCATCGCCGCATTCATGATGATCGATCTCCAGAAACGCAGCGACAAGTTCGTTTCGCTTTCCCGTTGCTGCGTCGAACGGCTCAAGGAGCACCGGTGGCCAGGCAATGTCCGGGAATTGTCCAACGTTCTGCAGCGGGCTCTGGTGATGTGCGATGGTGATCGGATCGAAGCCGACGACCTGATGTTTTCCGGCGCAAGACTGACCGTCAAACCTAAGCAGGACAACGTCGAGAACGGGCATTCGTCACGCTTTATACGCGGCCGCGACCTGCATTCGATTTCCAAGAACGTCGAATATGAAGCGATCAATCAAACACTAGAAAAAACCAACGGCAATCGCCGTGACGCCGCCAAGGAACTGGGCATTTCGGAACGCACGCTGCGGTATCGGATGGCCGACATGCGCGCGCTGGCAGCCTAGAGAGAGATAAGAAATGTCTTCAGTCAACATGAACAGCCTGCTCGCCGCGCGCAACGCCATTCTCAACCAGAATAACGCGTTGCAGGACATAACCAAGAATAACGGGCTTGGCCGGTCCGGGCAGATTTCCGGTCCCAAGGAAGCAACGGGTGCGCAAAGCTTTTCCGCCCAGCTCACGACCGCTCTCCAGGACGTCAACCAGCTTCAGGCCACTGCCGCTGAAGAAATGAAGGCCTATCAAATGGGCGAAAGCAACGACGTCGCCGCGGTCATGCTGGCAAAGCACAAGGCCTCCCTGGGATTTGAATCCACATTGCAAGTCCGCAACAAATTATTGTCCGCCTACAAGGACATAATGAACATGCAGGTTTAGTAGATGGCTGAGCAATTCTCTCCCGGTCAATCCCTGACCGCCGCGACACCCAACGCATTGCTGTCACCAAGCGGTAATATTGCCGGTTCTGGCGGTGTGCTCGGAAACCTGCAGTCCGTTATCAAACAGCCCGCGATCGCACGGGCATTGCCGCTGATTATATTGTCCGGGGTGCTCCTGGCCGCCATCAGTGTCTGGCTTGTATTGAGGGAGCCCCCGCAACGCGATCTGTTCCGCGGATTGCCAGACAATGACAAATCGGCGGTCATGCAAGCTCTGCAAGCCGTCAACATCGCTTATGATGTCGACGAGGACTCCGGCACACTCACGGTCAGCAGCGAGGATTACCACACGGCGAAGATCGAGCTCGCCGGCAAGGGACTGCCACGATCTGCGCCGAGCGGCGACTCGATCATGTCCACCATGCCCATGGGCGCAAGCAGGGCGGTGGAATCGGAAAAGCTGCGCACTGCTCGCGAAACAGACTTGGCCCGGTCGATCGAAGCCATCGACAGCGTCGTGTCGGCTCGCGTCCATCTGGCGGTCGAACAGCCGAGCATTTTCCTGCGCGACAGAAATGAGCCGTCGGCATCGGTAATCCTGCATCTTGCGAGTTCGACGAGACTGGACGAGAAAGAGACCCAGGCTATCCTTAACCTGGTTGCCAGTTCCGTTCCGGGTCTTTCCACCTCGAATGTATCGGTGATTGACCAGAACGGCAGGCTCCTTTCGAGCAAGGGTGACGAGTCTTCGCCCGGAAGCGACGCCCAGCTAAAAGTGAAGGCTGCCATAGAAGATCGCTATCGCCAATCGTTGGCCAGTCTCCTCACCCCACTGGTTGGAGCCGGCAATTTTGTCGCGGAAGTGACAGCGGATGTGAATTTCGACGAGAAACAGGCGACCAGCGAGACTTATCCCGTCGACGGATCGGTGTTGCGCTTTGAACAGGGACAGAAATCCAGCGAAGTTGGCGGAAGTGAAGCCGGCGGCATTCCAGGCGCGCTGGCCAACCGTCCGCCCGCTCCCGCGGAACTGGGTAATCAGCCTGCAGATGCGGCAGGCGGAGCTGCAGAAATGACGGAACCGATCAAGTCGAGCGAGGAATATCGGCGGAATTTCGAACTCGCCCGAGAGGTGGCCGTTATCAACCAGGCTCCCGGACAGGTGTCTCGCCTCTCCGTAGCAGTGGCGATCAATGAGCGCGCGATCAAGAACAAGAAATCGCCAAAAGAAATCCAGGAGATCGAAAAGCTCATAAAAAGCACCGTGGGGTTCAGTACGCCGCGCGGGGATCAGGTCGCAGTCACCGCCCGCCGGTTCAACCCGGTCGACGAGGATCCGGCAGCCGAACCCTGGTATGAAACCTCCTGGTTCGGAATGCTGGTTCGCAATCTCTCCGCCCTGCTGGTGGCCCTGTTGCTGGTATTCGGCATCGGGCGGCCGATCCTCAAGCGCTGGCAGAATTCGGAAAAAGCCTTGCGGCGGATTGGAGACGAGGCCGCCGTGTTGCCAAACGAGGCCATGCCAGCAAACGCGACCGTTACCTATAATGGCGGTTCGCTGGAGAATCAGCCCGCCGACGGGTCCGCGCAACCGGTCACGATCGACATGATCACCTCTGCCAAAAGCTACCAGGAACGCGCGATCCTGACGCAGAACTTCGTCAAACAGAATCCTGATCACGCAGCACTGGTGGTCAAGGAACTGCTCAAAGAATCGGATGCTCTGGAGGACGCAAATGGCTGATACTGAAGAAATCAACGAACCAGAAACCGAGCCACAGGTGCGACCGCTGGAACTCATGACCGGTCGTCAGACCGCCGCTATTCTGATGCTCCTTTTCAATGATGCAGAGGCCGCCCAGATTCTGGAGCGGTTGGAACCGCATGAAATCGAGGCACTGGGTGACGCAATGTTCAGCGTGGCCAACGTCGATGCGACGCAGATCGACGAATCGCTGGACCGGTTTCTTGCGCTGACGATGAACCAGACCATGTTGGCCTACAAGTCTGATGAAAAAGTGAGCCGTGTTTTCCGCAAGGCTCTGGGTACTTCCCGCGCGGAAACGATAATGAACCGTTTCGCCCCCAAGCGGCCCAGCAATATTGCCGATCTGCTGAAATGGATCCCGGCAAAGGATATTGCCGAGCTGATTCTGAATGAGCCGCCGCAGATTTCTGCCGTACTCATGTCCTTTCTCACACCTGAAACAGCTGCAGAAATCATCCAGCTGCTGCCGGCTGATTACCAGGCCGACCTGATCTATCGCGTCGCTACGCTGGGACCGGTTAGCGGCAAGGCGCTCGCGCATATCCACGGGCTGCTGGAGAACACAAGTCCACCGGAGACGGAAACGATTCCGCCGATGCAGGTCGGCGGCGTGCTCGATAGCGCCACGATCATCAACAATCTTTCCAAGGAACGAGGACGGTCGTTGCTCAAGGAGCTGATGAAACGGGACAAGGTGACCGCGAAACTGATCGAGGACGAAATGTTTGTCTTCGCCGACCTGATGAGTCTGTCCAAGAAGGATATCGGCACGGTCATGCGGAAAGTCGATTCCAGCATATTGGTACCGGCCTTGCGCGGCGCTCCAGCTGATCTGATCGCCAAGATTTTTGGCGCGATGTCAAAGCGGGCCGCGGAAACCATCCAGGACGAGATGGCCGAGGCACCACCGCAGCCCATGGATGCCGTGATCGCGGCACAAAAGGCCGTCATCGCCGTGGCCAAGGTGATGCTAGACAATGGCGAGATAAACATGGCCGGTGCCGGAGCGGATTATGTCTGATGCGGGCGCAACGCATAGTTTCGGCAATGTGGCACCGCTATGGCGGACCGCGTCCGATCAAAGCCAGTTCAATTCCTGGGCCAGCGGTCTGGATGCGAAGGAAGGGCAGGGCAAGCCAACCGGTTTCTCCAGCTTTTCCCCCAGCGACCGGTCCGATGGTCCAGTGTCCTCGGCCAACGCGGACGGGGACATTTTTGATGTCGCCTACAAGAAGGGATGGGAAGATGGCCAGGCGGCCTTTGTCGAGCATCAGAGCGAAGCCGGCCAAGCGAGGGACGCGCTCGCGGACGCGCTTGCGCATGTGAACGACCTGTCGTCGGCGGGCAGTTCCGGTTTCATTCTTGAAGCCGTCGAATCCCTTTTCCGGCGATGTGCCGAACTGGCCGTCCCCGACCCAGCCCTGCTCCGGGCCTGGTCCGCGCAACTGGCGGACCTGGTCGACCAGGATCAGAAGGGCGTTACGCTTGTTCTGCATCCGGAGGATCTCGCCCTGATCGACACCGATGCCTGCAAACTGGCGTTGCGCGGCGACGAGACGATGTTGCGCGGAAACCTCAGGCTGAGCCATTCCGGGGGCTGGATCGAAAAGGGATCGGCGGTGGTACTGGACGAACTGCGGGCGCTTATTGACGAGTTCAGCAGCGGATCCGAGGCTGGCCATGACTGATAGACGCGCTACAGCTATGGCGCCGAGCGGAGCCCGTCCGGCCGTCTGCGAAATATTGTCGCGGCTAGATGACATCGGCAACGAACCGCGATTTGTCGGCAAGTTGTCGGCCCATGACAATGGCATGCTCGAGGTAACAGGGTTCGAATATCCGCTGGGATATTCGGGCAGGGTGATCGCGACCGACGGCAGGGAAATCAGCGCGGAAGTTGTCGGTTTCAAGGGTGCGCGGGCTTTGATGATCCCGATGACCCAGGACGCACCGTTGCGGAGCGGCAGTCGGGTGATGCCCTATGCAAAATCCAACAAGGCCGCGGTGGGCGAAGCGCTCTTCGGTCGGGTCATAGGACCGATGGGCGAACCGATTGATGGCAATGGCCCGATATTGACGACGGAGACGGTTCCACTCGCCGGTCAGGAAGGCAATGTGCTGCGCCGCGCCAGCGTATCCCAGCCGATCGACATCGGAATCCGCGCACTCAACGGTCTGCTGACGATCGGGCGGGGCCAGCGGCTGGCCATCATTGCCGGCTCGGGCGTCGGAAAGTCGATGCTGATCAACCAGATTCTGGACGGCGTCGTCGCCGACGTGGTCGTCGTCGGCCTGATCGGCGAACGGGGCCGCGAGGTGAATGATTTTGTCACCCGGCGACGGGGCAAGAAGGATGCGTCGCCAACGGTCACGATCGCTGTTCCGGCCGATCATTCCCCGTCGTCCCGGCTGAAGGCCGCCTATCGGGCGACGGCGATTGCAGAGCATTTCCGATCGAAGGGACTGTCGGTGGTGCTGGTCATCGACAGTCTTACCCGCGTCGCGCACGCGCAGCGCGAAATTGGCCTGGCCGCCGGCGAGCCACCTACCATGAAAGGTTATCCGCCCTCGGCCCTGTCGATGATCCCCCGCCTCATCGAGCGGGCCGGCAATGACAGCGACACCGGCGGCTCAATCACCGCCATCTACACCGTTCTGGCCGACGGAGACGATCTCGACGATCCGGTTGTCGACAGCGCGCGGGCCATCGCCGACGGGCATATCATCCTGTCGCGGTCGCTGGCCGAGCAGGGTGTTTTTCCGGCCATAGATATCGGTAAGTCGATCAGCCGCGTGGCCGTCGACATTGTCGAGCCGGCGCATCATGACGCCCAGACTCATTTTCGCCGCCTCTGGTCGATTTACGAGGAAAATCGCGATCTCGTGCTGATGGGGGCCTATCAGGCCGGCAATGATCCCGACATTGACGAGGCGCTGGCGAGCTGGCCGCTGCTGATGGAATATATCAAGCAGCGACCGCACGAATTGATCGATTACCAGACAAGCGTCAGCCAACTGTCCGAAATATTCGCGTCATGAAGCGCCGGGTCAAGGGATTGAAGCGGGTGCTGAAGGTTCGGGAGACGCAAAAGCGTCTGCAGGAGCGAGCGCTGCAGCGAGCGAGCAACCACTGCTCGTCGCTGGAGAATAATGCGCAGAGGATAAGCCGTCTGCACGCCGAGACGCATGAGAGCGATCCCGCTCCGATCGCCGATCTTTTCTCGGCGAAAATGGAATTGTCGGACCGTTTGCTGGACGCGTCCCATGTCGTTGCCGTCTCGGTGCAGGTCGCGCGGCAAGATTTTGCCAGGGCAGAGCGGCAGAATTTTGCCGCCCGTGCGGTGCATGACGGCACCGAGCGACTGTTGCAATCCAAGTTGTCGCTGCTGCGAAAAATGGAAAATCGACGAACGGATATGTCTATCAACATACTGTATAATATAGATAATTACAAAAAGAAGGAGCCTCGTAATGATTGGCAAAATGATGTCTGAAGCCGCTCATTCCATAATTGGCATGTTTTCTGCAAGACCGGTTGGTATGGACAACAACGCTTCAAACACCGATTTCGGATCGCTTCTGCAACCGGCCGAACAACAGCCACAATCGACGGCCAACGCCGTCGCGGTGGATGCTTTGGTTTTCGAAACAGATGACGCTGACGATTTCGATTCGGAAGCCGTCCAAAATTGGGCTGCCCATCTGATGCTGCCGGTAGTCGATCATAATGGTCCTGCCTTGCCATCACCGAAAGGCGCTTTCCTTGGAACGCCCGAAGCACCGGTGGCCAGCGACGAGGCTGCGATGCTGGTGCCTGCCGATACATTTGCGGGACGCAAACCTGTTGCCGGTCAGGCAGTTGCTGCAGAAGCGACGGATCCGGCGTTCCAGGTTCCGGTAACCCCCATGGGCCGGCCTGGTCAGGAGCGCGCTCCCCTGTCGACCGGAACAGAGAAATCCGAGAAGTCGCTTGCTGGCGGTGAAACGGAAGCGGCCTCGATCGCTCCGCGGCTGGAGACGGTTGACCCGCGTCAGCCGCTCATCCAGAAGCTCGGGAGCGAAGCGCCGAACGCCGCCGCGGCAAGCGCCCAGTCCACCTCTCCCTTGCTCGCCGCGACCGAGCTCGTCCGCCCGATCGATTTGCCCAATTCACCGTTGATGGCGAAAGGATTCAAGCGGACAGCTGCGCAGGACGAAGCAGGCACCGCGGAAGTACTGCCGACAAAGCCGGCGGAAGTCCTGGCCAACCAGCTTCCGATCGCAAACTTGTCAGCCATTCCAGCGGTCCGCGAGACCGTGCAGGCCAATGCGCCGTTCGACCTGTCCGCGCCCCGGCTGGCGGAACGCCTGGCTGCCGAGATTTCCGACATGTCGGTAAGCGGGGAGAGCAAGAAGTTCGAAATCAATCCCCGCAATCTGGGACGGATGGAAATCATGTTCACAACCCGCGGGTCGACCGAGATCATCGAAATCCAAACCGACCATCGCTCCGCCAAGGATATCATCGCCCAGCACAGCCATATCCTCCAGGATCTGCTGAAATCGCAGGGTCGCGATGATCTCACGCTTCGGGTCGATGTAAAGGACCATATGGCGACGTCGACCAAGGGCGAGAGCGGGCATTTTTCGCAGCAGCACAATCGTGACGAACGCCAACAGCAATCCGCTCCTGTCAGGCCGGTTCGAACGCGGTCCGCATTTTCCGGCAACCCGGACAGCCAGCCGGTTTCCGATACCAGCCGATACGCCTGAAGTTCATCTCCAAACCCGCAATCTTAACAATCCCAGAGGTCAAAATGTCAGACACCAAAGCAAAAGACGAGAAGCCAAAGACGAAGAAGAAGGGCAAATTCAAAAAATTGCTCCTGGCTTCAGGCCTGATCGCAGTCCTCGGAGGCGGAGGCGCCGCCGGAGGCTTCTATGCAGCCGGCATGGTTGGTGGCGAGCATGAAGAGCCGGAAGATCCCAACAAGCCGAAAATCATCCTGAAAGACGGTACGGAGATGAGCGAAAAAGAGGCCAAGCAATCGCTACCAAAGGAGTCGGCCAGCGATTTCAAGATTACCTATCACCAGATCGAGCAGCCGTTTACCTCCAACCTGTCGGATTCCGACAGCTTCGCGCAGTTGTCGCTCGCGGTATCGACTTATTATGACGAACGCGTCTTCGAAAATGTCGTGAATCACGAGGTCGCCATTCGCTCCGCTGTCCTCATGGAACTGGGGCAGCAGAATGCCGTTGATCTTGAGCAGCCGGAAGGCAAACTCCGGCTGAAGCGGAAGCTGCGCGATATCATCAATGAGACACTCAAGGAAAAGGCCGGATTTGGCGGCATCGAGGATGTCTATTTCACGAACATGGTTATCCAGTAAGTGCTCAGGAAAGCAATATCGTCATGACCACCGTCCAGCCATCCCCGACAGAATCCATACCTGCTGACCCCGGCGTCAACCGCGACGCTACTCCGGCCAACCACAGCCTGCTCAAAAAAGGCGGTCAGGATGATCTGCTGCTGCGGGCCTATCAAAAGGTGGAGCGAAAGATTGATAGCCTGCTTGGCGGGCATCTGTCGAACATCATCGACTTCAAGATGACCGCCAGGATGGGTGAGGCGGCAAAGCTCCCGTTCATCGACTGGTTGTCGGACCAGACCAGCCACTCGGTCTATCTTGAATTCCATCTCGGTGCATCTGAAGGGCCAATTCTGGTGCGCGTCGCTCGCACTTTCCTGACGGCATCGGTAGACTGCTTTTTCGGCGGCCAGTTCGATGGCCAGGAATCTGCCGGTGGCGAGCTGAAGACATCTGAAATCGCGATGATTGATCGTCTGGCCGGCGCAATGGTCACCGTGCTGACAAAGGCCTGGGCCACGCTATGCGAGACGCCGGTGCGCTACAGTGGCTGTTATCTGGCTCCCGACGAGATCGAGCTGAATCTCGAAAATGAAGCGATACTCGTTTCCGCGGTATCGATCACGATGTCCGGACACCAGATTGCCGCAATGGACATCATCCAGACACTCGACGGATTGACCGCGATCGAACCCCAGCTCAATCGTCCCCACCAGAAGGCGACGAACGAGTTTGATCCGGTCTGGACTGCGGATCTCAAGGAATCGGTCGAACAGATTTATCTGCCGGTTCGTTCGGTTCTCGGTCGGCCAACCATGCGCCTGTCGGAACTCTCCAGACTTGCCGTCGGCGATATCCTTCCCGTTTCCCCTACCGACAACGTCCCGTTGATCATCGGAGACCGGGTTTTTGCGCACGGCAGCATCGGTGAACAAAATGGCGGCGTCGCCTTCCAGATCAAACAATTTCTATAGGATCCAAAAGATGAATGACATGACACATGACAGCGATATTCTCGATACCGCGCATCCTGCCAATCTGGGTGACGTCGCCGCCCAGGATCATTATCGCTTCCTGTCCGACATCAAGGTCAGACTGTCGGTCGAGGTCGGCAATGTATCGATGACCATTTCCGAGATCATGGATCTGCGCGAGGGATCGGTCGTCGAGCTGGATCGCCAGGTCGACCAGCTGATCGACATCAACGTGAACGGCACACTGGTGGCGCGGGGCGAGGTTGTCCCGGTCAAGAACAAGTTCGGCGTGCGCATCGCGGAAATCGTGTCCAACGGGATGACCCGGGCCCGCGTCGAAAGGCGCAACTGATGACCTACTACATCATCAAGCTGTTCATCATGGTGCCGCTCATCGGCTTGCTGATTTTCGGATCGCTGTGGCTGTATCGCAAATACCAGCCGCGGATGATGATGCGACAGAACACGAATATCCTCAACGTCGTCGAGACCATCCCGATGGGCGTGCAAAGCAAGCTCGCTGTCGTCGATTTTGGCGGACAGCAAATATTATTGGCCGTTACCCGTAGCGGCATCCAGAAGATCGATGTTCATCATGCGGACTAGCGTAAAAATACTCTGCAGCGTGATCCTGCTGCTGGCGTCGGTCTTCGTCACAGAAGCCGCCTTCGCACAAGAAGCCGCCGTCGCGCAAACAGCGACGCCGGGCGCGTCGATGGCACTGGAGCGGGCGCTGGACGACATATCCGGCGATGGCCAGCCGCTGAGCACAACGTTGCAGATCCTGATCGTCATGGGCCTGATGACGGTGCTCCCGTCGCTCATCCTGATGATGACCAGCTTCACCCGCATCATCATTGTCCTGTCGATATTGCGCCATGCTCTGGGCCTGCAGCAGACACCGCCAAACCAGGTGTTGCTGGGCCTGGCACTTTTCCTGTCGATGTTCGTGATGGCTCCGCAAATCGAGCGGATCAACGAGCAGGCGATAACGCCCTATTCATCCGATCAGATCAGCCTGACCGAAGCCATTGAACGATCGGGTACCATCATGCACGGTTTCATGGCCAAGCAGACCCGGCAGAGCGACCTCAAGCTGTTCATGGAGCTGTCCAACAAAACCGGTTTTGCGTCCGCCGAAGATATTCCGTTTTCGATCATGCTGCCCGCCTTCGTGACGAGCGAACTGAAGACGGCATTCCAGATCGGGTTCCTTATTTTCCTGCCGTTTCTGATCATTGATCTAGTGGTTGCGGCGGTGCTGATGGCCCTGGGCATGATGATGCTCTCGCCAGTGATCATTTCCATGCCCTTCAAACTGTTGTTGTTCGTGATGATCGATGGCTGGGCATTGACCATGGGCTCGCTAGCCGGCTCGTTTGCGACCTAGACGATGACCGACAGTCCAGATTTCTTCATTGGCATTGCGCAGCAGGCCCTTTGGATAACCGCTCTGGCAGCGGCCCCCCTTCTGATCCCGGCGCTCCTGGTCGGGCTCGTGCTGGGTATGGTGCAAGCCGCCACTTCGATCAACGAGCAGACATTGAGCTTCGTACCCAAGCTGATCGTCGTCGCTGGCGTTGTGGCTGTGTTCGGCGGATCGATCCTGCTGCTGATCGCCGACTTCACTCGCGAGATATTCGCCCGCATTCCGGATTTGCTGCTGTGATCGCACCTGCATTTTCACAATTCGAAGGCCAGATGTGGATCTGGCTGATGGCCATGATCAGGCCAAGCGCGGCAATGGTTGTGGCCCCCATTTTCGGTGCCGCCAATGTCCCCGTGCAAATCCGCATCATCCTGGCCTTCATGATCGGCATGGTCGCCACCAACACGGTCGGCTTCGAGCTCCCAGCCGACACGGCGATCAGTGTTGGCAACATCTTGTTCGTCATGGGGGAGGTGGTCACCGGCCTCGCCATCGGATTCGCGCTTCAGCTGGGCTACTCCAGTGTCCTGATCGCAGGAGAAACCATCAGCAACGCAATGGGCCTTGGCTTCGCCAGCATGTCCGACCCGCAAACCGGCCAATCGACGCCGGTCATCGGACAGTTTCTGACTATATTCGCCACGTTGCTATTACTGGCCATCGACGGGCATCTCCTGCTCATCGCCACCATCGTCAAGAGCTATGCTGCGCTCCCTCCCGGCTTTGCCATGATGGACAGGAATATCCTCTACAGCATGGTACAATTTGGCGGAACCTTGTTCTCGATGGGCCTGCTGATCGCCTTGCCAGTGGGTGGCGCGCTCATCCTGATACAGTTGATGATGGGTTTCCTGGCTCGCACCGCTCCAGCGCTCAACCTCTTTGCCGTCGGTATACCGGTTACGATCACTGCCGGCCTGATCGCGCTGGCGGTCACCGCTCCGATCATCGCCGATACGATCATTCGCGTCCTGGGCATGGGACTGGACCAGGCGGCCTTTGTCGCGGGAGGTGGCTAGTGGCCGAACAGTCCCAGGGCGGTGGAGAAAAGACCGAAGCGCCAACCCCGAAAAAGATGCAGGACAGCGCCAAGACCGGCGACGTCCTCCAGTCCCGGGATCTGGGTGGTGCCCTCGTCATATTCGCGGGAACCGGCGCATTTCTGATGTTCGGAAGTCTGCTATTTGGTGCCCTTGCCGATATGGTGACGGAGGCGCTGATCATTCAGCCTGCAGATATCGAGGCGTTCGACGTCGGCGGTCGCAGTGCGGCGTTGGTCTCGAGCATCATGCCCGAGTTCATGAGCCTGTTCCTGCTGTTGATGGTCGCGGCCATTGCCGCCCCGGCGATGCTGGGATCGCTTGGATTTCGGTGGTCAGCCATGAAACCCAAGCCTTCGAAACTTGATCCTATCAAGGGGCTGCAGCGGATTTTTGGTTCCAACGGCGTGATGGAACTGGGCAAATCGTTGATGAAGGTGATTTTGATCGGTGCCGTGGGGGGGTCGATCCTGTTCGTGCATCTCGACCAGATTGCGCAGCTCGCCGCTCAGGATCTGAACACCGCGATCGCGAGCTTCACCTCCCTGTTTCTGAAGCTTCTCGTCGGTATTTGCGTGAGCATGGTGCTGATCGCGATGATTGATGTGCCGATCCAGCTGTTCCAGCGCGGCAAGCGCCTGAAAATGACCAAGCAGGAAATCAAGGATGAGCACAAGGAGAGCGAAGGGTCTCCCGACACTCGCGCGATCCAGCGCCAGCGGCGGAGCGAGATGCTGAACGATTCAACCCGCAAGGCCGTGGCCGAAGCGACGGTGATCATGGTCAATCCCACCCATTTCGCCGTGGCCCTGCGCTACGACCGTGAGCGGGACGCAGCGCCTGTGGTGCTCGCCAAGGGATGCGACGCGATCGCCCTGGCCATGCGCGAAATGGCCGGAGAATTGTCCAAGCCCGTCATGGAATATCCGGAACTGACCAGATCGCTCTATTTTACTTCCAACGTCGGGGATGTGATTGATGACAGGTTGTACGCGGCCGTCGCGATGATCCTGAGTTTCCTGATCCAGCTCGACGCAAAGTTGATCAGTCCCGTCAACAAACCCAATATCTCGCTGCCCGAGGATGTCAGATTTGACACCGACGGCTCCCGCATGGCCTGATTTCAGCGATGACCCTGGCCATTAATTTGCGTCCGTGGATGCCGTAAAACATCCAAAGGAAGTCTATCATGTACTCAAATATCGTAAATAGCCTTGGCGCGGGTTCCGGCATCAACACGACGCAGCTGGTCACCGATCTGCTCGCCGCAACCCAGGGAGCGAAGCTCAGCCAGCTCAACCAGCGATCGCAAGCGAATTCGTCGCGCATCTCGGCGATGGCCGCCACGCAATCCGCGCTGACCACGTTCGCAGCCGCTGTGAAGGAGACGCTGAACGGACAGGGCTTCGTCGGCGAACTGCTTTCGGGCCGGCAGGATCTTGCAACCGCATCGGTGCTGGAAGGCGGCCGACCCGAAGGCCTGCCGGCTATGCTGGAAGTGAAGCAAATTGCGGTGGCACAGCGCGAGATTTCCGATGTATTTGCCAGTGCGACGGAGGCGGTCGGGGAACGAACACTGACGATAACCAATGGTGGCGGCAGTTTCGATGTCATCATTGACAGCGCCAACAACAGTCTTGCTGGCTTGCGCGATGCGATCAATGCCAGCAATAGCGGCGTGACGGCTATGATTCTGACGGACAAGGCCGGCGCCCGGCTTGTCATGGAAGCGCAGGAAGGCGTCGAAAATGCCTTCACGGTCGTCCAGAGCGGGATATCGCCGGCGATGAACCTCACCAATATCGCGTTGGCGGCAGACAGCATCATCAAGGTTGACGGGATCGAGCTGACCAACAGCAGCAACAAGGTGACTGGTGCGATCCCGGGCGTCGAGCTTTCGCTACTGGCGGGGCAAGAGGGAACGCAGTTCGCGATCAGCGGATCGTCGGAACCGCTGGATGTCCGTGGTCTCGTCACGGAATTTGTGACCGCCTATAATGAGTTGCGCAAAACGTTGAACAGCGCGACTGCTCCGGGGGTGGCAGGAACCAGCGGTGGTCCGCTGGCGGGGGATCGCGGCGCACGGGAGGTGATCCGCAAGCTCAGCCAGCTGACGTCGACGCGTCTCACGGACGCGGGCGATTTCAAAACACTTGCCGACATCGGCGTGCGGACTGGGAATGACGGTACATTGAGTATCGACAACATCAGGCTGGACGCCGCATTGGCAGCGGATAGCGGGGCGGTGAAATTGATGCTGGAGCCGGCGGTTGTCAGTGAAAGCCAGATCGGCCTGTCCGGGGCGCTGGACGCAATCTCCACGGCCCTGACCGAAGACAGCGGAGCCCTGACGGTGGCGCAGAAGCGACTGGAGTCGATCAGGGAATCGATCGCGGAGGCGCGTACGAAGATAAACGAGGACGGGGAAAAACTGCGGGAGCAGTTGCAAAAGACCTTTGCCGGGCTCGAACGACAACTGTCCATTCTGCGATCGACGCAATCCTACGTGGAACAACAGTTCGCTTCTTTTAACGACAATAACAACTGATCTGGGAAAGACAGATAATATGACATTTCAGTCCCGTATTCAAAGAGCCTCCAGCTACCGATCCATTGCAAAGGAAAGCCGCGTCCTCGCGGCTGACCCCTATGAACTTGTCGCGGTGCTGTTCGAGGAATTGCGTGAAACCCTGAACCTGATGATTGAAAGTGCACGGCGCGGCGATGACGCGCGCATCTTTCAGTATCGCGCGAAGTCGCTCGCTATTCTGAACGGGCTTGATGAATCGCTGAATTTCGAGGCTGCCGGCGATCTGTCGCAGACATTGCACATAATATATACCGAAGCGGCGAAGCGCATCCAGATGGAAGGCAGGGAAAGCTGCATCGAACGGGTTGAGTCGGCCCGCGAAATGATCCACGAAATCGAGAAGGCCTGGGCAGCAATTGCACCTTTTCACTAGGGCGCAGAAGCGGACCTAGACCGCGATCTGGTACAGCGGACTATCGTCCATCTGCCAGGCGATATTGTGCTTGCGCATCTTGTCGATCAGGGTGGTCCGCTTGATGTTGATGGAGCGGGCTGCCCGGGAAACGATACCGTGCGATGCGTCCAAGGCATCGAGAATAATCCGGCGTTCTTCATGTTGAAGATGCACATTCAGATCCCGCACGACATTTTCCCGAGCGTCGCCATGCGAGGCAGCTGGAGTGACGGAATTGCCAACGATCGGATCTGCTGCACCGAATAGGTCCTGACCGGTCGTCACGGCGCCGAGCGGCTCGGCTTTCGGCGCGATATCGGACTGGACCAGCATGGCGACGTCCCCGGCGGCTACCGCCTGGCCGGAAAAGAACACCGCGGCCCGCTCGACGACGTTGCGCAGTTCCCGCACGTTGCCCGGCCAGCCGTAGCTTTGCATGGCCGCCAGGGCCCCTGCGGTGAAGACGGGAGCCGGATTCCGGCCGTCCTGTTTGGTCAGGAAATGGGCCACCAGCTCCGGAATGTCTTCCACCCGGTCCTTCAGGGCGGGCACTTCGATCGGCACAACGCAGAGACGATAGTAGAGATCCTCCCGGAACAGCTTGTTCTGGATGCATTCGCCGAGACTTTTGTGGGTCGCCGCAATCACCCGAACGTCGACGGGGATGTTGCGATTGCCGCCAACCCGGTTGACGATGCGCGTTTCCAGCACCCGCAGCAGCTTGACCTGCATGTTGATCGGCATGTCGCCGATTTCGTCGAGAAAGATCGTTCCCTTGTCGGCTTGCTCGAACAGTCCGACATGCTGGTTTACAGCGCCCGTAAAGCTGCCCTTTTCATGGCCGAACAGTTCGGATTCGATCAGCTGGTCAGGCAAGGCCCCGCAGTTCACCGCGATATTGGGAGCGGTGCCGCGGTCGGAAATCATGTGGATCGCCTCGGCGACAACTTCCTTGCCGCTACCGGAGGGACCGGTAATCATGATGGAACTGTTGCAGTGACCTGCAAATTTTATAATTCGGCGCAACTGCTGCATTTTCGGACTGTTGCCGATCAGCTTTTCTGCAAGCAGCGCCTCTAAGATCCCGTTGGTCATTGAAATACCCAGATAACATTGTTCCCCACCTTCCCCGAAATTCCGGAAAAGGCTGGTTCGGAGATCCCGCAATCTCCGAACCGTCACCTGGTACGGTCTGAAATGCCGGAAGATGGTTAAATTAGGGTTAATCAGATTTTACGGTGATCGGAATGGGAGACCAGACTTGCCGATGCGATCACAAGGGTGTGTGTAGCGGACTGCGGAGAGCCAAAGCTCCGGGAAAAATCCTAGAAGGGAGCGCTCATCAGGAGTTCTCTTATTTTTTCCGAACAATCTTCGGATACCGATACGAAGATCATCCGGTTGTCGGCAGAGTTGGGCGTTTTGTGGAGCAGGCCTTGCTCTACCATCACGTTGATATATCTCATCGCCGTGGTCATCGGGATACCCGAACTGTGAGCGATGGACGAGACCGTAATCCTCTGGTCCTTGAGATCGCAGATGAAGATATCCAGGCACATGTTCCAGCATGAATTCGCGAACAAACCGTTTCCGCTATCCAGAATTCGGGATTTCAACCGGCCCCAGTTCAAATATTTTTCGGCGCGGCTGATCAGATCGCCATCATCCATGCTTCTGCTGATCAACATCTGATCGTCGTCGGATGAGTCTTTGCCTTCCGTCATCCGTTTATCGAGAACATTGACTCTTTCGATTGCCTCTTCAATTGTCGATCGGATGTGGGCCAATTGCGCTTCCACGCTATCCATTGCTTATATTCTGCAACTTTATAGCCCCCCATTTTGCTGCGATTAACCAACATCAGTCTAAACGCATTTCCATTGGTTTTCAATGACCTTCGAAGTTTCCACTGATACCGGCAACCAGCAATATTGGAATGAAATTGGCGGAATTAATTTGCTGTTGATCAAATATGCGGCTCGCGAATTTCGTGGTGCCAGGCCTGCATTGATCAAGCTGCGCTATATGTCGCACAGACCGGTCGTTGGGCAAACCGGTCGGGTTACGGGAGTTGCGAGGCATGTGTCCGGCTGTTTGACATCGCCGTAACGACCGGCAGAATTCAGGAAAAAGATGAGCGGGTCGGTATGGGACCAGCCGAACCAACCCGCTCATGGGATGTGCACAAACGACGCAGTTCCGATGGTTTTCGACGGGACGGAATCCGGAATATCCAATCGATCAGAAACTGCGGCCTTTTATCTTGCCATCTTAATTGGGCCAGTCTTTTTCCGAGTATTCGCCATCGTC
>CAXIBD010000010.1:0-60331 GCA_964022135.1 uncultured Sphingomonadales bacterium | reverse complement strand
AGTGGGTGCAAGCACCGGCTGCCATCCTGGCCATTGGCGGCAGGCGTATTCTGGAGCAGCGGAATTTTGGAGAGGCGTTCGACGGCTGGCTTGCCGAGCGGAGGCAGGCGATTGAGCAGCGCTTGCAGACCAGCGTCAGTGATGCACTCGCCAAGCTCAGATCATCGGGAAATCTGGTGGAGCATGACAAGTTGCTGGATGCGTGGATGGTCCGGCACCCTGCATCATCCCGCGCCATCATGGCTGACCGGCAAAGCGGCCGCACACGGCTGGCGATATTGCCGTTCGCCTCTCTGGATAGCGACAGTGACCAGGAATATTTTGCCGACGGGATTGTCGACGAGTTGATAACGACATTGGGGCAGGTGCCGGAGCTGCTGGTCGCCGGACGGACATCGTCCTTCCAGTTCAAGGACACCAACCTCTCGTTGCCGGAAATCGCCGACCTGCTGCATGTATCCCATCTGGTCGAAGGCTCCGTCCAGCGCCGCAACGCCGATGTCCGCATGAACGTCCGCCTGATCGACGGGCAGACCGGCTTTGAGAGCTGGAGCTACAGCTACAGCGGCACGGAAGATGATATTTTTGCCGCACGCGAGCAGGTGGCGCGCACGATCACCAGGGAATTGGGCGCTGCGCTCAGGCTGGAGATCGCGGAACCCGCTGTCCGCCGTATGACGGGCAACAAGGAAGCGTACGGCCTCTATCTGCAGGGGCGGGCACTGACCCGGCGGGCGATCGGTGACGGGGTGCTCGACACGGCGATAAAATTGCTGGAGCAGGCCCTGGCGCTGGAACCGGAATTTGCCGAATGCTGGACCGCGCTGGCCGAGACCCATGTATATACCGCGGTTTACACGCCTTGCGTGGACAAATTGGGTGAAGCACAGCGCATGGCCGAATGTGCCAAGAAGGCGATCGCGCTTTCGCCGAAACAGGGCCATGCCTATGCCATGCTCGGCCTCTATGAATGGACCAAGAACAACGCCGTCGGTGCCCTTGACCTGGCGTTCAAGGCCTATCATCTGGAACCTCAAAACCCCGCTGTTGTCCTCCGTCTGGGATCGTTCCTGCTATATTGCGGACGAACCGCGGAAGCCTTGCCCTATATCGAGGCGGCGGTTGATCAGGATCCTGTCGACGGCCGCAGCTATGGCATGCTGTGCGTCGCCCATCTCAACCTGGGTCATATCGACGAGGCGATACATGCGGGGCAGAGAATGGCCGATCTTGGCCAGCCTTCGATGCATCTGGCGGCAGCAACAGCGGCATCGGGAAACCACGAACTTGCCGTCGAACAATATCAAATGACACGCAAGCTGATGAACAGCGTGATCTTTCCGCCGGCGGGAACGGCGCCGATGTCGCCCGAAGCGATGGACGCTTACTGGCAGTTTGCGGCAAATGGTATTCACAGCGGACGCGAGGAAGACCGGCAGCAATATTGCCAGATGCTGGAAATGCTGCATGCCACTTTTCCCGATCCCCATGATCCTACGATCGTATGGCCGGCGATCTGGATGGGCTTTGCACCGATGGTGTTCAAGACCCTGGGGGCCCAGATCACGCCGCCCAATATGGTGGGCCTGATGTCGCTCTGGGCCGATATCGAACCAATCCGCCAGACTCGCATGCATCCGGATTTCATGGACTTCGCGAAACGCATCGGCCTGGTCACGGCTTGGGAGAAATATGGCTGGCCAGACCTTCTGCCCGCCCCTTCCTTGGCAAATTGATGCTTTATTGACGTTTTATTGACGGTCGGGCCGTTGACGACGCCTCCTGTTTGCGCGCACTAATGGCGCATCGAATTTGCAGACATGGACAGCCAGTCAGGCGGCCCGGTAACCCCGGTTTCAGCCAGCGGGAGAGATGTGTCTGCCGGATGGGGGGCTGTCCAATTCGATATCGTCCGAGCCTCCAAGACGAAACAAAACAGGAGGATATCATGAAACTATTGAAAAAAATGACGATGGCGACCGCCATCATGGTCGCGGCCCCGCTGGCATTGTCCACACCGGCCATGGCCGACGAATTCCCGCTCGTATCCGGTGACTACACGACCATGACGGGGATCTATATCGAGGATGGCGGAACCCTGGCCTATGCCAAATATCTGGCAAATGAATGGAAGAGAAATCAGGATTTCGCCAAGTCCAAGGGCTGGATCAGCGACTATAAAATCTTTTACAATGTCGATCGCCGCGATGGCGAACCGACCTTGTATCTGACGCAGACCTATCCCGATTTCCCGAGCGGCGCCGAAAGCGAAAAGCGCAACAAGGAATGGGAGGCGTGGTCCAAAAAGACCAATGCCGAACTGGACGCAGAATCAGGCAACCGAGCGAAATTCCGGACGGTCAAAGGTTCAATAACCGTCCAGGAAATGATGATCCGATAGTATCGAAGCTTGGTCCGGGCGGACAGAATGACCCTTTGCGCTGTTCGCCCGGACCCAACCGCAGTCCGGCGGATAGATATGCGACCCGCTATCCGCCGGGCGTCTCTTTCAGTTGCGGGAGACATCCCCATGCCGAGCCTTGCCGAAATTGCGAATGATTATGTCGCCCTGATGGCGGCAGGCGAGGCGCTGGCCGCAGCGGAGAAATATTGGGCCAGCGACATAGTGGCACTGGAACCGTCCGGCTCCACACCAGCGGGCACCGCCATTGGCAAGCCGGCGGCGCTGGCCAGACTGACGCGCTGGCTGGCCGCCCATGCGATGGCCGAGCTGATGATCGACGGTCCTTTTGTTACCGGCAACCAATTCGCCCTGTTCATCGACATGGAAATCACCCGCCGCGACACCGGCGAGCGACGGCCGTTCAGCGAGATCGCGGTTTACAACGTTCGTGCCGGCAAGATCACGGAAGAAAGACATTTTCATGCCTGACGTTCCAATTGTCCAAAGCCCGGAAGTCACAGGAGTTCCCTCATGATCAAACCGCCGTCCGCTCTCGTCCATGTCGTTTACCGAACCCGCCGGTTTGAAGAAATGCTGCAATGGTATGTCCATGTTTTTGGTGCGGCGGTCCAGTATCAGAACCCGGCGCTGGCTTTCCTTGCGTTCGACGACGAGCATCACCGCTTTGCCTTCGCGGACCTGGATGTGATCCGGCCCGACGGCCCTGATGGCAAGGATGATCGCGCCATGGTCGGCCTTGATCATGTCGCATGGGAATATGGATTGCTTCGCGATCTGCTGGAAAATTACGAGCTGTTGAAGGCGGACGGGATCATTCCCTACTGGTGCGTCAATCATGGCATGAGCGCTTCGCTCTATTATGCCGATCCCGACGGCAACCAGATGGAATTTACGGTCGACGTGTTCGCGACCAAGGCGGAATGCACCGACTATTTCCACGGCGATCTGATCGGCCAGAATCCGGTTGGCGTGGAATATGATCCGGATGAATGGCTGGCACAGCTGCGCAGCGGGGTGCCAGAGACAGCGCTTCTGGCGATCGATCCGACCGCGCCAGTGTCGCCGATCCGAGGCAGGATGACGGAACCACCGGCATGATGCGGGCCCGAGCAGCGACCAACGGCCATCTCCAGAAACGCCTCGGGCTGGCCTTCGGCCTGGCCGTCGGGGTTGGCGGCGTGATCGGTTCGGGGATCATGCGGGCGCCAGGCGTCATCACCAATGAGGTTCCCGACCCCTGGATCGCCATGACATTGTGGCTGGCCGGGGGCCTGTTCATCCTGCTGTCTGCCAATATCACCGCCGAACTGGCCGCCGCCCTGCCCAAGGCAGGCGGATTTTACGTCGCTGTCCGGGAAGCCTTTGGCGATTCCATGGGGCTGCTGGCGGGCTGGGCAACCTTCGCCGGCTATACCGCCGGGATCGCCGCTGTGGCTCTCGCCTGCGCCGATTTCCTGGGGATGATCTTTCCCTGGGCCGGGCTGCATGCGCAGACGCTGGCGGCGCTGATCACCGTGGCGGTGACGGCGCTGAACTGGATCGGCGTACAGGAAGGCCGGATGATCCAGATTGTCGGCACGATCCTCAAACTGGGCCTGCTGGGCATCGTGATCGGGGTTGCGTTCCTCATCGGGCCGGATCCGTCGGCCCCGGTCGCCGGTAGCGCGATCGCAGGAGGTGCGGTTACCATCGTCGGTATGATCACCGCATTCCAGCTGATACTGGGTGCTTATGACGGCTGGTATGGCGGCATGTTCTTTGCCGAGGAGGACACCGACCCTGGCCGGAATATCCCGCGCGTTATGTTCCGCTCCTGCGCAATCGTCATTGCCGTCTATCTCGCACTGAATGCCAGCATGTACATTGCGCTGGATGTCGCCACCTTGCGCCAGTCCGACCTGCCGGTCGCGCTGGTGGTTGAACGCGGCTTCGGTTCGGTCGGCCATATACTGGTCGCGCTGCTCGCCGCGCTGATGACCGTTGTCACGCTCAACAGCCTGGTCATGATCGTGCCCAGGGTGCTGTTCGGCATGGCGCGCGACGGACTGTTCCTGCACAGCGCCACCCGTGTCAACCGCGGCGGCACGCCGGACGTGGCCTTGCTTGTCTCGGCGGCGCTGGCGATCGGATTGATATTCTCCGGCGGCTTCGTGTTCGTGTTCAAGCTGATGGGCGCGCTGTCGATCTTTGTCAGCGTCCTCTATGCAACCGCCTTCTTCGTGCTCCGCCGCAGCCAGCCCGATCTGAAGCGGCCGTTTCGCGCCATCGGATATCCCGTCATTCCCGCGATCACCCTGCTGGCAAGCATTGCCCTGTTATGCTCCTTCATCATCGCCGACCCGGTCAGCGGCCTGTACATGCTCGGCCTGATCACCATCTGCATCCCCGTCGGCATCGTGCTGCACCGCAGGCGGACGGCACGCCGGAACAATCCTGCCTATGCGGTCATCAAATAACCGGCGGGAAGCGACTGGATCGCATATTGTCGCGCTTTGTGACGTCCGGAAGTCCCGCGTGATTTAATCGCGCGATTGACATGCTGCATCGCATCTGTTCTTCAGCTGGAAAGAATTCCGGAGGAGAGAAAAATGTCGGTCGTTACCACTGAAAAGCAAGAAAATGTCCTGGTCATTGTCGCAGATAATCCTCCGGTGAACGCGCTCGGCGCCACCGTTCGCCAGGGGCTCGTCGACGGGATCGAAGAAGCCCTGTCGGATGAGGAGATCGAGGCGGTGGTCATCCGCTGCGACGGGCGGACATTTTTCGCCGGCGCCGACATCACCGAATTCGGCAAGCCGATGCAGGGGCCCAATCTGGCTGATGCCCTCGATCGGCTGGAGGCGAGCAGCAAGCCGGTGGTCGCGGCGATCCACGGCACAGCTCTCGGCGGCGGCTGCGAGGTCGCCCTCGCCTGCCACTACCGCGTCGCGGTGCCGTCGGCAAAAATGGGCCTGCCCGAGGTCAAGCTGGGCCTGATCCCCGGTGCCGCCGGCACCCAGCGCCTGCCGCGGGTGGTTGGTGCGGAGGCCGCCTTGCCGATGGTGGTGATCGGCGATCCGATTTCGGCAGCAAAGGCGCATGCGATCGGACTGGTCGACAAGATCGTCGGGGAAGACAGTCTGGCCGACGATGCCATTGCCTTTGCCCGCGAACAGGTTGGCAAGCCAGTGCCACGCTCTTCCGAAGGCACGGCCAACCGGGACGGTGTGGAAAATCCTGCAATATTCGACGAATTCCGCCAGAAAAACGGCCGCAAGCTGCGCGGCTTCGAGGCACCGGAAGCCGCGATCCAGGCGGTGAAGGCCGCGGGCGAGCTGTCCTATGCCGAAGGGGTGAAAAAGGAACGCGAGCTGTTCATGAAGCTGATGACCGGCACCCAGTCTGCGGCGATGCGCCACTATTTCTTCGCCGAGCGGGCGGCCAACAAGATTGACGGCATCGATCCGAAGATCGACCTTATCCCGATCAACAAGGTCGGCATATTGGGCGCCGGAACGATGGGCGGCGGTATCGCCATGAACTTCCTGTCCGCCGGTATTCCGGTGACGATCGTCGAACTGAAGGAGGACGCGCTGGACCGCGGCGTCGGGGTGATCCGCAAGAATTACGAGAACACGGCGAAGCGCGGCCGGATGACCGAGCAGCAGGTCGAGGATGCGATGGGCATATTGACGCCCAGCCTGTCCTATGACGATCTCGCCGATTGCGATCTGGTGATCGAGGCGGTGTTCGAGAATATGGACGTCAAAAAGGAAGTCTTCACCAAGCTGGATTCGATTGTCAAACAGGGCGCGATCCTTGCCAGCAACACCAGCTATCTGAACATCGACGAGATCGCGGCGGTGACCAAGCGACCCGAATATGTGCTCGGCCTGCACTTCTTCTCGCCGGCCAATGTGATGAAATTGCTGGAAATCGTGCGCGGCGAAAAGACCGCCGACGACGTGCTGATGACGGCGATGAAACTGTCGAAGAAGATCGGCAAGGTCGCAGCGGTTTCGGGCGTCTGCCCCGGCTTCATTGGCAACCGGATGCTCAGCCCGCGCCAGCAACAGGCCAATCTGATGATCATGGAAGGCGCCAATTACTGGGAAGTGGACGATGTCCTGGTCGATTTCGGCTTTCCGATGGGGCCGTTCCAGATGTCCGACCTCGCCGGTGTCGACATCGGCTGGCACCGGGATCCGGAGCGGATCGAGACGCTGCGCGACGCCCTCTGTGCCGTCGGGCGCTGGGGACAGAAAGTCGGCAAGGGATTTTATGACTATGACCAGGCGCGCAACCGGACGCCGTCCGACGAGGTCAAGCAGATCATCGCCGAATTTGCCGCCAGGGAAGGCAAGGAACAGCGCGAAATATCGAAGGACGAAATCCGCGAGCGGCTGCTCTATCCGATGGTCAACGAGGGTGCGAAGATTCTCGAAGAAGGCATGGCGCAGCGGGCGAGCGACATCGATGTCGTCTGGATCAACGGCTATGGCTGGCCGCTCTATACCGGCGGGCCGATGTTCTGGGCCGATACGATCGGGCTCGACACCGTCGTTGCCGGACTGGAGAAGCACGGTCTGCCGGTAGCGGACATGCTGCGGGACAAGGCGAGCAAGGGTGAAACATTCAACGGCTAGCCCGGCCGCGACCAATCAGGAGAGAAGCCTTTGTCAGTTGATGTTGCAGATATGCTGGAAAAATGGGTGCCTACCGAGGGTTGGCCGCTGCGTTCGCGCGAGGAGGTGAAATCCTTATTGTGCGCGCCGGGACAGCCGTTTGAAATGGACACGGTCGATATCGACGGCATACCGACCCGGGTCTGGAAAAATGCCCACCCCAGTCTCGCTGCGATGGCCGAACATGCCCGCGGTCACGGTGACAGCGAATTTCTGATCTTCGAGGACGAGCGGGTCACCTATGCCAGCTGGTATCGCGCGGTCGCTGCTCTGGCCATCGAACTGCAGAACATCGGCGTATCCAAGGGAGACCGGGTCGCGCTGGCAATGCGCAATCTGCCGGAATGGCCGGTGATCTTCTTTGCCGCGACGTCCATAGGCGCGATCGCGGTGCCGCTCAACGCCTGGTGGACCGACCAGGAGCTGGTGTTCGGTCTGGAAAATTCGGGCTCCAAGATATTGCTTTGTGATGCGGAAAGATGGGATCGGATTTCGCCGCATCTTTCGGAATTGCCGGAACTGGAACATGTCATCGTGGCGCGCAGTCCCGGTCCGCTGAGCGCTTCGGCGCGGGCGCTGGAAGCCATTATCGGCACCCCCAACGACTATCCAGACCTGCCCGATCAGGACCTGCCGGCGGTGGATATTGCACCGGACGATCCCTCGACGATATTCTATACCAGCGGCACCACCGGGCAACCCAAGGGCGCGCTCGGCACGCATCGCAATCTGACCACCAACGCGGTTACCGTCGGCTATTCCGCAGCCGCTCAGGCACTGCGCCGCGGCGACACCCTTCCCGAACCAACCGTCCGGGTTGGCTTGACCGTGGTCCCCATGTTCCATTGCACCGCCTGTTCCGCGACCATGATGCCGACCGTGCACGCGGGCCACAAGATGGTCTTCCTGCACAAGTGGGATACGGTCCGGGCGATGGAAATCATCGAGCGGGAAAAGGTCAACGCCACCGGCGGCGTGCCGTTTATCGCATGGCAGTTGATCGAGCACCCGGACCGCGAGAAATATGACCTGAGCTCGATCGATTCGATCAGCTATGGCGGCGCGCCCTCGGCACCGGAACTTGCCCGCAAGATCTATGAGGTGTTTGGCGCGCTGCCCGGCAATGGCTGGGGCATGACCGAAACCATGGCGACGGTGACCAGCCATAGTGCCGAGGACTATCTGAACCGCCCGACCAGCTGCGGTCCGCCGGTGGCCGCGGCCGACCTGAAGATCATGAGCGATGACGGGCGCCAGGAAATGCCCGTCGGCGAAGTCGGCGAGCTGTGGGCGCGGGGTCCGATGGTGGTGAAGGGCTATTGGAAGCGCCCGGAGGCTACCGCCGAGACCTTCGTCGATGGCTGGGTCCGCACCGGCGATCTGGCGCGGCTGGACGAGGAGGGATTCTGCTATATTGTCGACCGGGCCAAGGACATGATCATCCGCGGCGGCGAGAATATCTACTCCTCCGAGGTCGAGAATGTCCTCTATGATCATCCGGCGGTGATGGACGCCGCGCTGATCGGGATCGACCACAAGACGCTGGGCGAGGAACCGGCGGCGATTGTGCAGCTGGCACCCGGGCAAAGCGCCACCGAGGCGGAATTGCAGCAATGGGTGCGCGAGCGTCTGGCGAATTTCAAGGTGCCGGTGAAGATCCTGTTCCGCACCGACAGCCTGCCACGCAACGCCAACGGCAAGATATTGAAGAAGGACCTGAAGTCCTTGTTCTAGGGTTCAGTCGCGGGTCGGCATCAGGCGCATCATGCCTTCCTGCACCGCCGACGCGACCAGAACACCGTCCTGCGTGTAGAGCGAGCCGCGATTGAGACCGCGCTCGTGGCCGGTCCAGTCGCTGTCCATGACATAGCATATCCACTGATCGGCCCGGAAATCGTCATGAAACCACATCGCGTGGTCTAGGCTGGTCGAGAACAGTCCCGGCGTGGTCCAGTGCAGCCCGTGCGGGATCATCGAGGTCGACAGCAGTCCCATGTCGGAGGCGAAGGCCAGCGTTGCCCGGTGGATCAGCGGATCATCCGGCAGCGGCGCCACCGTCCTGAACCACTGATACTGGCGCGCGATCGGACTTTTGCCCTCGGGGCGAAAGCTGCGAACATCGAAGGGCCGCGGCATGCTCATCCGTTCTATCTGTCCGTCAGAGACCAGCGGGTTGCGGGCAATCTGCTCCATCGCGCTCGGGCATTGCTCGGGCGGCAGCACATCCGGCATCGCAATCTGATGCGAGAGGCCTTCGGCGGGCTTCTGGAAGGAGGCGGTGAGGTTGAAGATGACCTTGTCATCCTGACGGACAACCACCCTGCGGTTCGAAATGCTGCGCCCGTCAAAGTCCCGGTGCACCCGGAAATGCAGCGGCTTTGTCTCGTCCCCTGCGCGCAGAAAATAGGAATGGAGCGAATGGATCCTCTTTTCGTCGTCGACCGTACGATCGGCGGCGACAATCGCCTGGGCGATCACCTGCCCGCCGAAAATACGCTCGCGCGCCGTTGAGTCGAGCGCGGGGAATGTGAACTCGTCCGCCGCATCTGCCGTGAGATCAAGCGTGCGGAGCAAGCCCCGAATCAGCTTCTCCGGGGGCACGGAGGCCCGGTGGGCCAAAGCCTCCGCCAGCCGGCGTTCGACCTGTTCGTCCGTCAGTTTATCCAAGATTTTTCGATTCCTTGATAGGGGCCTGGTGGGGGCTTTTGTGCGTTCAGGAATATATCTCGAACAGGCCGGCACCGCCCTGCCCGCCGCCGATGCACATGGTGACCACGCCCCATTTGGCGCCGCGCCGGCGGCCTTCCTGCAACAGATGCCCGGCACAGCGCGCACCGGTCATGCCAAACGGATGGCCGATCGAGATAGACCCACCGTTGACGTTATATTTTTCCGGATCGATGCCAAGGCGGTCGCGGCTGTAGAGACACTGGCTCGCGAAGGCCTCGTTGAGTTCCCAGATATCGATGTCGGCTACGGTCAGCCCCTGCCGTTCGAGCAGCTTGGGTACGGCAAAGACCGGGCCGATGCCCATTTCGTCCGGCTCGCATCCGGCAACCGCCCAGGATACGAAACGACCCAGCGGTTCCAGTCCGCGGCGTTCCGCTTCCTTGGCCTCCATCAGCAGCACGGCGGCGGCTCCGTCCGACAATTGGCTGGCATTGCCAGCGGTGACATATTTGTTTTCGCCCATCACCGGCTTCAAACTGGCAAGGCCCTCCAGGGTCGTGCCGGGACGATTGCACTCGTCGCGATCGACCGTGTAATCGACGATGCTTTCTTCCCTGGTTTGCTTGTCGACGACCTTCATCCTGGTCTGCATCGGGACGATTTCATCGGCAAAAAGACCGGCTTCCTGAGCTGCCGCCATCCGCTGCTGTGATTGCAGGGCATATTCGTCCTGATATTCGCGGCTGATATTGTAGCGTTCGGCAACAATGTCGGCGGTTTCGATCATCGGCATGAATATCGCGGGGGCAATCTTCAGAATTTCCTCGTCGATCGATCCTTCCGGCGCCCGGGGCCCCTGCATCGAGATGCTTTCGACACCGCCTGCAACGACGCAGTCGGCGCCGTCGCCCCGGATATGGTTCGCGGCCATGGCAATGGCCTGCATGCCGGAGGAACAGAAGCGGTTGATCGTCGCGCCAGCCGTCGTCTTGGGAAGTCCGGCGAGAAGCGCTGCGTTGCGGCCGATATTGGGGGCGCCATGCGCCACATTGCCCATCAGGCTGTCATCGACAAAATCGCCCTCGACGCCCGCTTTCGCCACCGCATGCTTGATCGCATGCGCCGCCATCGTCATCGGCGGGGTAATGTTGAAGCCACCGCGACCCGCCTTGGCGAGTCCGGTGCGGGCATAAGAAACAATGACAGCTTCGCGCATGTGGAATTTTCCTTCTGATGGGGCCGGGACCGCTTTTTGAGGACAGTCGGCTATTGGGATCCAGAGTTATAAGGGGCCGGATCAGAATGTCCACACCGTGCCGCTCGCAAAAATTGCCCGCTCCAACCGAGACCATTGCGACAGGACAATCCCGGTGAGCCGAAGCGCAAAAAGAGTGATTCCATCAGCAGTGGAAAGAGGTCCCGGCGAATGGCAGCGGAGGTGGAGCGGGTGAAGGGAATCGAACCCTCGTCGTAAGCTTGGAAGGCTTCTGCTCTACCATTGAGCTACACCCGCATTTCCAGATCGACCGGATGGGCCGCTATTGCCACCGCTTGGCTGGCTCGTCAATCAGGAAAGCTCGGGATTTGCGTTGCTCCCGGGATGATTCCGATCGAACCACCGAGCGACCGACTGCTGCTCGGCCTTGCTCATGTGCAGGCCCAGCTTTGACCGCCGCCAGAGTATATCCTCGGCCGTGCAGGCAAATTCCCGATCGATAAGCCAGCGTAGCTCGATCTCGTACAGGCCGGCGCCGAAAGACAAACCCATATCCGCAATGGTTTTGACATCTCCGAGCATGACAGCCGTATCGGTGCCATAGGCCCGGACCAGCCGGTGCACTATCGAGTGGTCGAGAAATGGCCATTGGCCTGCAAATTGGTCGACCAGCGCCTCGAAACCGGTTGGCGCAAAGTCGCCGCCGGGCAGATGGGCCTTCTTGGTCCAGTCATCGCCATCGATATCCAGCGCATCGGACAGCGTCCGGATCGCCTGCAATGCCAGAACCCGATAGGTCGTGATCTTGCCGCCAAAGATGGACAAAACCGGGGCGCCCTTGTCATTGTCATAGTCGAAGACAAAATCCCGGGTGACCGTGGCGGCACTGCGGCTGTGGTCGTCGAACAGCGGGCGGACGCCGGAATAGGTCCACTGGATGTCGTCCGGGGTCACCGGTATTTCGAAATATTCGCTCGCCGCTTCACAGAGATAGGCGATTTCGCTCTCGCTGATCTTCGCCGGGCCTTCGGCATAGCTCCACGGCTCGTCGGTCGTGCCGATCAGCGTATGGTTGCCTTCATAGGGGATGGCGAAAATGATGCGGCCATCCCTGTTCTGGAAAATATAGCTGTGGTCGCCGTCATATTTGCGTTTGACAACGATATGGCTGCCCTTGACCAGACGCAGCTTGGCCGCGTTGCTGCTGCGGTCGTACAGCGAGGTCACCGGATCGACCCAGGGGCCGGCGGCATTGACCAGCACCTTCGCCTTCTCTGTCCGGGTCTCGCCAAGCTGACGGATATGGAGATTCCAGTGATCGGCGCCGCGATCCAGTCCCGTGCATTCCGCGCGGGTCCGGATATCGGCGCCGCGATCGGCCGCATCGCGGGCGGTGAGCGACACCAGGCGGGAATCCTCGACCCAGCAATCGGAATAGGCAAATCCCTTTTTCAGGCGCTTCTGCAGAGGATCGCCCCGATGGTCCTTGAGCAGATTGACGCTCTTCGTCGCCGGCAATATGTCGCGCCCGCCGAGATGATCATAGAGAAACAGGCCGAGGCGCAGCAGCCAGGCCGGACGCATCCCTTCGTCGACCGGCAGCACGAAGCGCATCGGCCAGATGATATGCGGGGCCGCGCGCAGCAGCACCTCGCGTTCCTTGAGCGCCTTGCGCACGAGGTTGAATTCATAATTTTCGAGATAGCGCAGGCCGCCGTGCACCAATTTGGTGCTGGCCGAGGAAGTGTGGGAGGCGAGATCGTCGCGCTCGACGAGCAGGACCCTGAGCCCCCTGCCCGCGGCATCGCGCGCAATTCCGACGCCATTTATGCCGCCGCCGATAATGGCCAGATCATACATGGCCGCTGTCATAAAGTACCCTGCGATTAGCGCAATGCTGCATTGCAATATAAATGGCTTTCGCTTGCCTTTTGGATGCGAGCTTTTAGCGTGGGGCGGTACAGGATTAACCCGGCAAGAGCAGGATCTATGGCGCAGAATATATTGGTGATCGACGAGGGCACGACCTCCACGCGGGCGATGCTGTTCGACCGGCACGGCAAGCTGCACGGCTCGCAGCAGGAGGCGCTGCAGCAATATTATCCGGCGCCGGGGCTGGTCGAGCATGATGCCGCGGAAATCTGGGACAAGACGCTGCGTTGCTGCCAGAAAATGATCGAACAGGCCGGCGGGGCCGACAAGATTACGGCGATCGGCATTACCAACCAGCGCGAGACGGTCGTGGCGTGGGACAAGCGTAGCGGTGAGCCGCTGGCGAGAGCGATCGTCTGGCAGGACCGCCGGACGGCGGCAAAATGTGATGCGCTGAAGGCCGAAGGCCGGGAGCCGATGGTCCAGGCGAAAACCGGCCTGCTGCTCGATCCCTATTTTTCCGGCAGCAAGATCGGCTGGATGCTGGAAAACTGTCCCGACGTCCGTGCCGCGGGCGACAATCTGGCGTTCGGCACGATCGAATCCTATCTGATCTACCGGCTGACCGGTGGCCAGCATGTCACCGATGCCAGCAACGCCAGCCGGACGATGCTGATGGCGCTGGATGGCACGGACTGGGACGACGAACTGCTGGCGCTGTTCGAAATTCCGAAAAGGGCGCTGCCGCGGATTGGCGATTGCGCGGGCGAGATCGGCCGGACTGCAGCGGACCTGTTCGGCGGCGCGATTGCGATCAGCGGGTCGGCCGGTGACCAGCAGGCCGCGACCATCGGCCAGGGCTGCCTGTCAGTGGGCGAGACCAAGGCCACATTCGGGACCGGCGCGTTCATCCTGACCAACAGCGGCGAGACCGCTCCCCGATCCGAAAACCGCCTGTTGTCGACGGTTCTCTACCAGCACGCGGGCAAGCGCGTCTATGCGCTGGAGGGGTCGGTCTTTGTCGCCGGCAGCCTGATGCAATGGCTGCGCGACGATATCGGCCTGCTGAAATATGCCGGCGAAAGCGAGGCACTGGCGCGGTCGGTCGAGGACAATGGCGGCGTCTATCTGGTCCCTGCCCTGTCCGGACTGGGCGCGCCGCACTGGCGGGCCGACGCCACAGCCAGCATGACCGGTCTCAGCTTTTCCTCCAAGAAGGCGCATATCGCCCGGGCGGCGCTGGAATCCATGTCCTATCAGTGCCACGATCTGAAAACCGCCTTTTCCGCCGATGGAGTGGACTGGCAGAATCTGCGGATCGACGGCGGAATGGTCGCCAATGACTGGATGGTTCAGGATCTGGCGGATATTCTCGACATCAGGGTGGAGCGGCCCGAGTTTTTCGAAACCACGGCCCTGGGTGCAGCGATGCTCGCAGCTGTGGGGGCTGGCATCTACCAGACGCTCGAAGCGGCCTCGGTGATGATATCGAATCTCGATGTCTACGAACCGGACATTGAACCCGATACCCGGACCACCAGACTCGCCGGATGGCGGAAGGCGATCGATTCCGTCCTGGCCGGATAGGCGACGCTGGACATAAAAAAGCCCGCGTGAAGCGGGCTTTTTATTTGCTCTGAGCGGCTGGAATCTAGGCCACCTTCTTTTTCTTCTCGGCCTTCACGTCGGCCCAGATCGTCCGGTAGGACAGATAGGCCAGGATGGTCGCGATCAGCAGGAAGGCGAGAACCGCCCAGCCAGCCTGATGCCGTTCTTCCAGCTTGGGCTCCGCGGTCCAGATCAGGAAGGCGGATACGTCCTTGGCCATCTGATTGATGCTGGCCTTGGTGCCGTCCGAGTAGCTGACCTGGTCTTCCACCGCCAGCGGTGGTGCCATCGCCAGGTTCAGGTTCGCGAAATAGGGATTATAATGAAGTCCCGGCCCCGGCTGATTGGCTTCCGGCAGATTGGCCGGCGGATCGGTATAACCGGTCAGCAGCGAATAGACATAGGGTGCACCACCTTCACGCGCCTTGGTCATCAACGAAAGGTCTGGCGGGATCGCGTTGTTGTTGGCGGCACGGGCAGCGATATCATTGGCGAACGGCATCGGGAACTTGTCCGCAGGCAGGCCGGGCCGGGTGGTCATTTCACCGGTATCCGGATCGGCATCGGGAACACCGATCGACCAGTTGGCGGCAATCGCCTTCACTTCGTCTTCGTTATAGCCGATTTCTTCCAGATTGCGGAAGGCGACCAGACGGATGGAATGGCAGGCGGAGCAGACTTCCTTGTAGACCTGAAAGCCGCGCTGCAGCTGCTGGCGGTCAAATTTGCCGAGCGGTCCGTCGGAAGCATAGGACACTTCCTTGGGCTCCTTGTGGAACTCATGCTCCACCGATTCCGCTGGCGGGTTGGATATATATTCTACTGCGCCCATTCCAAATGAGACCAGGAGCCAGCCCGAAAAGAACAGGCCAATCAAGATTCCGATAATTCTTACCATTGCGACAGGTCCCTAATTCTTAGCTGGCAGTTTTGAGTGGCTTGCCGGTTACCGATTCCGTTATGCTGTTCGGCAGTGGCTCAGGCTTTTCCAGGCGCGACAACAGCGGCAAGATGATCAGGAAGTGCGCAAAATAATAGGCTCCGGCGAACTGGCTGATCATGACGAACGGTTCCGCAGCCGGCGCACCGCCGCAATAGCCGAGTACCAGTACGTCGATCACGAGAATGCCGAAGAAGATCTTGAACTTGGGCCGGAACATTCCCGAACGCACCGGCGAGCGATCCAGCCAGGGCAGGAAGAACCAGACGAGGATCGCGGAGAACATCGCCAGAACACCGAGCAGCTTGGCCGGAATGAACAGGAAATCGACGGTGAAGGCCCGCAGAATCGCATACCAGGGCCAGAAATACCATTCGGGAACGATATGGGCCGGCGTGGAAAGCGGGTTGGCCGGGATATAGTTGTCGGCATGGCCAAGCGCATTGGGCAGGAAGAACATCATCAGCGTGAAGAAGATCAGCGCGACGCCGAGCGTCCAGCCGTCCTTGGCTGTATAATAAGGATGGAACGGTACCGTATCCTGCGGCCCCTTTACATCGACACCGGTCGGATTGTTCGAACCCGGAATGTGCAGCGCCCAGATATGCATGATGATCACACCGGCAATCACGAACGGCAGCAGATAGTGCAGCGAGAAGAAGCGGTTCAGCGCGGCATTATCCGGGGCAAAGCCACCGAGCAGCAGTTCCTGGATCGGCTTGCCGACCAGCGGAATCGCCTCGAACAGGCCGGTAATCACCTTGGCACCCCAGAAGCTCATCTGGCCCCATGGCAGAACATAGCCCATGAAAGCCGTCGCCATGGCGAGCAGATAGATGACCACGCCGAGCAGCCAGATCATTTCGCGTGGCGCCTTGTAGGAGCCGTAGAAAAGGCCGCGGCCGATATGGAGATAGATGGCGATGAAGAAGAAGCTGGCGCCATTGGCATGGGCATAGCGGATCATCCAGCCGCTGTTGACGTCGCGCATGATGTGCTCGACCGAGTCAAAGGCAATATTCGCGTTGGCGGCATAATGCATCGCCAGGATGATTCCGGTGACGATCTGGACGACCAGGAAAATCCCGGCCAGCGAACCGAAGTTCCACATATAGTTCAGGTTGCGCGGGGTTGGATATCCGGCACCGAGACTGTTGTAGACGAGGCGCGGAACGGGAAGTTTCTCGTCCATCCAGCGACCGAAGTCGGTAGCTGGTGCATATTGTTTTGCCCAAGGAAAGCTCATATTCTTCTGCCCTTTAGCCGATTTTCACGACAGTATCTGATAGAAATTCATAGTCCGGCACGTCCAGGTTTCTGGGGGCCGGTCCCTTACGGATGCGGGCGGCCGTATCATAAGCCGACCCGTGGCACGGGCAGAAATATCCGCCAAATTCGCCTTTATTTTCGCCTTCGGCGGCACCGAGCGGCACGCAGCCCAGATGGGTGCAGACGCCGAGGGTGATCAGCCAGTTTTCCTTGCCGACCTTGGTCCGTTCGGCCAGCGTCTGCGGATCGCGCAGCGTGGAAATGTCGACCGCATTGGCCTCGCCAATTTCCGTATCGGTGAGATTGCGCACGAACACCGGTTGCTTGCGCCACAAGATCTTGATGGCCTGGCCCCGTTCGATCGCCGAAACGTCGACGTCGACCGATGCGAGCGCGAGTACGTCCGCACTCGGGTTCATCTGGTTGACCAGCGGGAACACCGTGGCCACCGCCCCGGCACCCGCGAAGCTCACCGCTGCGATATTGATAAAGTCCCGGCGGCGAACGCCGCTTTCTTCTGCGACTGCCGTATCAGCTGTTTCAACCGTTGCCATGCAAACAAGCCCTATAGATTGGTTATGACCCCTGACTGCCCGAATGTTCGACGCCGCATAACAACAGCTTGAACGGGCAGTGATTTGCGCGCCTGATAGCCGCGAAGGATAGGGTTTGCCAACAGGGAATTTTCGATTGACCAAACATTCACTTGTCGCTCATGGTGATGGGCGCATGAGGATAGCATTGTATCAGCCCGAGATAGCGGGAAATTTGGGAACGATATTAAGGACTTGTGCGTGCCTGAACGTAGCAGTCGATATCATTGAACCCTGTGGATTTCCGTTCAGCGACCGCAGCCTGAAACGGGCCGGGATGGATTATTTCGAACATGCCCGCTACACGCGTCACGCCGACTGGGAGGCGTTCCGCGCGAGCGTTGATTCCCGGAAAACAAGGATTATCCTGCTCTCCAGCAAGGCCGAGGAACCGCATTATGGATTCGCCTATCGGGACGATGATATTCTCTTGTTCGGGTCGGAAGGATCAGGGGTTCCCCTGACTATACAGCAACAATGCGACGACCGTATCACGATCCCGATGAAGCCCGGCATGCGCAGCTTGAATCTGGCGGTATCCGCTGGCATGGCTCTCGGGGAAGCACTTAGGCAAACAGGACAATTTCCGGAATGACCAAACAATTGGATGACCAGCAGCAAACGGCCCAGACGTGGTTCAAGCAGCTACGCGACGATATCTGCGCGGAGTTCGAGAAGATAGAGGCAGAAGCCGGGAGCGACGCGAGCTTTGACTATATCCCGTGGGACCGCGAGAATCCCGATGGCAGCCCCGGTGGCGGCGGTGTCCAGGGGCTGATGAAGGGCAAGATCTTCGAAAAAGTCGGGGTGAATATTTCGACGGTCGACGGCACGTTCAGCGAGGAATTCCAGGCCCAGATCCATGGCGCGGAAGAGGATCCCCGCTTTTTCGCGACCGGCATCAGCCTGGTCGCACACATGGCGAACCCGCACGTCCCGGCGGTGCACATGAACACCCGTTTCCTCTGCACCACCAAGCGCTGGTTCGGCGGCGGTGCCGATCTCAATCCGGCCATTCCCTACGAAGAGGATACCGAGGCCTTTCACGCCCGCTTGCGTTCGGCCTGCGCTGCGCACAATCCTGAATATTATCCGCGCTTCAAGAAATGGGCCGATGACTATTTCTATATTCCCCACCGCAAGGTGCATCGCGGCGTAGGCGGCATATTCTACGATCATATCGAACTGAACAAGGAATCCGATTTCGATCGCCATTTTGCCTTCACCCAGGATGTCGGGCGCGCCTTTCTCGACGTCTTTCCGAAGCTGGTGCGGAAGCGGATGGGAACCGAGTGGAGCGAAGCGGACAAGCAGCAGCAGCTGGAGTGGCGCGGCCGCTATGCAGAGTTCAACCTGGTCTATGACCGGGGAACGACCTTTGGCCTGAAGACCGGCGGCAATGTCGATGCGATCCTGATGAGCCTGCCGCCCGAGGCCAAATGGGTCTGATCAATGTGACGGAGACGCTTCAGGACGTTCCCAAGGGGCAGGTGGCGACGATCGTGACCCATCTGGAGATGCTGGAAAGGCCGGTGCTCCCGGAGGCCCAATCCGGCCTCGTCGTTGAAGGCTGGCCCAATCCGTCGACTGCAGAATATCGTTCCCTGTTCCGGGAGGTCGGCGAGCCGTGGATGTGGATATCGCGTCTATTGATGAGCGAGGACGAGCTCGCGGCCATATTGCACGATCCCGCTGTCGAGATGTCGATCATTCGGGACGGTGAACGGGCGGTGGGATTTATCGAACTCGATTTTCGTACGCCAGGGGAATGCGAAATCGCCTTTTTCGGGCTGGTGCCGGAACAGAATGGCAAGGGCCATGGCCGCTGGATGATGAACCAGGCGCTGGACAAGGCTTGGCGCGACGGCGTCCGCCGCGTCTGGCTGCACACCTGCACCCAGGACTCACCGCGCGCCCTGCCCTTTTACCAGCGCTGCGGATTCCAAATCTTCCGGCAGCAGGCCGGCCAGATGACCGACCCGCGGCTGACCGGCCATTTGCCGCGCACCGCTGCGCCGCACGTCCCGATATTCAGCTGAATATCTCGCTGACCTCGGCTTTCTTGCCCCTGAGTTCGATGTAGATGGATGTAATGACCGCAGCCAGCACCAGCTGGAAAGCCGTTCCGGTCAGCGCAGCGACCAGGTTTTCGATAAACGGCCAGCCCGCTCCGCCCGTAGCCAGGCGGGATATGACGCCGGTGACAGCTTCCAGCACTCCGATCGTGATCGTACCGACTACCGCAATGATCGCAACGAAAAGCAGAATCGAAAAGCCGTTGCCTTTCGTCAATGACCAGCCTCGCTTGAGCGCTTCGATCGGGTTGCGTTCCCGCTGATCGACAATGACCACGGGTACGACAATGAATCGCGCCGTCAGGTAAAGACCGGGGATGATGAACAGGATGAAACCCGGCAGGGCGATCAAGCCGATGGCCAGATTGGCAAGCAGATAGATCAGAAATATTTTCAGCGCGGCGACCAGATTTTCTGCCACCGTGCCGTTGCGTGACGGAGCCAAGGCGAAATAGATTGCGAGACTTCCGAAGCTGATCACCAGGTTCGAGGCCATGATCGAAAGGGAGTTTTCGCTGAAATAGGTCGAATAGATGGCCAGCATCGCGGTGCCGTCCTCATCGCCGTTGAAAACCGGGGGGACCACAAATTGCGCAAAGAGAAGTGTTGGCAGGAAGATGAAAACGCCGGCAATCGCCAATATGGCTTCCTTGTGCGCGAGGAGCAGCGCCATGGCACCGTTCCAGCATTGCATGTAGTTCAGCTTCATGATTTATTTCCGCATCCGTTTCTCACCCGCAAACCCTTGCCACCCGGCGTGCAAAAGTGCACGAAATTTCTATGAATAGCCCCAATGACATTGAATGGCGGATATCTTCCGAAAAGGTCGATTATCCCGATGCGCTGGACGCGATGGAACGGCGTAATGCCGCGGTCCAGCGCGGCGAGGCGAAGGAGCTGATATGGCTGCTGGAACATCCGCCGCTCTATACTGCCGGCACGAGCTCCGATCCCTCCGAACTGCTCAGCCAGGCCTTCCCCGTCTATGACACCGGGCGTGGTGGCCGGCATACCTATCACGGCCCGGGACAGCGGGTCGGCTATGTCATCCTCGACCTGAAACGACGCAGCGCCGATGTCCGCGGCTTTGTCCATGCAATGGAAGACTGGGTGATCGCGGCGCTGGCGGAATTCGGTGTCGACGCCCGGGCGGTCGATGGCCGAGTCGGCATCTGGTGCGACACGCCGGGCGGACAGGAAGCGAAGATCGGCGCGATCGGCATCCGAATCCGCAAATGGGTGACGATGCACGGCTTTTCGGTCAATATCGACCCGGATCTGAGCCATTTCGGCGGGATCATTCCCTGCGGGATCAGCGAATACCCGGTGACCAGCCTGGCCCAGCTGGGGATTGCGGTCACGCTCGGACAATTCGACCAGGCGTTGCAAAAAACCGCCGATGGCTTCCTGAAAGCGATTGATCGGGTTCAGCCCGAGCCTATGTAGGTGCGACAGTGGATCGACGAAAAGAGGACAAGAGCATGAGCAAATTTTCCAGTATCGCCGCGGCGGCGCTGATCAGCCTGACGATCTCGGCCTGCTCGGACAACGACGGCCCCGATTCGGGCGACGTGACCGAGACCCAGATGGACGATGTCGATGTCATTGATGGCACGATCAGCGACGATATGGTGGATGTAGACACGATCCAGAAGGCCGACGCGACGGGCGAGGAAGAAGAAAGCGACAAGGCCGGAGACGAAAAGACCGCAGGCGACCAGAAGGAAGCCGAATCCGGTGACGAGAAAGAAACGCCCGAAACGCCTGCAGAATAAGCGCTCAGGCCAGACCGAGAATCTTGTGATTCTGTAGCGACAGGCGCCATTTCGGATGCGCCTGGACAAAGCTGATGGCCTGTTCGACATTCGCCTGGCTGGCGACATCATCGCCCCGGGCATCCATGGGCTGCAGCAGCAGGTTGGCGAAGTCCCAGTTCTGCATCTCTTCCCAGTCGCTATGGTCCTGCGGCCAGACCAGCTTGAGTTCGTCGCCCGAGCGCTGGACGGTTTCGCTGTTCGCCTTGGGGCTGATGCAAATCCAGTCGATCGCGCGCGGCACGGCCAGGGTGCCGTTTGATTCGATGGCGATGAAAAAACCTTCGGCGTGGAGCGCGTCGATCAGGGCGGAATCGACCTGCAACATCGGTTCGCCGCCAGTCAGCACCACGAAACGCGAGTCGCGGTCGCTGCCCCAGATCCCGGCTGCCGCCGAGGCGAGATCGGTTGCGGTGGCGAAGCGACCACCGCCTTCGCCATCCATGCCGACAAAGTCGGTGTCGCAGAACTGGCAGACCGCGGTGGCGCGATCCCGTTCCAGCCCCGACCAGAGATTGCAGCCGGCAAAGCGGACAAACACTGCCCGGCGCCCGGCATGGACTCCCTCACCCTGGAGGGTCAGGAATATTTCCTTGACCGCGTAGCTCATGCTGCCGCGTATCGCGTCGGGTCGATGATACCGGCCTCTTCGAATCCCTTCTGTCGCAGGCGGCAGCTGTCGCAAAGGCCGCATGGCAGATCGCCGTCCGCCGGGTCATAACAGGACCAGCTCCAGGCGGGATCGAGACCGAGCCGGATCGCTTCCCTGGCGATATCCGCCTTGGTCATATGCTGGAGCGGCGTGTGGATCCGGAAACCGCTGCCCTGGTCCCCGGCCTTGGTAGCCAGATCGGCCAGTCGCTCGAATCCTTCGATAAATTCGGGTCGGCAGTCGGGATAGCCGGAATAGTCCAGGGCATTGACGCCGATAAAGATGTCCCGCGCGTTGCGGGCTTCGGCCAGTCCCAGCGTGAGCGACAGGAAAATGAGGTTGCGGGCGGGGACATAGGTGACCGGTATATCGTCGCCGACGCCGGACTTGGGCACATCGATGTCGGCGGTCAGCGCCGAACCGCCAAAGCGGCTCAGATCCAGCGGCAGGATGATATGTTCGGCCACATCCAGCTTGCCGGCAATTTTTGCCGCCGATTGCAGTTCGATCTTGTGACGCTGGTTATAGTCCACGGTCAGCGCGATCAGCCGATAGCCCTGCTCCGCGGCGAGCGCGGCAGATACCATCGAGTCGAGTCCGCCGGACAAAAGGATGATCGCTGATCTTGATTCGGAAGTCATGGTGCGTCCCGCTAATCGCCTTGCCCGCGCGGCGCAAGTATTGCGCGTATGCTGCGCCTAGCAGCTGCCGGTACGGCGGCCTTCCATATTCAGGGAAAAGGGTGCGTTGTTGCGGATGCCCTGGGAGCTTATCTGCACCAGGCTGCTGGATTCCAGCTTGATTTCGGTAACGCCCTGGCCGGAACGACCACATTTATAACTGACCCGCAGCTTCCGCGGTCCATTTTCGATCACGTAGCGCGAGCAGGTCGTGTTGGCGTGCTCGATCTGCAGCAACAACTCCGGATTTCCCAGACAGACTTTCTGTCCCGGATCGCGCGAACCGCGTTCTTTCAGCGTCCACTCGCCGGGCGTCAGCCCGTCCAGTACGGCCATTCCCGGCGTCTGCGCGGGCGCTGCTATCGCAAATCCCGACAAAACGGCGGCTGTTGCGCTGATGATCTTTATCAGGTTCATGCCCTTCATTATTATATTCCCGTCATGTTGGTTGCGTGGGTGGCAGCCTATTTGGTCGTGCTAGTCTTTAAACATGGCCAATATTGCCGCGAATTGCGGCAATCGATAGGATTTTTTCGACAATAATGGCCGGTTGCCATATTTCCGACAGGGCTCAGTTGTTGAGGCTGGCACCCGTTATCAAGAACGTCTTGCTGCAAAAAGCGCAGTCTATGGCGATATTTCCGTCATCGTCGACCATGTCTTCCTTATCTTCCTTCGGGAAGCGCGCTATCACGTCCCTGATATGGTCCTCATTACAGCGGCAACCCTTAACGCACGCTTTACCGTCCAAAACCCTCACTTCGTCGCTCTCGCTGAAAAGGCGCCACAGGATGTCCTCCAGCGGCAGCATGGAGTCGGTGAGTTCTGCCGGCGTCACCGTGCCCGCCATGATCTCGACATGTTCCCATTCCGGGTGGTCGAGTTGCGCATGCAGCCGTTCGCGCCCTTCCTCGCCAGCGGGAAGATGTTGCACCAGGATGCCGCCGACGGAAATCTGTTCGTCGGAGCCGCCGATGGCGACCCGGATCAGCGTCGGGATCTGTTCGGACTGGAAAAAATAATTCTGCACGGCTTCCGCCAGACTCGTCCCTTCGAGCGGGACGATGCCCTGGTTGCGTCCGCTCGTTGCGGGCTGATCAAAGGTGATCGCAAGATAGCCCTTGCCAAACAGCGCCATCAGGCTGGGCTCGACCGGCTGCGCAGCAAGCCGTTCCCGGTCGAAATCGATGTAGCCGCGCAGGGCGCCGTCCTTATAGTCGCAGGCCAGCAGATTGATCACGCCGGCCTCGGTCTGCGCCTGCATCGTGAGCTGCGATCCCTCGTCCTTGAGTAACGCGCCGAGCATCGCGGTCAGGCAGACCGCTTCGGCAAGCACGTCGCGGATCATCGGCGGATAGGCATGGGAGGCAAGGATCTGGTCCAGCGCCGGACCAAGCCGTACCACCCGCCCGCGACAGTTTTTTGTCGGGATGGCAAAGGATATGATGCTGTCTGTCAGGCCGATTTCGCTCATCAGATCTGGCCGAAACACCAGCGCAGTACGGATTTCTGGGCGTGAATGCGGTTCTCGGCCTCGTCCCAGACGACCGACTGCGGTCCATCGATCACCGACGGCATCACTTCCTCGCCGCGATGGGCAGGGAGGCAATGGAGAAAAAGCGCATCCGGCTTGGCTTGCTCCATCAGCACGTCATTGACCTGGTAGGGCATCATGGCGGCGAGCTTGTTGTGGACATGCTCCTGCCCCATCGAGACCCATGTATCGGTGACGACGACATCGGCGCCTGCGACCGCCTCGTTTTCGTCGCGGTGGATCGCAACATTGGCACCGGCAGCCTGTGCCGCACGGATGAATTCCGGATCGGAATCATAGCCCTGGGGACAACCGATCCGGACATTGAATTTCATCAGGCCCGCCGCTTCGACGATGCTGTTGAGCACGTTGTTGCCGTCACCGAGCCAGGCGATTTCGAGGCCTGGCAGCGCCTTGCCATGTTCGACAAGCGTCAGCAGATCGGCGATGATCTGGCACGGATGCGACAGATCGGTGAGACCGTTGATCACCGGGATGTCTGCACTGGCAGCCATTTCCTCGATCTTCGCATGGTCGTCGGTCCGGATCATGATGGCATCGGCCATGCGGGAAAGGACCCTGGCGGTATCGGCCACGGTTTCACCGCGCCCCAATTGCATCGAGCCGCTGTCCATGACGATGCTCGACCCGCCGAGCTGGCGGATCGCGATATCGAAGGACACCCGGGTGCGGGTGCTGCTCTTTTCGAAAATCATCGCCAGCACATGATCGGCCAGCGGCCGGTCCGCGTCGGGCTTGCCCTTGGGCCAGCCGGCGCGTGCGGACTTGCGGTCGATCGCATCGGCGATCATCGCGGCAATGGCATCGCCCCCGGCGTCGGCAAGGTTGAGAAAATGCCGCGTCATGATTCCGGCGCCTGATAATCTGCGGCACCAGCGGAGAGTTTCTCGATGAAGGTCGCGATATGGCTGTCGTCGATATTCAGCGGCGGCAGGATCCGCAGCGTATTGTCGCCCGCAGCGACGGTCAGCAGGCCGTGATTGTCGCGCAGATGGGCGACGAAGGAGCGGGTTTCCTGCTTCATCATCAGGCCGAGCATCAGGCCACTGCCCCGCACGCCGATGAACAGGTCGGGATAATTGCCGATAAACTGTTCGATCGCTGCGCGCAGCTTTTCGCCGGTGACCCGGACATTCTCGAGAAATTCGTCATTGGCGACCACGTCCCAGACCGCGTTGCCAGCGGCCATGGCCAGCGGGTTGCCGCCATAGGTGGAACCATGGGTGCCCGGGACCATGCCGCGCGCCGCTTCCTCGGTTGCCAGACAGGCACCCAGCGGAAAACCGCCGCCGATGCCCTTGGCCGATGCCATGATGTCGGGTTTCACGCCATAAAGCTCGTGAGCGTACAGCGCTCCGGTACGGGCCACGCCGCACTGCACCTCGTCGAGCACGAGCAATATGCCATGTTCATCGGCGAGATCGCGCAGGCCCTGCATGAATAACTGCGAGGCAGGCCGCACGCCGCCCTCGCCCTGGATCGACTCGACCATGAACGCGGCGGTTTTGTCACTGATCGCCGCCTTGGCCCCTTCCAGATCGTCAAATTCCACATATTTGAAGCCCGCCAGCAGCGGCGAGAAGCCGTGGTGCATCTTTTCCTGATTGGATGCCGAGATGGTTGCCATCGTCCGGCCGTGGAAGGCATTCTTGAAGGTGATGATCTCGAACCGGTCGCTGCCAGCCGACTGGTGATAGGCGCGCGCGGTCTTGATCGCGCACTCGACCGCCTCGGCACCGCTGTTGGTGAAGAAAACGGTGTCGGCAAATGTCGTGTCGACCAGCCGTTGCGCGAATTTCTCTCCCTGGGGGCTGCCGTAAAGATTGGAAACATGCATCAGGGTCGCGGCCTGATCCTGGATCGCCCGGGTCAGATGCGGATGGCCATGGCCGAGCAGATTGACCGCGATGCCGCTGGCAAAATCCAGCGCCCGCGATCCGTCTTCCGAGATCAGCCAGGCGCCCTCGCCTCGGACCGGACGAAAACCACAGCGCGGGTAAACGGGCATCAATGGGGTAATCGTCATGGTCGGCTTCCTTTCGCGGAAAACAGAAAAGGCGACCCGACTGGCCGCCTCTCGAATGGACGCTTCTTATATGCGCGATGATCAGGGTGGTCAATCACGGTGAGATCCCCCCTATTTTTACGGTGTGTCGGAGGAACTGATTGATCGAGTTGGTCACAGAAACAGGCTAAATTCGTTTATCCGACCCCTGAAATTAGGGTATAAGCACCGCAGGTGACTAACCGCAGAAATTTGCACCAGACAGGAGAAAAGAAGATGGACATGAAAACAACCGGTTCCCCCGAAGGTTGCCCGATGGGTTTCGAAGGCGGGGTCCGCAGCTTGCTCGGCCGCACCAACCGCGACTGGTGGCCGGATTCCCTGCAGCTCGAAATTCTCACCCAGGGCGGCGTTTCCCCCGACCCGATGGGTCCCGATTTTGACTATGCCAAGGCTTTCAAGGCGCTTGATTACTGGGCACTGAAGGAGGACCTGAAGGCGCTGATGACCGACAGCCAGCCGTGGTGGCCGGCCGACTATGGTCATTATGGCCCGTTCTTCATCCGCATGGCCTGGCACGCAGCCGGCACCTATCGCACCGGCGACGGGCGCGGCGGCGCGTCCAGCGGCCAGCAGCGCTTCGCGCCGCTCAACAGCTGGCCCGACAACGGCAATCTCGACAAGGCGCGGCGCCTGCTCTGGCCGGTCAAGAAGAAATATGGCGAGCATATCAGCTGGGCCGACCTGATGATCCTCACCGGCAATGTCGCGATCGAATCGATGGGCGGTCCGGTGTTCGGTTTTGGAGGCGGCCGCAGGGACGTTTATGCGCCCGAGATTGACGTCTATTGGGGCAGCGAAGAGCAATGGGTGAATGAAGGCGTTCCCACCCGGATCCGTCCGGACGAGGGCAAGGCGCTCGAAAACCCGCTCGCCGCGATCCAGATGGGATTGATCTACGTCAATCCCGAAGGCCCCGGCGGCAATCCGAACGATGCCGAAGGCATGGCCCGCGACATGAAGGAAACCTTTTCCCGGATGGCGATGAACGACGAGGAAACCGTCGCCCTGACCGCCGGCGGGCACGCGTTCGGCAAATGCCACGGCGCGGTTCCGCCCGACCAGCTGAGCGGCGACCCGGAATCGGGTGACCTGCAGCTGATGGGCTTTGGCTGGGCTACCGACCCCGAGCAGATCGGCGAGGGCCATATCACCACGTCCGGCCTTGAAGGCGCGTGGACGCCGAACCCGACGCAATGGGGCGGCGACTATTTCCGGCTGTTGTTCAAATATGATTATGAGCTGGTCGAGAGCCCGGCCGGCGCCAAGCAGTGGCAGCCGATCAACCCGGACCCCGAGGACATGGCGCCGGATGCGCGCGATCCGTCGAAGAAGGTACCGACGATGATGACCACCGCCGACATGGCGCTGAAGCGGGATCCGGACTATCGCAAGATTTCCGAACGCTTCCGCGACGACCAGGCGGCGCTCGACGATGCCTTCGCCCGTGCCTGGTTCAAGCTGACTCACCGCGACATGGGCCCCAAGGCGCGCTATCTCGGCCCCGAAGTGCCGGAAGAAGACCTGATCTGGCAGGATCCGGTTCCCGCCGGCACGCAGGCTTCGGACAGCGATGTCTCCGCGTTCAAGGCCAAGGCGCTGGACAGCGGCCTTTCGGTTTCCGAACTGGTCAAGGCGGCCTGGGCTTCGGCCTCGACCTATCGCAAGAGCGACCATCGCGGCGGCGCCAATGGCGCGCGCGTCCGGCTCGCTCCGCAGAAGGACTGGGAGGTCAATGATCCGGACGAACTGGCCAGGGTGCTGGCGAAGCTCGACGAGCTTCGCGGTTCGCTGTCGATGGCCGATGCCATTGTCATCGCCGGCAGCGTGGCGGTCGAGAAGGCCGCGAAGGATGCCGGTTTCGATGTCAGCGTTCCGGTCACGACCGGTCGCGGCGACGCCACCGATGAACAGACCGATGCCGAAAGCTTCGAGCCGCTCGAACCCTTTGCCGACGGCTTCCGCAACTATCTGAAGACCAAGGCGAGCGTGAAGACCGAGGACATGCTGGTCGACCGCGCCAATCTGCTCGATCTCTCGATCCCCGAGATGACCGTGCTGGTCGGCGGGCTGCGGGCGCTGGGTGCCAATAGCGGCAACAGCCAGCATGGCGTGTTGACCGATCGTCCCGGACAGCTGACCAACGACTTTTTCGTCAACCTGCTCGAGATGGGCACGGTCTGGGAAGTCGTCGATGAGTCGGGTGACGAGGAGTTTATCGGCAAGTGCCGCCTCAAGGGCGACGAGAAGTGGCGAGCGACCCGGACCGACCTGGTTTTCGGATCCAATTCGCAGCTGCGCGCGGTTGCAGAAGTCTATGCCGAGGATGGCCATGAGCGGAAGTTTGTCGACGATTTCATCGCCGCATGGACCAAGGTCATGAATGCCGGGCGCTTTGATCTGGCCGGATAGGGGCTGAACAATATTTGCCACAAACCCGCAGAGACGGCCCGCTGGATAAAATCAGCGGGCCGTTTTTGTTTGGGGCCCGGACGGCACTGACCTATTCCAGACCGGCTTTCGCTGCTTCCCAATTCTGGCCGTCAAAACCAGTGATGGTCGGCGTCAATCCGTGGCCGGCATCCAGACAATTGTAATTCACGCTCCAGCCATCGGGATGGGATCGTGGTTGATAGAAGCTTTTTACCCCGCAACGGCTGCAGAAGAGATGGTTTGCCTGCCCGCTGCCGAACCGGTAGCTGGTGAGAATATCCGCACCGCTCAGCAAGATAAAATCCCGATGCGGCACGATCAGATGCAGAAAGCCGGTCCGCGTACAGATCGAGCAATTGCAGTCGAGCAGTTCCGGCGCCTTGCAAACGTCGGCCTCGAAGCGGACCGCGCCGCAATGACAACCGCCGGCAATGCGGCACGTCACTGCGTCCTGTCCCGGTCACCAGTGCCGGCAGGTCGCGGCCGAAAGGACAGCGACAGCGGGGTGATGAAACCGCTGTTGTTGATGCGGATGCGGACAATGCCCTGCAATTCCGGATTGGCGAGCTTTTCCGCATAGTCGCGAGCCGCTTGCTGTGGAACATAGATACGGTCACGGACCAGGCCATCGGTGCCTTCCTCGCTCCAGGGATTCACTCTTGCCGTTGCATCGCAGGACGGTGCCGAGGATGAGTCATAATCGGCCCGGTCGATGATTTCGACCTGTTCGATGCCGGGTGCCTTGCCCGACAGGCAAAGACCGGTCTGCAGTCCGTACCAGGTGGGAATGTCATTTTCGGCAACGCCGGGCCAGTCGTATCGGAATTGCACATAATGTCCGCGCAGCAGATCGCGCGGGTCATAGCCGGCAATCGGCACGTCCCATTCGCTTCCCTGATGTGATACCCTCTCCGCCTGCAGCCAGATCAGGGCGAGCCCGATCAGCGGGAGGAGCAGCGCCAGCGGCAGGAGGAAGCGACGGTAGCGGTTCATTGCTCGTCCCCGCTGCTGGTCGGCTCGGCTGCGGCCCTGCCCGGCGCAAAGGCCTTTGAAAAGCGATAGGCGATCACGGCAATGGCAATGGTGATCACGCCCGCCAGTATTAGGCCCATGCCGCTGCTCAACAGGTCGGATGCCAGTTCGAAGCTGAGAATGATCAGACGCAGCGCGATAATCGCCACGACCAGCTGGAAGATGATCCGCCATCCGGCATATATCGCGCTCCAGCCAATCGCCGCCCAGAAGGCCATGAACAAAAGCGCATTGGCCAGAGGCTCCGTGGAAAGGGTGATGCTGCTGACAAAGCTGACAATGGCCGCAGCGATCAGGATGGCGGCGGTGCTTGTTCCCGAGGCGGTGCGCCGGAAGAGATAGATCAGCAGCGCCGCGGCGCTCCAAAGCCCCAGCTGCATCGCGGCGATGGGAAGTGCATGGCCTTCCGATCCGTAAAATCCGCCTTTGGAGAGGCCGTCCGCGATCAGCTTGATGGATATGCCGGCAACAAAGGCTGCCAGGGCAAATTGCCCGACCTGTTTCCAGAAGGCCTGTCGCGTACTGATTATCTGCGCGAAATTTGCCAGGAGCAGGGCCAGAATCGGCAGGCTGGTAATGGCGGCAATATAGAGCGACGGCGGCTCGCTGGTCTGCTGCGCGTACCAGCTCATATGCGCGATCCCGGTGCCGAGCAGCCCGGCAATCCAGAGCGCCGAAATCAGCCAGCCGCGGCCCGCCAGCAGCATCAGCGGGGAAAACAGCAACAGCCACATGGCCAGCGGTTGCCACAATGGCGAGCTGGTCTGGTAGACCTGGCCCAGATGACCGAAGAATGTGGCGCCGAGAACCGCCAGCACGAACAGCAGCACATCCTTCACATGGAGGCCGAGAAAGCCCTTGCGCGGTTGCAGCCAGAAAATGGCCGCGGCGACCGCAGCCATCAAAAGTCCGTGTATGGTCAGACGGACCATCCCCGGAATATCGTCCCAATTGGCCGCCACCACGGAGATTATGCCGAGGCCGATGGCGAGGGCACCGAGACCGATCAACGACCAGAGACCGACGGGACGCGATCGATCCGCTTCATATTGCCGGATGCGCTGCGCGGTTTCCGAGTCGATCAGGCCCGCATCCAGCCATTTGTTCAATTTTCGCTCAGACAATCGCCGATCCCCGTTACTGCCAAAAAGCTACGCGAGACTGGAAGATATGGCAAGTTCGGCGCTGGCAAATCGCGCCGACCTTACGGATCAATCCCTGACCTCGGTGGTATGGATGTCGATCCTGTTTTCCAGCGTTCTGTGCACCGGACATTTTGCCGCGATTTCGAGTAGCTTGCGGCGCTGCTCTGCGGTCAGATCGCCCTTCAGAATGATCGAGCGATCGATCACGTCGATGCGGTTGTCATCATTGTTGCAGCTGCGGCAGTCCTCGACATGTTCACGGCTGTGTTCCAGCACGATATGCACGGCCTCGAGCGGAATGCCCTTGCGGTCCGCGTACATCTTCATGGTCATCGAGGTGCAGGTGCCGAGCGCTGCGAGCAGCAGGTCATAGGGCGATGGCCCGCTGTCGGTTCCGCCCAGCGATTCCGGCTCGTCGGCGAGAAAGACATGGTTGCCGACGCGAACCGTCTGCTGGAACCTGCCACCAGCGGTTTCGACCGATACGAGCGAGGGATTGGTGGCCATGACTATTCCACCGTCACCGATTTCGCCAGATTGCGCGGCTGGTCGACATCCGTGCCCTTGGCGACCGCGACATGATAGGCGAGCAATTGCACCGGCACGGCATAGACCAGCGGTGCGATCAGCGGATGGACCATGGGCATCTCGATCGTCGCCATGCAGCCCTCGCCGGCTTCGGCGATACCTTCGGCATCTGAAATCAGCACCACCTTGCCTCCACGGGCCATGACTTCCTGCATGTTGGAGACGGTTTTCTCGAACAGCAGGCCGGACGGGGCGAGCACGATCACGGGCACGGCTTCATCGATCAGCGCGATCGGCCCGTGCTTCATCTCGCCCGAGGCATAGCCTTCGGCGTGGATATAGCTGATTTCCTTCAGCTTGAGCGCCCCTTCCAGCGCCAGCGGAAAATCGGGCCCGCGGCCGAGATAGAGGACGTCGCGCGCAGGCGCGATGAGATGCGCCATATCCGCAATTTCCTGGTCATGGGCGAGCGCGGCGTTGAGAGCGGCTGGCGCTTCGGTCAGATGCTTGACCACGTCGCGTTCCTCGTCGCGGGTCATCTTGCCCTTGACGACCGCGAGATGCGCAGCGAGCGCGGCCAGCACGGCGAGCTGGCAGGAGAAAGCCTTGGTCGAGGCGACGCCGATTTCCGGGCCGGCATGGGTCGGCAGCAGCAGATCGGCCTCTCGCGCCATGCTGCTGGTCGGGACATTGACGACGACGGCAATTTTCTGGCCGTTTTCCTTGGAGTGGCGCAAGGCGGCCAGCGTATCGGCCGTTTCTCCGGACTGGGAGATGAACAGGGCCAAGCCGCCGGGCTCGAGCACCGGGTCTCGATAACGAAATTCCGATGCGAAATCGAGGTCTACCGGCATCCGGGCAAAGGTCTCGAACCAATATTTCGCGACCATCCCGGCATAATAGCTGGTGCCGCAAGCGACGATGGTGATGCGCTTGATGTCGCGCAGGTCAAAATCCATCTGCGGCAGCGCGACCTGCTGTTCCAGCGGGCGGATATAGCTTCGGAGGGTCTGTGCGACGACGATCGGTTGCTCGAAGATTTCCTTCTGCATGAAGTGGCGATAATTGCCCTTTTCGATCGTCGCGGCCGACACGCCGGAGGTGCTGATCTCGCGTTCCACCGGATTGTTGTCCTTGTCATGGATGGCGGCGCCCTCGCGGGTAACGACCACCCAGTCGCCCTCTTCGAGATAGGCAATTTTCTGGGTCAACGGCGCCAGAGCCAGAGCGTCGGAACCGAGATAGGTCTCGCCTTCGCCATAGCCTACCACCAGCGGCGAACCGAGCCGGGCACCGATCAGAAGGTCGGGGTGCGAGCGAAAGGCAATGGCCAGAGCGAAGGCGCCGCGCAGCTGTGGAAGAACCGCTTTCACGGCGTCCTGTGGCGATTTTCCGGCTTCGATTTCTTCGCTGACCAGATGCGCGACGACCTCGGTATCGGTCTCGCTTTCGAACGTCCGTCCGCGGGCGCTCAACTGTTCGCGCAGGCTTTTGAAATTCTCGATAATGCCATTGTGGACCAGCGCCAGTTCGGCGGTCGCGTGCGGATGGGCATTGTTGGTTGTCGGCGCGCCATGCGTGGCCCAGCGGGTGTGGGCGATGCCGACATTGCCCGGCGCATCGTCTGCTTTCAGTACGGCGACCAGGTTGGCCAGCTTGCCTTCGGCGCGGCGACGGATCAGCTGGCCATCGTCGACCGTGCATACCCCGGCGCTATCATAGCCGCGATATTCCATCCGTTTCAGCCCGTCGACCAGACGATCCGAGACGGGTTCCTTGCCAACAATTCCAATTATTCCGCACATGGTTGCCGTGTCTTTCGTTTCAAAGTGTATAAGGTACGCGAATTCCCGGCATATTGGCAGGGAAGTCTTGGGTATTGCGCGTTATCAGGATCGCCCCGTTTACCTGCGCGGTAGCGAGGATATAGGCATCCAGCAACTTCATCCCTGTCCGGTGGCGAATATCCGCAGCAGCGGTTGCAATGCGCTGATCGATTTCGACCACTTCAAAGGGCGATATGGCCTCCTGGATCAGATTCCGTTTCTCCAGACCCTCTCCGGCGAGTATTTCGGTCCAGACAATCCTGCTGATCCGGTGGCGGCGGTAGCGCGAGATTTCCGCCCGCGCCAGCGGCTTCCGCGTCAGCCAGTCGATCAGGATATTGGTGTCGAAAAACGGGTCCGACATCGATCAGATATCGTCGCGGGGCGTGCGATCTTCACGCATTGCCCGTTGATATTCAACGCCACCGGTTATGTCTTCACGATCCGCCCAGAGGCCGTAGCCACGATCGATCCAGCTCCGGTCATCGGTCTTCTGGGCCAGGAAAAGGCGGATGGCCTCGCGCAGCAGGGAGGCGCGCGAACGTTTCTGGCGAGCGCCGAGCGCGTCCAGCTTGTCGATGTCCTCATCGGGCAGATCAGCAAGGATTCGGGTCATATGATATATTGATATCATATCATGATATCATGTCAATCCGGAACCGCGTTCAATAATCCAGCTCGACGATTCCGCCATCCGATTTCTCGGCATAAAGACCGGCCTTCTCATAGTCGATCGGCCGGACGTCCGGATCGGCGCAGGCATGCCGCGCCACGATCCTGTCGCCCTTGCGGACAAGGATACCGTCCGCCAGTTCCGGGTCATTGGGCTCGCCCGCCGTGAAATTGGTCCGGATCACTCTGCTGTATATTATATATTGGGTATCGCCGCGCCGGAAGTGCAGTTGGGCTTCCCCGCCGCCGGAATAGGGCACGGAGGCGAATTTCAGACGCTCGCCACTGTCCGCGTCCGGCCAGGTCAGTTCCGGTACCTGCCCGCTTTTGCCATAGCGATATTGCGCGACGACCGACCCGGTCTTGTTATTCGCGCCACACACGGAGGCCATTTTCCTGTTTTCCAGCTGACAGGAGAACAGGACATCCTCGTGCGGAGCACAGAGGCCGGTGCCTGACGAAGGGACGGCCTTGCTCGCCTGACGTTCCTGACCGGATAATGTCCCTGCCGCCAGCGGATCAGCGGAAGCGACAGTCTCCGCTGCCGGCTCCCCGTCTGCGGGAGCGGCCTTCTGGTCGCATCCCGACAGGAGCATCCCCGCCATTGCCAGCGGAACCAGCAACGCGGCCGTCTTCATGCTTTTTTCTCCGCTGCCTTCTTCTTCAGCATCGCGTCGCGGAATTTCTTCGCCCAGCCGGTTTTTGCCGTCTGGTCGGCCCTGACCAGCGCCAGATCGTCGGCCGCGACATCCCTGGTCAGCGTCGCCCCTGCCCCGACAATCGCGCCATCGCCAATGGTCACCGGCGCGACCAGCGCGCTGTTCGAGCCGATAAAGGCGCCCTTGCCGATTACCGTCTTATATTTGAAGAAACCGTCATAATTGCAGGTGATCGTGCCGGCGCCGATATTCGCGCCCTCGCCCACTTCGGCGTCGCCGAGATAGGTCAGATGGTTGGCCTTGGCGCCCTTGCCGAGAACTGTCTTCTTCATCTCGACGAAATTGCCGATCTTGGAACCCTCTTCCATCACGGACCCTGGGCGCAGGCGGGCGAACGGACCAACCTTGGCTTTGGCGCCGATGGTCGCGCCCTCGATATGGCTGTGGCCGTAAATAGTGGTGCCCGATCCGATCGAAACACCGGGCCCGAATATGACATTGGGCTCAATGACCACATCGGCAGCAATCTCGGTGTCGTGGGAAAACCAGACGGTATCGGGGGCGATCAGGCTGACGCCGTCGGCCATCGCCTGTTCGCGCCGCCGGGCCTGCCATTCGCCCTCGACGGCGGCAAGTTCGGCCCGGCTGTTGACGCCGGCGACCTCGGCGGGATCATCCACCTCGATCACCGCGCTCTTCTGCCCTGGCAGCATCACGATATCCGGAAGATAATATTCCCCCGCGGCATTGTCGTTGCTGATCTGGTCGAGCAGGATGAACAGGTCGGTCGATCGCGCTGCCATCAGGCCGCTGTTGCACAGGTTTATCCTGCGTTCCGCATCGCTGGCATCCTTATATTCGACCATCTTCTCGATTTCGCCCTGGTCATCGGCGATGATCCTGCCATAGGCGCCCGCGTCGTCGGGCCGGAAGCCGAGCACCACTGCGCGGGGGTCGGAGCCGTTGTTGAGCCGGAAGATCATCTCGCGCATGGTATCGGCGCTGACCATCGGCACATCGCCGTAGAGGATCAGGACGTCGCCCGCGAAACCCTTTAGCGCATCGTGCGCCTGCGCCACAGCATGGCCTGTGCCGAGCTGGTCCGCCTGCACCGCAATCGCAACATTGCGGCCAGCGACGCTGGCCTCGATCTGCTCGCGACGCGCGCCAACGACGATGACGGTGCGCTCGACGCCGATCGAATCGACGGTATCCAGCAGATGGTGGAGCATCGGTTTGCCGGCAATCGGGTGCAGCACCTTGTGCGTTTCCGATTTCATCCGGGTGCCCTGTCCGGCGGCCAGGATGATTGCGGCTAGCGGGCGGTCGGTCATGAAATCACTCCGGAACAATTGGTCATTGGCGGCCCTGTTTCGGCCCTTGGCAGCGACTAATGCCATGCAACCGGGGCTTAAGCCAGCCCGATTCTGTCGATCTGGGCCGGGCCATCAGGCCGGCATTCCGCCCTTGCGCCATTTGGTCCACAAATGCCGGGCCAGCATCAGCGGCGGCATGCGCAGCCAGTGGGAGCGGACGTAAAAGGCGAAGCGGATCAGCTTGCGGGCTTCCCGGCCATAGCCGTCGCGCGCGAGCAGGCGGCGGACATAGATATAGTCGGTAAATTCGGTCTGGCCGGCAGAAGGGGGGTAGACCGGCGTGTCATACAGGCGCGCGGCCAGGCGCAGGGCCCGCTGCGTCTCACGGACCAGACCGTGGGTCCTGGTGCGCGTGTTCAATTCCATCCAGAATTCCTCGTCCGCTTCGGAAAAGTGCCGGAGCAGCAGATTGATGTCCCACAGGTTGCGCAGGCCACCGGCGAGATCACCATCGGCGAACATATGCGCAATCGAGTGCAGCACCATGTCGGTCGGAGCCATCACATAAAGGCCATTGTCCAGCTCGGCTGCATTATCCAATATGGCCCGGGCATCCGGGGTCGGACGCGCGGTCAGCGGCAGGATGGTGTGATGGACGTCGATCATCCGGTCGCGCTCGCGGTGGATCAGCGGCGGCAGCTCGTGCATATGGTCGCGATAATATCGGTCATCATAGGGGTCCGGCTTGACCCATTCCCAGCCGGCGTCGAGCAGGGCGGCCTCAACCACCGGCAGATCCTCGCGCGCCACCATGATATCGAGATCGCCGATGCTGCGCCCTGCGCCGGCGGCGAGATTTGCCGCGACATAGGCGGTGCCCTTCATCAGCACGACCTTGCCCGGATAGCCAGCCAGCGCCCGGCGCGCGCAGTCGGCTTCCCACAGAGCCTGCCGGCGCGCCAGTTCGTGCGCCTCTATAGCGTCCTGCAGCACCGTGCGCACTCGATCCGGGACCGGCACATCTACGAGCCGGTGCGCCAGCGAACCGATCAGGGATTCGGCGCGCGCGATGCTGATCAGTTCCGGCCACTGGCTGCCATCAAGCGTCCCGACGCTGGCCGGTTCCCGCAGCGCGCGGACGAGGATCTGCGCATCGCGGTTCATGGCCGCTCGCTCCACAGGCTTTCGATCAGTTCTTCCGCCTGTTCGATCGACTGATAGTCCATCGCCCTGGCCGGGACCCGATCGACAAAGCGCGTGAGCGCGCCAAAGCCGGCTTCTCCCAGCGCGACATAATTGGTCGATGCCTGGGTCAACCGAACGAATATTTCCGACTGACCCATGTCGCGCAGTTGGGGCTCGTGGCCGAAGCGGGGAAAAAGCAGCAGCGCCGGCCTGGCCGGTTCGCCCATCCGGTCTATCGCCGCCTTCGGGGGCACCAGATGGCGGATATCGCCTTTCGGCGTATTCTTCATTTCCGGACCGAAGCGGTTCGCCGGTGCAACGTCCTGCATGGCCCTGATCGCCTGATTTTTCAGGCTGATCAGGCGCGGGAACGGCACTATATCGCCCGAATCCAGGTCGAGAAGGGCAAATTCGTCACCCATGAAACGCCAGCCCTGTTCCGCCAGCATCGCGGACAAAGTCGATTTTCCCGACCCTGAAAGCCCGGTCATGACCAGGGCCCTGCCATCCTTCTCGACGCTGCTTGCGTGGAGCAGCAAATGCCGCCGCCAGCCCAGCGCCATTTGCAGGTTCATGCCCATTTCAGCTGCCAGCAGCCCCTGCGCCAGCGGCAACGGTGCGGCATCCGGCAACCAGAAGTCGCCGCCGATATGGACCGAGGGGCGGATGTGGCGCCGCCAGGGCTTCTCCGCTTCGAGGCGGACCGTGAAATCGACGGTCTCGTCCGCGTGAGCCGGATAATCCGCGTACAGAGCCGCCAGCTGGTCCAGCGGCTCCCGCCAGGCCGAAGCGATCCGGAACGCGGCAGGCCCGATCGCGAGCCGAATCTGGTGCATGGCCCGCATCAGCCGGGAACCCTTGCGACCAGTCCCAGATCGAAAAGTTCTGCCAGGCGGGCGTGGATGATATTTTCGATATTGTCGTCGGACGCAATGTCAAATGCGGCAACCAGACGCGCCGCAATTTCCGGTGCGGAGAATGAGGAATCGCCCATGACTTCCAGTATCGCCGGCGCAGGGTCGGCCAGCATATGCGTGATTCCGGAGGGGCGATGAAACAGCAGGGTCATGCTGTCCAGCGCGTGCCAGACGAGTTCATCCTTCGACGCAGCCCGATATTTCTGGGTCATGATGGCTTACCTGCGATTCTGCTCGGACATGCCGTTTTGATAGCAGGCAAATGTTAAAATGGGGTGGGAATATCAGCGCGGCATCTGCAGCGAGGCATAGCAGGTGAAGCCGGACTGACCGGCCTGCAGGCGCCGGATATAATTCACATAGGCCTCCGACTGGTCATAGGATGTGCCGGGAAGTGTTCGCCCGTTCATCGCCTGCCGCACCTCTTCGCCGGTAAAATTGCGGCCTGCTGGCGGGAATGCCCCCGGCGTATCGGCCGAAACCACCGTGCCGTCGGCAGCGATATGGCCGCCCATGGCACCATTGTCCGGGACGGGGATTTCGCAGTTGAGCACGGAACCGGCGGTCTGCGCCAGGGCAGGCTTGATGCTGATCACGGCAGAAGCCGTAATCGCCCCCATCATCAGGGCACGACGGCGGGTCACAATTCCGTGATTCTGCTCAGCACTGGCTGACGGGTCAGATGGAATTTGATCGGTCATCGTTTTCTGTCCATGGTTTTCGTGGCTTCGCCTATCGGCACATAAGCAGAGATCGCGGTCAAAAGCGAGCAAACAGTCTGCCGCCGGAACCCACGTCTACAATCGGGACATAGACAGGAAATTCGTTAACAACGCCTCTATCTCAGCAACGCCAGATCTGGGGGTGCGGAATATTCCGATTGCCGATCTTGCTCCGCCAAGCCTAGATGGGTGCCATGACATTAGCAGAATCGGCCAGATGACATCGGTTTCCCCTTTTCGGTTGCTTGTTGCCATGGTCTTTGTTCTGGGCGGAGCGATCCTGGCGAGCCAGCTGCCGCATTCGGGACAGCAGTTCATCATCGTCGTCGCGAGCGGCGCGATCGCCCTGTTCACGGTTCTCCAGGACCGGCCTGCGCCGCCGTTGCCGGACCCGGCGACACTCGAACGGCAGCGCAAGCGCATATTGTATCAGGGCCGATCGGAAGCCTATCAGGATATCATCAACCCGATTACCGATCCGATATTGCTGGTGCGCAACGCCAAGGTCGCAGCCGCCAATCCGGCAGCGGCCAAGGTGCTGGGCAATCATATTGTCGGCGAGGACGTGCGCATAGCCATTCGCCATCCGGCAGCCGCAGACCGGCTCGCCAACCCTGATGCCCAGCATAGCGGAGAGCCGATCCTGCTGGTCGGGGTCGGCAGCACCGACCAGCGATGGGAACTGCGGATCAACACCCTGCAGGACGGCCTGAAACTGGTCCAGCTTTCGGATCAGAGCAGCCGCTATGCGGCGGAGAGGATGCGCACGGATTTCGTTGCCAACGCCAGCCATGAGCTGCGCACGCCGCTCGCCGCGATCAAGGGTTTCCTCGAGACCCTGGAAGATCCAAAGGCCGGCAAGGATGACGCGACCCGCGCCCGGTTCCTGAAAATAATGTATGACGAGGCCGACCGCATGCAGCGTCTGGTCGAGGATCTGATGTCGCTATCCCGAATCGAGGCGGAGAAATTCGAGCTTCCCTCGGAAAAGATTGATCTCAGCGAGCTGGTCGGGGAAGCGCGCGATTTCTACATCAATAGCCGTGGCAAGAAGGAAAACGAGATATTGGTCAAGCTTCCGGCCAATATCCCCCTGATCTACGGTGACCGGGCGCAATTGTCGCAGGTCGTGAACAATCTCCTCAGCAACGCCTTCAAATATGGAAAAAAAGGCACTCCAGTCACGATAAGCCTTGCGCCGAATAAAGCCGGGACCATGCTTTGCCTTGCAATCAGCGATCAGGGCGACGGCATCGCGGCGGAGCATATTCCGAGGCTGACGGAACGTTTTTATCGCGTCGACAAGGGGCGCAGCAAATCCATCGGCGGCACTGGCCTTGGCCTTGCGATTGTCAAGCATATCACCGAACGGCACGGCGGGCGCATGGAGATCACCAGCACGGTAGGCGGCGGCACAACGGTATCGATCATCCTGCCGATAGCGAGCAATTCGCTGAGTCTAGGGGAGGCCGGAAGTGCAGCCACCTAATCCGATTTCCCAGGAAATTCATGCTGGCTGCGGCGCGCCCTCGCCCCATGTCACATAACTGTAACATATCTGTAATGATCAGGACATTGCCCCTCCCTAGAAGCCGGCCCTACAAGCCTGTGAATGCGGTCCGTGGCAGATTCTGTGCCGGACTTGCCACGGATCAATTGGGGACTCTTCCATGTTAAGAAAAATCGCTTTCCTTGCGACCGCCTGCCTTGCCATTTCTGCGTGTCAGGACCAGGCTTCCGGTGGCCAGGGAGGAACGCGCGGCGAAATCCGGATCGTCGGCTCCTCCACCGTTTTCCCATTTGCGAAGGCGGTAGCCGAGCAATTCAGCATGAACGGAGCCCACTCCTCCCCGATATTGGAATCGACCGGAACCGGCGGCGGCATGAGTCTTTTCTGCGCTGGCGTCGGAGCGGACACGCCCGACATTGAAAATGCGTCGCGCCGGATCAAGGCATCCGAGCTGGAATTGTGCGAGAGCAATGGCGTTACCGAAGTGGTGGAAGTGCAAATTGGCATCGACGGAATTGCCATCGCCCAGGCGAATGATGGCACCGCCTTTTCGCTAACCCCGGTGCAGATATACAAGGCCATTGCCGAGCGTCCGTTCGGCAAGGAGAACACCGCCAAAGACTGGTCAGATATTGATCCGTCACTGCCGAAATTTCCGATCAGCGTCTACGGACCACCTTCGACATCCGGCACCCGCGATGCGCTCACCGAACTGATCATGGAGGTTGGATGCGTGACCGATCCTGCGACCAAGGCGCTGAAGGATAACAACAAGGCGGAATTCGAAGCGATCTGCCACGAGATCAGGGCAGACGGTGCCTATATCGACGCGGGCGAAAACGATAATCTGATCGTCCAGAAGCTGAAGGCCAATCCGAACAGTGTCGGCATTTTCGGCTACAGCTTTCTGGAAGAAAATCTCGACAGCGTGCGCGGCATTCCGGTGTCAGGCGTGAACCCGACCTATGAGGCCATCGCGTCCGGGGAATATCCCGGTGCCCGTCCTCTCTATATTTATGTGAAGAAGCAGCATATCGGGGTGATCCCGGGGCTGAAGGACTTTGTGCAGGAATTCCTGAAGGCCGGGTCCCGCGACGGATATCTCGTAAAGGCTGGACTGATTGCGGCACCCGATGATGTACGAGCAAAAATGGCTGAGGTGGTGGAGAATATGACACCTCTGGCGATTAGCGACCTGAAATGACCGCGCCGTTGCCGGCGCAATTTTTGCAGATGATTCTGAAACAAGGGCGGAACCAGATATAGTGACAAGCGCGACGCTCCTTTTTCTCGTCCTGGGCCTGGGCCTGGTGGCCTGGTTTTTCGGCCGCCTGAAGGCGGCCGGCCTGCAAACCCGTGGCACCAATTCTCGCTCGGTGCTGCATTCCCTGCCCAGCTATCACGGCTGGTATGTCGCCTTGTGGGCGATCTTGCCCGCGGCGCTGTTCATGGCCGTCTGGAGCTTTGTCAGTCCGGCGCTGATCACCGACGCCGCTCTGACCAGCCCGGCCGCAGCGCAATTGCCGCAGGACGGTTTTGCCCGGGCCGCGATCCTGTCGGAAGCGCGCGCTATTGCCTATGGCAATCAGGTCAATGCGTTCAATCCGCTGTCGCAGTCGATGGTCGAGCCCTATCGGGATGCAATTGCCCATTATCAGATGATCGGCGCGATAGCGGCGCTGCTCCTGGTCTTTGCGTGCGGCGCCTATGCCTGGCTGAAAATCAAGCCCGACCTGCGGGCGCGAACCAAGATCGAGCGGGTTACGATGCTGCTGCTGCTGCTCGCCTCGCTGATCGCGATCGTCACGACCGTCGGCATTTTCCTCTCGCTGGTCTTTGAAACGGCCCGGTTCTTCTCGATGGTATCACCGATCGATTTCCTGTTCGGCACCGAATGGAATCCCAAGGCGGTGGCGGGCCCCCGGGGCGAAACCGGATTCGGCGCGATTCCCCTGTTCTGGGGCACGATCTTCATCGGTGCGATCATCGCGATGATCGTGGCGATCCCGCTCGGACTGATGAGCGCGATCTATCTTACCCAATATGCCCCGGCGAAATTCCGGTCCTGGATGAAACCGATCCTCGAGGTTCTCGCCGGCGTGCCGACCGTTGTCTATGGCTATTTTGCGGCCTTGACCGTGGCTCCCGCGCTGCGCGACTTTGCGGTTTCGATCGGCATTTCCAATGCATCATCGGAATCCGCGCTGGCGGCCGGCGTGGTCATGGGCATCATGATCATTCCGTTCGTCTCGTCGATGGCCGATGACAGTATCGCCGCCGTCCCGAGCGCCATGCGCGACGGATCGCTGGCGATGGGCGCCACGCACAGCGAAACCATCAAGAAGGTGTTGATCCCTGCCGCCTTGCCTGGCGTCGTTGGCGGCGTGCTGCTGGCGGTAAGCCGGGCGATCGGCGAAACGATGATCGTCGTCATGGCCGCTGGCCTTGCGGCAAACATGACAGCCAATCCCTTTGCCAGCGTCACCACGGTGACCGCCCAGATCGTGCAGCTGCTGACCGGGGACCAGGAGTTTGACAGTCCCAAGACACTGGCGGCCTTTGCGCTCGGCCTGGTCCTGTTCATCGTCACCCTGCTGCTCAATCTGATCGCCTTGCGCGTCGTCAAAAAATATCGGGAAGCATATGAATAGTCTCACCGAAACCACGCGCCGCCCCACCGACTGGCAGGGCCAGGACATGCAAAAGCGGATCGCCCGACGCTATGCGGCCGAGCGCCGGTTCAAGGCAATGGGGATGGTCGCTATCGCGCTGTCCGCCGGATTTCTCGCCTTTCTGCTGATCGTCATGGTCGGAAACGGATTCCGCGGGTTCACCCAGACCGAACTGCCCGTCCAGATAGACTTTCCCGCCGTCACCGGCGGCGCCTCCGCGAGCCAGTTCGAAGGCCCGAATGCCGAGGCCAATCTGCAGTCCATGGGCCTGCGCGACATTGTCGATAGCAGCATAGAAATCCAATATGGTCGCGAGGGTGCCGAACTGTTCTCGAGCGGAGGATGGACCACGGTCAGCGCCGCGATCCTCGACGATCCGGACATTGTCGAGCGCAAAGCCACGGTATATCTGCCCGTCGCTTCGGAAATTGACGTCGCCTACAAGGACGAAGGCACTCCCGAGGCCGAACAGCAGGTCCGACAGCTGGACGGCCAGCTCTCGATCGGCTTCAACTGGAATTTCCTGAGCAATTCGGATGCCACGGACCCGATGCAGGTCGGTATCTGGGGCGCGTTCAAGGGCTCGCTGATCACCATGATCGTGACCCTGATGCTGGCCTTTCCCGTGGGCGTGCTGGCAGCGCTCTACCTCGAGGAATATGCCCCGAAAAACCGGCTGACCGACCTGATCGAGGTGTCGATCAACAATCTCGCCGCGGTCCCGTCAATCATCTTCGGTCTGCTTGGCCTGGCGGTGTTCCTGAACTTTTTCGGCATGCCCCGTTCTGGCGCGCTGGTCGGCGGCCTGACTCTCGCCCTGATGACCATGCCGGTGATCGTCATCTCGGGTCGCAACGCGGTCAAATCGGTACCGCCGTCGATCCGCGAAGCCGCGCTGGGCATCGGCGCGAGCCCGCTGCAGGTCGTGTTCCATCATGTATTGCCGCTGGCCCTGCCCGGCATATTGACCGGAACGATTATCGGCATGGCGCGGGCGCTGGGCGAGACTGCTCCCCTGCTGATGATCGGGATGCGGGCCTTTATCGCGACGCCGCCGAGCGGGATCACGGACCCGGCCACCGTGTTGCCGGTGCAGATCTTCCTGTGGTCCGACGAGGTCGATCGCGGCTTTGTCGAGAAGACCTCTGCGGCGATCATCGTGCTCTTGTTGTTCCTTCTGGTCATGAATGCCCTGGCCATTTATCTTCGCAATCGCTTTGAAACGCGCTGGTAGGGGGGCCGATGCATGATAATCCCAAAATACTCGAACCGAGCGAAAGCGTAAATATGACAGATTCGGCCAAGACAGGCATGACCACTGAAGGCGGAACGCCGAAGATGACGGCGCGCCATGTCGATGTATTCTATGGCGACAAGCAGGCGATCAACGACGTGTCGATCGACGTGAACATGGACAGCGTCACCGCTTTCATCGGCCCGTCCGGTTGTGGCAAGTCGACCTTCCTGCGTTGCATGAACCGGATGAACGACACCATTCCGATTGCCCGCGTCACCGGCGAAATCATGCTGGAGGGAGAGGACATCTATGCCTCGCAAATGGATGTCGTGCAGTTGCGCGCCCGGGTCGGCATGGTGTTCCAGAAACCCAACCCGTTCCCCAAGTCTATCTATGACAATATCGCTTATGGTCCGCGCATACACGGGCTGGCGACTGGCAAGGAAGATCTGGACGAGATCGTCGAATCCTCGCTGCAGCGCGCCGGCCTCTGGGGCGAAGTGAAAGACCGGCTGCAGGACAGCGGCACCGCCCTGTCGGGTGGCCAGCAACAGCGCCTGTGCATTGCCCGCGCGATCGCCGTCGACCCCGAGGTGATCCTGATGGACGAACCCTGCTCGGCGCTCGATCCGATCGCGACCGCCAAGATCGAGGAACTAATTCACGAACTGCGCGGCAAATATGCTATAGTCATCGTCACCCATAATATGCAGCAAGCCGCACGCGTTTCCCAAAAAACAGCCTTTTTTCATCTCGGCACTCTGGTGGAATATGGCGAGACGACCGATATTTTCACCAATCCGCGCGAAGAAAAAACGAGGGATTATATCACCGGTCGCTACGGCTGACCCATTGATGATTAGGAATAATGACAGTGAATAGTGGCACAGAACATACCGTCAAAGCCTTCGATTCCGATATCAACGAATTGCGAGGGATGGTCGCCGAAATCGGCGGGCGCAGCGAGCAGGCGATCGCCAAGGCGATGCGGGCGCTGGAAAAGAGCGATCTCGAACTGGCAGCCGAAGTCGTCCGCGAAGACAAGCTGATCGACGATCTCGAAAAGCGGATCGACGAACTGACCTTCCAGACGATCGCGCTGCGGGCGCCGATGGCCGACGACTTGCGCGAACTGATCGCCACGTTCAAGATTTCCGGCGTTGTCGAGCGGATCGGCGATTATGCCAAGAACATCGCCAAGCGGGTGCCGCTCGTGACCCAGACGCACCGGTTGCGTCCGATCTCGCTGCTGCCGTCGATGTCGAAAATTGCCAGCGAACTGGTTCGCGATTCCCTGGATGCCTTTGCCCGGCGCGATGCTGAACTGGCCATGGAGGTGAACCGGCGGGACCAGATCGTCGATGATTTCTACAACAGCATCTTTCGCGCCGTGATCACCCATATGATCGAGAATCCCAAGGATATCGGCGAAGCGGCACATCTGCTGTTCATAGCCAAGAATCTCGAACGGATCGGAGATCATGCGACCAATGTTGCCGAGATGGTCTATTTCGCTGCAACCGGCGAACCGATGCCCGAGCGCACCCGGGGCGAAAGCCCGACGGCACCGCTCGATCAAGCCCTGGAAGATGAGATCGATTGATGCCAAATGCCAAATTATTGCTCGTTGAAGATGACGCCGCGCTTGCCGAATTGCTGAGCTGGAACTTCAAGAAAGAGGAATATGACGTGATCCATACGCCGGATGGCGAGGAAGCGCTGTTGCTGGTTCAGGAACACCGACCGGATGTGATCCTGCTCGACTGGATGCTGGAAAGCCTGTCCGGGATCGAAGTCTGCCGCCGCTTGCGACGCTCTTCGGAAACCGCCAATATCCCGATCATCATGCTGACCGCACGCGGTGAGGAAGAAGACAAGATCCGCGGTCTCGAAACCGGCGCCGATGACTATATCACCAAGCCGTTCAGTCCGCGCGAACTGATCGCGCGGGTGAAAGCGGTGCTGCGCCGGGTGCGCCCTGCCCTGGCTGGCGAAAAGCTGACATTCGGGGATCTGGAAATGGACACGGTTGGCCACAAGGTCAAACGCGCCGGCGACACGATACCGCTGGGACCGACCGAGTTTCGCCTGCTCCGCCATTTCCTGGAACATCCCAACTGGGTTTTCTCGCGCGAGCGTCTGCTCGACAGCGTATGGGGCCAGGACAGCGATATCGAACTGCGCACCGTCGACGTGCATATCCGGCGGCTGCGCAAGGCGCTCAACGCGAACGGCAGGTCGGACATCATCCGGACGGTAAGGTCGGCGGGCTATGCGCTCGACACCGATGCGGCGGAAACCTAGGTTTCGGACACCATGATCCGGGCGAGCCGGATATGGCCGGCTAGTCGGCGACCAGTTTGAGCAGCTTGCGTTCGACCGGTGCAAGCACCCCGGACAGATCGTGGCCGCGCTTCAGGATCTGCCCCTGCTCCCCGTGCAGGGACCACATGCCCTGGCGGTTCCGTTCGGCGGGGCGCTTCTCGATCCGGATCTGGGGTCGTTCCGATGCGCGGCGAAAGGCGGCAAATATCGCCACGTCGCGGCGCATATCCATGGCATAGTCCTTCCAGTGGCCCGCTGCGACCATCCGTCCGTACAGGTTGAGGATCCGGTCCAGTTCGCGGCGCTCAAAACCCACCTGTGACGGGGTGCCGCGCTGCGGAAAGGCCGCGACATTGGATTCGGGTGAGCGCTTCAAGCGCTGTCACGTCCCTTGGTCTCGCTTTCGCCGCGATCGCCGTTGCGCTCCTTGGCAAAGGCTGCGAGCCGCTTCTGCAGCTGCTCCACCTCGCATTGCAATATTTCCAGCTTCTGCGTCGACGGGTCGAAGATTTCGCTGCAGGGGGTGCCGTAGGGAATGAATTCCTTCTGATAGTCTTTCGCCTCGACCAAAGTCGGACGGGCACGGACGCCGACCATAGTCGCGCCTTCCGGCACATCCTGGGTGACAACCGCATTGGCGCCGACGCGCGCTCTCTTGCCGACCGTGATCGGGCCGAGTATCTGGGCGCCGGATCCCAGGATAACATCATCTTCAATCGTGGGATGGCGCTTGCCACCTATTCCGTTGGTCGGATTGGTGCCCCCGAGGGTCACACATTGGTAGATTGTGACGTTGTCGCCAATAAGAGCGGTCTCGCCGATGACGGTAAACCCGTGGTCGATAAACAGGTGCCTGCCGATCTTCGCGCCCGGATGGATGTCGATAGCGGTGAGAAACCGCGCCAGATGGTTGATCAGCCGGGCAAAGAAATAGAGCTCACCCCGGAACAGCCAATGCGCCAGTCGGTGCAGGCCAAGGGCCAGGACACCGGGATAGAGCAGCACTTCCCAGCGGGATCGCGGAGCGGGATCGCGCGCCTTGATTGAATCCAGATAAGCGCCCAGGTCCCGAAACATATTTTCCTCCGGATGTTGCCGAACAACCAAACTAGGCACGACAGCACCCTATTTCCAGTCTTTTTTTGCAACGGAACTCGGATGAGACTTTTCAAACGGCCCATAATCACTATATTAAATCAATGCCCTTATATTGATCGAAAGCTTCGATAATGTCGACCTATCTCCCGACTCTCAAACAGCTGCAATATCTGGTGGCGCTCAGAGAACATGGCCATTTCGGCAAGGCAGCGGAATCCTGTTTCGTGACCCAGTCGACCTTGTCCGCGGGCATCAAGGAGCTCGAGGCCCTGCTCGACATCGTCCTGGTCGAACGCACCCGCCGGGTCGTCCGCTTCACCGATCTGGGCAACCAGATGGTGGAAAAGGCCTATCGGATTCTGCGGGAAGCCGAAGAGCTGTCCGAGATGGCGCGGTCCGCCGGCAAGCCGCTGGCCGGCGATATCCGAATGAGCGTCATCCCCACCATCGCTCCCTTCCTGCTGCCGCGCCTGCTGCCGCAATTGCGCAAGGAACGGCCGGAACTGAAACTCTATCTGAAAGAGGAAACCAGCCAGGCCGCTTGCGATTCGCTCCATCATGGTCATGCCGATTGCGTTTTGCTGGCCCAGCCCTTTCCCTGCGGCGATGTCGAGTCCGAGGTCCTGTTCAGCGACGAGATCCTGGTGGCTTTCCCCAAAAATGATCCGCGCGATCCCCCGCTGCAGGTGGACCCGGCGCATATCGACGAGACCCAGCTGCTGCTCCTGGAAGACGGCCATTGCCTGAAAGACCACGCGCTGGCGGCCTGCAACCGTCCGGAATTGCGGGCTTCTGCCCGGATGATGGGAACGTCGCTGCATACTCTTGTGCAGATGGTCGACAATGGTCTGGGCCTGACCCTGTTGCCGAAAATGGCGATCGACAGCGGCATTTTGAACTATACAGATATCGTGGCCAGGCCGCTGAAATCGGACCGGGCGACCCGTGACATTGCCCTGGTCTGGCGCAAGAACAGCCCGCGGCGGAGCGAGTTTCAGCTTCTCGCGGAGATCATGAAGGGCGCGCAGAACTGGGTGTCGAAGGCCCACGAATAGAACATGCTTCTATTTCTTCCATTTTCCTGCCGCCGCGATATCTGATTCCCGCTCCTCGATCCATTTTGTCGCACCGTCGGTGCGGGTTTCCTTCTTCCAGAACGGGGCCACGGTCTTCAGCCTGTCCATGATGAAGGAACAGGATTCGATCGCTGCCTCGCGATGATCCGACCCGGTCACGACCAGCACGATATTTTCGCCAACCGCCAATGCCCCGACCCGGTGAATGATCGTCACCGCATGGAGGGGCCATTCGGACAGCGCGGTTTCGGCAATTTCCCGAAGCGCCTTTTGGGTCATCGCCGGATAATGTTCCAGCTCCAGCGATGCCAGCTTGCCGTCGTCGCGGACCTGGCCAATGAAGCTGGCTATGGCGCCGCCGCCCTGCCCGGCGACGCGCAGCGTTTCGGCGCCGATATCGAAATCTTCCGGTCCAACCGCAATCTTGATCATCCGCCGGTAACTGGCGGGAAAATAGCCAGTTCCCCAGCGGATCCGATCGGTGTTGCAGGAACGCCATAATCCTGATCGAGGGCGAAGCGCAACTTGCCGATATCGGAAAACAAGTCTGCATAGGCAGCCCCCCGATCGGAGAGCATCGTCAGGACATCGCCGATCGTCTCGACGCCGTCATCAAGGGCAACCTGCTCCTGATCGAGGCCAAGCCGTTCCCGCACCCAGGCAAAATAGATGATGTTGAGCGAACGTGCCATCAGTCCATATGCTTCAGACCCACACGGAGATAATCCCATCCGGTGATCAGGGTCAAGATGGCGGCAGCCCAGAGAGTCCACAGGCCGACCGTTTGCACCGCCGGGAAATGAGGCAGGCCGCCAGCCAATATCAGAGCGCCGAGAGAAATCATCTGGAACCCGGTTTTCCATTTGGCCAGTTGCGAGACAGGGACGCTGACCTGCAGCCCGGCAAGAAATTCGCGCAGGCCGGATACCATGATTTCGCGGAGCAGGATGACGATGGCGGCGATTGTGTGCCAGCCCTGGATGTCCCTGGTGAAGATCAGCATCAGGACTACGGCCGCAACCATGATCTTGTCGGCGATCGGGTCGAGAAATATCCCCAGCTTGGACACGGTCCCCTGGGTCCGCGCCAGATAGCCGTCGAAATAATCGGTGATGGCCATCAGGCAATAAAGTCCAAAGGCCAGCAGATAGTCGATCGGCGATGGTTGCAAAGCGGTTCTGTCAAAATTTGGCCACAGCAGGAAAACCAGAATCGGCACCGCAAATATCCGCGAGAGTGTCAATATGTTGGGCAAATTCAGCATCGCGGCCTTCGCATAAACGGATTTGCCCCAAATGAAAATTGATTCAACCGATATTGGTCGAATTCATCGCCCGCGAACCGGGTTGGCGATTCTGACGCCGAGTTGACGCCGAGGCGGAATGGGTTAAGGATGCGTCCGGACGCGCATTCTTCTCCTCGAATAGAGATTTTCACCTTATGCAAAATACGGCGCATTTGCTGCGAACGAAACGGTTTTTGCCCCTGTTCCTGACGCAGCTACTCGGGGCATTTAACGACAATCTCTTCAAATTCTCGATGGTCATCCTGGTGACATACGGCATTTACGACAGTGAATCCGAGGATTTCGCCTTTAACGCCCTCGCGTCCGGGCTGTTCATCCTGCCGTTTTTCCTGTTTTCGTCGCTCGCCGGGCAGCTGGCGGACAATTACGACAAGGCACGGATCACCCGCCTGGTCAAGACGCTGGAGATATTCATTGCCGTGATTGGCGGGTTCGGGCTGTGGTTGCACAATATTCCGATCATGCTGACCGCCCTGTTCCTGCTCGGCCTGCAATCCACCTTTTTCGGTCCGATCAAATATGCGGTCCTTCCGCAGCATCTGCAGAAGGATGAAGTCCTTGCCGGGACCGGACTTGTGGAAGCGGGCACCTATATCGCGATACTTGCGGGAACGATTTTGGGCGGCATCATCATCGACCGCAATGGAAACGGCGTCGAGATTGCTATAGTCACCGTCTTTCTGGTGGCGCTGATCGGCCGGGTCGCGGCCCAGTTCATGCCGCCGGCGCCAGCACAGAAAGAGGTCGAGAAAATCGACTTCAATTTTGTCCGCTCCTCGATCCGGCTGATCTCGGCCACATTGCACGTGCGCAGGCTCTATCTGGCGATTATTGCCATCAGCTTTTTCTGGACCATAGGATCTGTGATGATCATCCAGTTTCCGCCGCTGGTCGAGAATGTGCTCACTGCCACACCGGAGGTAGCCAGCCTGTTCCTCGGCGTGTTCTCGATGGGGATTGCAATCGGTTCTATTCTCGTCAACCGCCTGTTGAAGAGCGAAGTCTCGGCCCGTTTTGCTCCGGCAAGCGTCATTATAATGGGCGTCTTTGTGCTGATCCTCTACTTCATCTGCCGCAGCTGGCAGGGATTGCCCGATGGCCAGCTGTACACCTTTGACACCTTCATCGTCCATGACGGCGCGTGGGCACTGCTCGGCACGCTGGGCGGGGTATCGATCTTCGGCGGGATGTTTGTGGTTCCGCTATACGCTTTCCTTACCACAACCGTCGACATCAGCCAGACGGCGCGAACCATTGCGGCAAACAATGTCGTCAATTCCGGTTGTATGGTTGTCGGAGCCCTGGTTGCCCTGGGACTCAGCATATTGGGCGTTTCCACCACCGAGCAGCTGTTGCTGGTCGCGGCCATGTGTCTGGTGGCAGCCTGGCTGGGCCAGCAATTGCATCGCGCCTGCGACTGAACAGCCGCTCAGGCCGGATCAGAAAATAAACGTATAAAAGGCAGTGAAGAAGGCAAGAAAGCTCAGCAAAAAGAGACTCGCATCATCGCCGATGCCACCTGCCTTGGTTGTGGCGGCACCATCCGACTCATGTTCTTCTCTTGCGATCTGCACGATGGTCGCCGGCAAGCTTTGGCGAAAAGGGTGTCCTATCCCGTGGTCACGGAAAACAAGCGGGCTGAATTTTTCTCTGTCCATGCCGATTGGTTAACAGCTTGTTATACATATTTTCCAGCATAAATTGTTGCCCGATGGTTAACGTCTTGAATTGGAACAGCCCTGAAAAGCCCGAACTTCCCGAAGCGCAAGTTAACAAAACTGCGACCAGCTGATTGTCCTGCACGAAATTCATTTTTTGCAGGCGAAAGAGGAATCTGTGTGATCTTTGCAACGGAAGCCTTTTATTCCAGCATCCCCCAATAAGATTGGTTGATTTCAGTATCCTATTATGCCACTTACTCATTCGTATTGAATGAAATGCGAAAACCCTGAAGGAGCTAATTATGCGTTTCGGTAAAATTGGAATGGCTGCAGCCGCAGCCGCATCGCTTGTAAGCGCACCCGTCTTGGCGCAGGCTTCACAGCCTGTTTCTTCGCTTGCGCGGACCAGCGCAACCGTTGAAGGCGAAAATAATGTTGAGGGCGGATCCGGTATCATTATCGCAATCCTCGCTGCAGCAGCAGTTATTGGCGGCATCATCATCGCAGCCGACGGCAGCGAAGACACGCCAACCTCACCCTGAACCTGTTCGGGTATATATTTAAAGATGGCGGCCAATTTGGTCGCCATTTTTTTTGCCCGTCTGACGGGCAAAACGCCGCATTTGACGCAGAATTTCGGATCATCGGGCCGGTTGCTTCAGGCTTTGGTTGCACATCAGCAGTCGATTACCCATATCCGGTTTCATGACAGAAAATCAGCAACATGGCCTGGTGCAATGGCACGGCACAACAATCCTATCGGTGAGAAGAAACGGCAAGGTTGTCGTGGTCGGCGACGGCCAGGTATCGATGGGTCAAACCGTAATGAAGCAGAATGCCCGCAAGGTCCGGCAATTGCACGATGGTTCCGTGATCGGCGGCTTTGCCGGTGCCACCGCCGATGCCTTCACGCTGTTCGAGCGGCTCGAAGCGAAACTGGAGCGGCATAGCGGACAGCTGATGCGCGCGGCGGTCGAGCTCGCGAAAGACTGGCGCACGGACAAATATCTCCGCAATCTCGAAGCGCTGATGATCGTGGCCGACAAGGATATCACCCTGATCCTCACCGGCAACGGCGACGTGCTCGAACCCAATGAAGGAATTGCCGCAATCGGATCCGGAGGGAATTTTGCCCTCTCTGCCGCACGCGCCCTGATGGATTATGAGAAAGACGCCGAGAAATTGGCCCGAAAGGCGATGCAAATCGCGGCGGAAATCTGTGTCTACACCAATGACCAGGTCACGATCGAAACGCTCGACAGCGACACCTAGCGCCAGTCAGCCCCATAAATTTGAATGAAGAGAAAATGAGCATGCAGGCGAACCTGACCCCCAAAGCCATCGTCAAGGCGCTGGACGAACATATTATCGGACAGCAAGACGCCAAACGCGCAGTCGCCGTGGCTCTGCGCAATCGCTGGCGGCGCCAGCGGCTTCCCGCGGAACTGCGCGAGGAAGTGACACCCAAGAATATCCTGATGATCGGCCCCACCGGTTGCGGCAAGACCGAGATTTCCCGCCGTCTGGCAAAGCTCGCGGACGCCCCCTTTATCAAGGTCGAAGCGACGAAATTTACCGAGGTCGGCTATGTCGGTCGCGATGTCGAACAGATCGCCAGGGATCTCGCGGAAGAGGCGGTGCGGCTCGAGCGCGAACGTCGGCGGCAGGCCGTACACGAGGCTGCGGCCGAGGCTGCAATGAAGCGGCTGCTCGATGTGCTATGTGGCGAAAATGCCAGCGAAGCGACCCGCGAAAGCTTTCGTCAGCGGGTGGTCGACAATCACATGAACGACACCGAGATCGAGATCGAAGTGGAAGATACGCCCAATATGCCGATGGATATCCCGGGCATGGGCGGTCAGGTCGGCATGATCAATCTCTCCGACATGATGGGCAAGGCCCTGAACCAGAACCGCCTGAAACGCAGGAAAATGCGCGTCGCCGACGCATGGGACAAACTCGTCGAGGAAGAATCGGACAAGCGCCTCGACGACGATGATATCTCCCGGGCGGCAATAATGGACGCCGAGTCGAACGGCATTGTCTTTCTGGATGAAATCGACAAGATCGCGGTCAGCGACATGCGCGGCGGATCGGTCAGCCGGGAAGGCGTCCAGCGCGACCTTCTGCCGCTGATCGAAGGGACGACGGTCGCCACCAAATATGGCCCGATGAAGACAGACCATATCCTGTTCATTGCCTCGGGCGCTTTCTCCATATCCAAACCCAGCGACATGCTGCCCGAATTGCAGGGACGCCTGCCGATCCGGGTGGAACTGCGGGCACTGACCGAAGCGGACTTCGTCCGTATATTGACCGAAACAAGAGCCAATTTGCCTGAACAATATATCGCGCTTCTGGGAACCGAAGACGTCAAGATCAGTATCACCGCGGATGCGATCGAGAAACTTGCCGAAATTGCAGCGAACGTCAACGAGAGCGTCGAAAATATCGGCGCGCGCAGACTTCAGACCGTCATGGAGAAGCTGCTCGAGGAGATCAGCTTTACGGCAGAAGATCGGGTCGGCGAGGAGATCAGCATCGACAAGGCCTATGTCGAAAAACAGCTGTCGGACGTGGCCAAGGATACCGACCTGTCCAAATATGTATTGTGATGATAAAGGCCGTTTGTTGAGCAGGCACGGCAGGGGTTGCAGGACGGCCCTCCGGTTTCGGCGATAATTTCCCGGGACTGTAACGAATCCCCTCCGTGTCCCGAACCTCCTGCAGATACAGCAGGGTGGATCATGTCATGAAACGAACGGTATTATTCTTCTCTTCGGTTGCGGTGTTGGCGCTCTCGGCCTGCTCCGAGCCCGCGTCCGACAAGGGCCCAGAAGCCAACGAACAGGCAGAAAGCAAGACAAATACGGTTGTCGCGCCGATTACCGCAGCCGAAAGCATAGATGCAGGGCTGGCGGTTGGCGCGCAGGCTCCCCTCGACGCCAGCGTGCTGACCGGTACCGGTGAAACCACCTTGGGCGATATTCTGGAAAAGGGCCCTGCCCTGATCGTTTTTACGCGTTCCGTCGAATGGTGTCCCTATTGCCAGACCCAGTTGAAATCGATCAACGCGATTGTCGGCGACCTGAAGGAACGCGGCTACCATCTCTATGGTCTCAGCTACGACAGCGCCGAACAGCAGGACCGTTTCTCGAAAAACCAGATGCTGCAATATGAAATGCTTTCCGACCAGCCATCAGCCGTGATTGATGCGTTTGGCTTGCGCGACCCGCAATATACCGAAGGTCGGGCCGTCGGCGTACCCTATGCTTCGGTTTTTCTGATCGACAAGACCGGCAAGATACTCGCGAAATCGGTATCCAGCGACTATAAGAAACGCCCAAGCAATGATCAGATACTGGCGCTCGTCGACTCGATCAAGGGTTAGGAGCTAATTGCTGTTGGCGGCCTTCAAGGGCTTCGCAGCAGGCTCGTTGTCATTGGCGGCGAGGCGGCTGGATTCGGGCAGGACAACCAGCTTCCATTCCTTTCTGTTATCGAGATATTTGAGCGCCAGCGCCTGGACTTCCTCCGGCGTGATCACCGTATAGTCGCTCAGCAGGCTTTGCAGCGCGACAAACTTCTGCGGATTGAAGCTCGCGCCCTCCAGCTGGCTCATCCAGAAACTGTTGCCGCTGCTGGCTCTTGCAATCAGCTGGCGCAGGGGTTCCACCACCCGCTGCAGCTCGTCCGCGCTGACCGGTTTTTCCCGCAGATCCTTGGCAATCATTTCCACGACATTGTAAAAACGGTCAATATTGTCGGGGGTCAGCTGGCTTTGCGCACCGATATAGCCACCCGATTCAAAATCGACCGGCCAGCTGTTGATGACCTGAGGACTGTAGCTCGCACCTTGCTGAGAGCGGAGAATTTCAAACAGGCGGTCGTTGAAAATCGACGTCAGCACCTCGAGCTTCCGGCTTTCCCTGACATTGTCCAGTCCACCGCCCGTCGGCCAGGCGACCATTGCAGCGGCCCGTTCTGTATCACCCTTGTGAACCAGAATTTCGGGACCTGCCTGTGGTTCCGGAAATTGCGGCGATGCGGCATCGGCTGGAAGCGCCTGCGGCTTGCGGCTTTTCAAGGCGCCAAACGTCTTGAGGACCGATTCCACGGCCTGGTCCCGATCAAAATCACCAAACAGCATCAGTTCGATGGGCCCGCTGGCTAGTATCGGCTCCCAGAACTGCCTGAAATTTTCGGCGGTCAGCTCGCTGAAATCTTCCTTGTCCGGTGTTTTCCAGCGGGGGTCCTTGCCGCGCACGAGCCATTCCAGATCCCGCTCCAGAACCGCCTGCGGCGAAGCGGAAAAACTGTCATAGCCGATCAGGGCCGCCGCCTTGGTGCGGATAACCGGAGCCGGGTCCCAGCGGGGGAATGCGAGTTTCGCGGCGATCAGGTGCAACTGGTCTTCAAGATCCGACGGCCGGGTATCGGCGGTAATCTCGAACGCGTCATTGTCGATATCGAATCCCAGTCCGATCCTGCGACCGGTGGTAATCTTGTCGATTTCCTCCTGCCCGAGATCGCCCACGCCGCTGGCCATCAGCGCCAGAGCACCAGACCAGGCGAGCGTTTCCTGCCGGGAAGACAGGCCGCTGTAGCCATGACCAAATCGGGCGTTGACCATGATCTTGTTGCGCTCGGCCGTGTTCGGGAACAGCAGCACCCTGACACCATTGGTCAGTTCCAGCTGTTCGACTTCGAAGCGCTCGATGATCCGGGACGACTTGATGGCCCCTTTCCTGCCGATTTTTTTCAGCGATTCAAACCCGATATCGGATTGAGCAACGCGCACGTCACTGGCCGCCTCGACGTTGCTTCGCAACGCCTTGGCCAAACGGACCGTTCCATTGTCAATTGCATCGGGCGAGGTGAGCAAAGCGCGGGTGGAAACGCCAGAAAACAGTTTCCGGGTCGACTCGAGCAGCCTCTGCGGCGTGTAAAGATCCCGCATTCCGCGAAATACATCCAGCGCGACTTGCGGCGTTGCCACGGTTTCGTGAATGTCGACAGCATTGACAATATTGTCGGCCTGTTTCCGCGCCGCTTCGGTCTGATAGCTTTCGACGCCAATGGCGAGGGCAGCGTCAAACTCGGCAATCTCCCGCGCGATATCCGCTTCGGAAGGGGCTCTGCTTGTCGCGTCGGCGATGACCGCCCGGACGTCCTGGAGGGCGGCCTCCCAGTCATCGCCCAGCGGGACGATATTGATGAAGGTCCCGTCGATCGAACGGCTCACGTCATCCTGGCCGACGCTTGCTTGCAGGTAGCTGCCCCCTGCCCTCGCCCGCGCTTCCAGTCGGCGATTGATCATCTGCAGCGCCAGCAGGTCGATCAATATCTGCTGGTTATACACGATCGTGTCATCAACCTGTTCCCAAGGCCGGGCGACCACCATCGAGATGAACCGGGGCAAGGTCGGTTCGATGACAACCCGGCTGATATCGGCGATCTCCTGCGGTTGGCCGAAGTCCGGAATGGTTCCGGGTTCACCCTTGCCCTGCCACTGTGAAAAATGCTTGTTGAGCAGCTCCTCGAACATGGCCGGATCGCCGTCGCCTGCGATCACAATCACCGTCTGCTCCGGACGATACCAGCGCTGATGGAACAGTTGCAGCATCCGGGGCGTCGCGGCACTCAGGGTTTCCGGTGTCCCGATTGGCGCTCGATTGGCCAGGCGCTGACCGGCGAAGAACAGTTCCCGCGTGGCGTTCTGTACGACCGTCTGCGGACCGGCCCGCTCGCGCAGTTCGGCCAGTACGACCGGACGCTCCGCATTGACGGCGGTAACGCTCAATCCCGGGGAACTGACCATGCCCGACAGGATTTTCAGACTCTCGTCGAGACTGGCCTTGGTGGCATTGGGCAGATCCAGCTTGTAGACGGTTTGCGTCGGTGTGGTTTCAGCGTTGCTGTCGCTGCCGAAGGTCGCGCCCAGCCGCTGCCAGACCCGTTTTGCCTCGCCGTCGGGGATATGGGTCGAGCCGCGAAAGGTCAGATGCTCCATGAAATGGGCGAATCCCTGTTCTTCCTCGGTCTCCATCAGTGACCCGACATCGACACGCAACCGGATCGACACCTGCCCTGGCGGCACGCCGTTGCGTTTGACCGCATAGCGCATGCCGTTGTCCAGCTCGCCGAAAGTCCAGCTTTTGTCGATCGGGATATCACTGTTCTTGTACAGCCACGGGACATTGTTGTCGGGAGAATCCTGCTGCGCGAAGGCCACATTGGGCATGGCGAGCATGCAGAAGAGCAGCAAGAGCAAGGACAGGCGGGGAACGAAAAGGGAAGCTGTTGTTTTCATGAAACGGATATAAGCAGGCCCAATCTTACTGGCCAGTGAATATTCCGGAGATTCTTGGCTCATGGCAGCCGAGCCAGTGTTTAGCCCTTGATTGAACAGCTGATAGTCGCCAGATACCAGATATGCTTATTGAAACTGAAAAAACACCAAATCCATCGACCCTGAAGTTCCTTCTGGGTCAACCGGTCATGTCCGACGGCACTCGCGACTTTGCTTCGCCGGAGGATGCCGAGGTATCGCCGCTGGCAGAAGCGCTGTTCACGCTCGGAGATGTGACGGGCGTATTCTTCGGATCGGACTTCATCTCGGTAACTTGCGGACCGGGTGCCGACTGGAGTGATCAAAAACCGCAGGTGCTCAGCATCCTGCTCGATCATTTCTCCGCCGGGCTGCCGCTTTTCAAGCCGGGCAGCGCGGGCGCGATTGTCGTGCCGCCGGAAGAGGAAGTGCATGACGATCCGGAAGATGCCGACATCGTCGCCCAGATCAAGGAACTGATCGAAACCCGGGTGCGACCGGCGGTCGCCAATGATGGTGGCGATATCATCTATCGCGGCTTCAACAAGGGTACGGTATTCCTCAAGATGCAGGGCGCCTGCGCCGGATGCCCGTCATCCACTGCGACGCTGAAACACGGCATCGAATCGCTTCTGAAACATTATGTTCCCGAAGTTACGGAAGTCCGGGCGGCTTAAAGCTTTCACAACAAGGGCAAATCAATGAATTCTCCACTCGGTCAGGCGGCGCTGGATCAGCTGTTTCTGGAAGCGCGCACCTATAATGGCTATCATGACAAGCCAGTTTCCGTGGACCAGCTCTACGCCATCTGGAACCTGATGAAAATGGGACCGACCAGCGCCAACATGCTGCCGGCCCGACTTGTCTGGTGTCACAGCCAGGAATCGCGCGATCGGCTGGCAGAGCTGGCGTCGGAAGGCAACCGGGACAAGATTCGCAAGGCACCGGCGGCCGTGATCATCGGGATGGATCAGAATTTCCACGAGTATCTGCCGGAACTTTTTCCGCACGCCGACGCCAAAAGCTGGTTCGAGGGCGATCCCGAGGCGCGCAAGGTCCATGCGATGCGCAACAGCTCGCTGCAGGGCGCCTATTTCATTCTGGCTGCCCGCGCGTTGGGGCTCGACACCGGTCCCATGTCCGGTTTTGACAATGACGCCGTCGACGAGGAGTTTTTTGGCGACCGGCCCCATGTCAAATCGAACTTCATCTCGACCTTGGGCTATGGCGATCCTTCCACCATCTTTGATCGCAGCCCTCGCCCCGATTTCGACAAATTCAACAACCTGATCTGACCGTTTGATGGGCGAGCGCCTTCTCGCGATCGATACCGCTACCGTCGCCTGCTCCGTTGCGCTGTTCGAGGATGGCGCGCTGATTGCCGCGGACTATGCGGAAATTGGTCGCGGTCATGCCGAGAAACTGGTTCCGGCCATCGCCAAGCTTCCCGACCGCGGCAAGGCCGACAAGATTCTCGTCAATTGCGGGCCGGGCAGTTTCACCGGCGTGCGTATAGGGATATCTGCCGCGAAGGCTCTGGCCCTGGCCTGGGGGGCGGAGATACAGGGCTATAACTGTCTTTCGCTTGTCGCGGCCCAGGCAATGGATCGGATGGATATCCCTGGGCCGGTCTGTGTTGCCATGCTTGCGGGTCACGGCGAATATTTTCTGCAGAATTTTTCCGCCACCGGTGAACCCATGGCACCGTTTGCCACGCTGACACCGGACCAGGCGGCAAGTCAGGTAATGGCCGACGTAATCGCGGGTTCTGCCGCAGCCGAGCTTGCCGGCGCCACAGGAATCGAAAGGTATTTTTCAATATTGCCAAATGCCGCGCATATCTCTTTAGTGGCTGGCGACATGAAAAAGCTAGCTGCCAAACCCAACTACGGGCGCAAACCAGACGCCCAGCCAGCGAAACCCGCCTGAGGGATGGCGAGTCGCCAGCGCCCATGGGAAGATCATGGCCTTGGCCCCGTGGAAATAAGGCCCGGTGACCTGAGCGACCTGAACGCTGTCATGGAAGTCATGGATCGGGCTTTTCCCAAGACTTATGGAGAGGGGTGGAACCATCATCAGTGTCGGTCGATGCTGTCCATGCCCACCGCCAAATTGCTGATAGGAACGCGGCAAGACACGGTCTGCGGTTTTGTCATCAGCCGCCAGGCCGCCGACGAGGAAGAGCTGCTGATGATTGCAGTTGCTCCGGAATGCCAGGGTCAGGGCATCGGATATCTGTTGCTCGACCATATGCTGCAGGCAGCACAAGCCCATCATGTCGCATCCGTTTTCCTGGAGATGAGAGCCGACAATCCCGCTGAAAAACTCTACACAAAGTTCGGTTTCTACCGGATTGGCTTGCGAAAAGCCTATTATACAGGTCCGAATATGGAGAAATTTGACGCAGTTACTTATAAAGCAACCTTATCCAGTTTAACCAATGACTAGTTGGTTTGGCAGTTGCAGCTTGCGACAGATTGTGTAAATACCGCATCGCATAATATGCATTATTAAAAAAAAATAAAACGGTCGCACAAAGGTAAAAGAATATGACAGAGGAAGAAATTGCTCTGAATGAGACG
>CAXIBD010000009.1:0-64999 GCA_964022135.1 uncultured Sphingomonadales bacterium | reverse complement strand
CGGCTTTGACGCTCTCGTTCTGATAGCGGGGCGTGTTCTTGTGAATGGTGAGCGAGATATTTTCCACGCCGCCAGCGAGCAGAACATCATGGTCTCCCGCCATGATCGAACGCGCTGCGAGTGCGATGGCGTTGAGCCCCGACGAACATTTGCGGTCCAATACAAAACCGGGAATGTCCGGACTCAATCCCGCAGCGTGGACGGTAAGACGACCAAGATTATAGCCTTGTGTCAGCCATTGATTGCCGCAACCAAGGAACAGATCTTCTATGCGCTTCGGGTCGATACCGCTGCGTTCGATAACGGCATTGGCAACATGACCCGACATGGCCGGAGCTTCGGTCATATTGAACGCCCCGCGGTAGGCCTTGCCTACCGGTGTTCGGGCCGTTGCGACGATTGCTGCTTCTTTCATTTTCTGCTCCTTGAATATTCCTGGTCTTTAGCCGCGTCTCTCAGCGGATAGTCGGTGTAACCCTTGGATTCACCAGTATAGATGTGTTCCCGATCTACGCGCGCGAGCTCTGCTTCTTCTCGGAAGCGCTCGACCAAATCCGGATTGCTGATGAAATAACGGCCAAAAGAAACTGCCTGCGCTTGGCCGCGGGATAGTATTTCGGCGGCTTTATCGGACTTCAAATTGCCATTGGTGATCACCGTGCCAGCATAATTCTCATTCACGAAACCGAGCATATCGGCGATATCGACCAAATGCACATAAGCGAGGTCAAGCTTGGCGGCAGATTGCAGAAGCGGACCGAAAGTTGCCTTGGGATCATCATCCTGCATGTCGTTATACGGGTTAAACGGCGATATACGAAAGCCGACCCGGTCACTGCCGATTGCGCCGCTCATTGCTTCCAATATTTCCAACGGGAAGCGGATGCGGTTTTCCACGGGGCCACCGTATTTATCGGCGCGTTGATTACTGTTGGGGTTAAGAAATTGGTTAGGCAGATAGCCACTGGCACAATGAAGCTCTACGCCATCCATTCCGGCTTCCAATGCATTGCGCGCTGCCTGAGCATATTCCTCCACGACATCAGAGACTTCATCAGTTGTCAGCGCGCGGGGCATTGCTGTCGCGACGGGAACGCCATCCGGTCCGGGAACTTTGTCGGCACAGGCAATGGCGGAGGGGGCAATAACCTCTGATGCGTCTTGCTTATTGGCTGTCACGCAGACTCTGCCGCAGTGCATAAGCTGCATGACAATCTTCCCGCCTTCGGCGTGAACAGCATCCGAGACTTTGCGCCACCCTGCAATCTGGTCGTCTGACCAAATGCCGGGGGTGCGCCAATATCCTTTGCCAGCAGGGGTTGGCTGTGTACCTTCGGTAATTATAAGGCCAGCAGAAGCGCGTTGGCGGTAATATTCGACCATCGCATCAGTCGGGACATCTCCGGGCCCTGCGCGGTCGCGTGTCATGGGGGCCATCACAATGGCATTGGATAGCTCAAGAGCGCCGAGCTTTACAGGTTGAAATAATATGTCATTCATACGAAAAATATCCTTAAAGTCGTATATTGACCAATGTTTGCGTTTTACCCTATGCTAAATATTACGCAATTCAAGAAAGGATTGGCATGAACTACGATTTTGACGGGAAAGTTGCTCTCATTACCGGCGCGGGAAGCGGAATTGGACGGGCGACGGCTTTTGCTTTCGGTCAGTCAGGGGCCTCCGTAGTTGTTAGCGATGTCAATGTGCAGGGTGGTGACGAAACCGTTGATCTGATCAAGCAAGCTGGCGGCAACGCCATTTTTGTGAAGTGCGACGTCTCGGACGCCGGTGCCGTGAATGCCCTGGTCGCACAGGCCATCAAAGTTTATGGTCGGCTGGATTACGGTCACAACAACGCAGGGATTACAAATATCCAGGCGAACGAATGGGACGAAGATGTCTGGGATCGTGCTCTCAGCATAAACCTGACCGGGGTGATGCATTGCATGCGTGCCGAAGCCGGTGCCATGCTGCAAAGCGGCGGCGGCGCGATTGTGAACACCTCCTCCATAAACGGGCTTACAGGCAATCCCTCGCAGCCCGCCTATGTGGCGACCAAACATGGTGTCGTCGGATTGACCCGCCACGGCGCTCTGAAATGGGCGAAACAGAATATTCGTGTGAATTGTGTCTGTCCGGGCGTGATTGAAACCGCAATGACGGAAGCGGTCGCCAGCAATCCTCAGTATCGTGCAGCGATGGAGAATATGACACCGCTTGGCCGAATGGGGCAGCCGGAAGAGATTGCCAGCGCCGTTTTGTGGCTATGCAGCGATCAAGCCAGCTTTGTGACAGGCCATCCTCTGGTTATTGACGGCGGTGCCACGGTCTCCTGATTAAGTGGCTCAGATGCGCAGTTCCGTCTTCACGACCTTTCCTGCTGCATTTTGGGGGAGGCGTTCGACAAAGCTGACGACACGCGGCACTTTGTAATTTGCCATGTTGTCGCGTGCCCAGCTGATCAGGTCGCTATCGGTCAGCGTCACGCCGGGCCGGAGCACCACAAAGGCTTTGCCGACCTCTCCCATCCGGTCGTCTGGAACGCCGATAACGGCGACCATTTCGATCGCCGGATGGTTGGCCAACAGCTTTTCGACTTCGGCGGGATAACAGTTGAAACCGCCTGAGATATACATGTCTTTTTTACGGTCTGTGATGCGAACATAACCGTTTTCATCCATCGTGCCGACATCACCGGTGTGAAGCCAGCCATCGGGATCAATCGCTTCTGCAGTAGCTTCCGGATCATCCAGATAACCCAGCATGACGCCGTAACCGCGGACATGGATTTCACCGGTTTCCTCGCGCGGAGCCTCCTTGCCTTCTTCATCTGCAATGCGGACCTCCATGCCGGGTATGGCCTTGCCGCAGCTGTTGGCGATTAATTCGGGGGAGTCGCCTGGAACACAGGAAGTGATATTCGTACATTCGGTCATGCCGTAAGCGGTCAGCACACGTTCAAACCCCAATTCGTCATGCATCCGGCGGATCAGGGACGGTGGGACAGTAGCTGCTCCCGTCATCGCGGAATGCAGAGAACTGTAATCAAAGCTGCGTCCTGCCAATTCAGCCAGAAGCGCCTGAAATATGGTAGGCGGCCCGGGAATGAAAGCGATGCGATCCTGCTCGATATGGGTAATTACCTTTTTGACATCGAAAACAGCCATAGGCACAACAAGGGCACCGACCAGAAGCGCGGCCACAAACCCGGCCTTGAAACCGAAGCTGTGAAAGAAGGGATTGATGATAAGATAAGGATCGCCTTCGCGCAAATCGACCAGCTGCGTCCAGTTTGCGAACATCGGGATGATGCGGTCGTGGGTCGTCAATACGCCCTTGGGAATACCGGTCGTTCCAGACGTGAACATGATGTCACTGACATCGCTCGCATTTAAGGCGTTCAGTGCTTGATCGACGGCTTCGTCATCATAGCTGCCGGTCGCAATAAAATCTGCCCAGCCACTGTCGAAGCATATTGTCATCGAAAGCGAGGGCAAATCCTCCCCGGCGATCATTTCGGGATAGTTGGTACCCAGAAAATCCTTTACGGTAAACAGCGCTTTGGCCGATGTGCGGCGGATTATATCGGACGCCTCTTGCCCTTTAAGCCGCGTATTGAGCGGCACGATCGCTGCCCCGGTCAGCTGGCCTGCAATGGCGACAACAATCCATTCTCGCCGGTTCGGCGCCCAGATTGCTATGCGGTCTCCATGAGAGATCCCGGCTTTCAGCATAGCGGAAGCAGCGCGGCTTATATGGGCCCAGAGCTGCTGATAGCTCCATGTTTCTCCATGCTCGAGAATGGCAGGCATCGCACCAAAGACTTCCGCACCTCGCTTGGCAAGATGGGGAATCGTCGGCGGCAAATCTTTTGGACCGTCGATCAACTTAAGCAGCTTTCATGTTGTCTGGGCCAAAAAATGCACGCATCTCGATTACTTTCCCGTGCTCATCAAATTTGAATATATCGATTACCTCGATACAAGTAAGTTTGCCGTCGAGTTCCAGTTCGACGACGAACGGAAATGCGGCATAATCGCCGGCGCAGCGTATAGAGCCCTCCAGGCGCAATTGCGCGCCCATGGAAACGCCGGCCTGCATGAAAGTTCTGATTGCTTCTTTGCCACGCAACAAGGGCGTTCCCACCGGATCTTCGACCGCAGCGTCATCAGCAAAAATGGAGACTATACCCTCGAGGTCGCCTTTGTTGTAGGAGGCAATATAAGTCTCCACGACCTTTATTTTGTCGACGGCGGTAACGGTCTTCATATATCCTCCGGGTAATAGCGGCTGATCGTATCAATGATGCAGGCAGGTTTTTCACTGCCTTCAATCTCGATCGTGACGCGGACAACCTGCTGGATACCGCCCTTGATTTCCTCGACCGCGACAATCTCGCCAATTGCGCGAATGCGGCTGCCGACGGTCACAGGTGCCAAAAAGCGAAGTCGGTCCGCACCGACATTGACAGCGTGACTGAACCCGCGCACCTCGACAAGTTCAGGTAAAAAGACATTGACCAGGCTCATCGTCAGATAGCCGTGCGCGATGGTAGTGCCGAACGGTCCGTCCTTGGCCTTTTCCACATCCACATGAATCCACTGGTGATCGCCGGTTACATCGGCAAAGCCGTTGACCCGTTCCTGATCAATCGTCAGCCAGTTGCTGGGACCGAACATGGTCCCTTCCTGGCCGATCAGATCTCGGGGGCTTTCGTAAATCTTGACCATTTGCTGCTCCTTAAGCCCGCTGGCTGGACACCGATAAAATCTCGCCGGTCATGTAGCTGGAGAGATCGGATGCGAGGAACATCATGACGTTTGCCACTTCCCACACTTCTGCCGGGCGGCCAAAAGCCTCTTTGGCTGAGAGTTCTGCCAATAATTCATCGGTCGTTACCTTGGCGAGAAAAGCGTGCATGGCGATGCTTGGTGCGACGGCATTGATCCGGACGCCAAATTCGGCCGCTTCGACGGCGGAACAACGGGTGAATGCCATTACGCCGGCTTTTGCAGCAGCGTAATGCGCCTGTCCCTTCTGTGCGCGCCAGCCCAGAACAGAGGCGTTGTTGACGATTGCCCCGGATTTCCGTTCCTGCATGTGCGGCAGAAAGGCGCGGGTCATTCGAAATACGCTGGTCATCGTCACATCGACAACGCGGTGCCATTGCTCGTCTGTCATATCGACGACCGGTGCTTCTCCGCCAAGGCCCGCATTGTTGATGAGGACATCTACATGACCGAGCTCGCGGATGGCAGCATCGCGCAATCCATCTACATGGTCCTGATTGGTCACATCACAAACGCATGTGAAGGGGCGCTCCCCGATCTCATCTGCAATGCGGTCGGCCGCTTCGCCGAGACGGCGCTCATGAAAATCGCTGATCAGAACCTTGGCGCCTTCCTCGGCGGCACGCTTGGCCGCAGAAAAGCCGATTCCTGTTCCCGCAGCAGCGGTGACGACGACGGTTTTATCCTTCAGCAAATTTCTTGGTTCGGGATATGCGGGAATGCTCATGTGTCACCTCTTGGTTCCCGCGGCATGCCAAGTGCGCGTTCAGCAATCATATTCCGCTGGATCTGGTTGGTTCCGCCATAAATAGTATCTGAACGTGAAAACAGGAACAGATTGGGAAGCATCCCCCATTCATAGGCCGGATTGTCAGTCACCTCGGCCGCTTGCCCGAGGACATCCATGCCAAGTTCACCAAGCGACCGACGCCAGCTTGCCCACTGGATCTTATAGGTAAGCGCCGCGCCATCAACTTTGGAATGATCGCTATTGGAGAGCATCCGAAGAGCACCATAACGCATGAGTTGCAGACCAATTTCGGCCTTGGCGATCCGCTGCCGGATGAGGGGGTCATTGGCGCTGCCGTTGGCTTTTGCCGCAGCAATGATCGCGTCGAGTTCGTTGCGGAACCCCATTTGCTGACCCAGGGTGGACACACCGCGTTCAAAGGCCAGCAGTCCCATGGCAATTTTCCAGCCTTCGCCAGGCGCACCAATCAAACTGTCTTCCGGGCAAGTCGCGTCTGTGAAGAATGTTTCGTTGAATTCGGCATCGCCGTTGATCTGCTGAATCCCGCGAATTTCAATACCGGGCTGGTCGATCGGCATCATCAGGAACGTCAGTCCCCTTGGCCCTTTGGTGCCTTCTTCGCTCCGCGCAATCACGAAAATCCAGTCAGAAATATGGGCCAGGCTAGTCCATATTTTCTGTCCGTTCACGACCCATTTGCCATTTTCCAGTTGTGCTTTGGTCCGAACGCCGGCGAGATCTGAGCCTGCATTGGGTTCTGAAAAGCCCTGACAGAAAATTGTTCTTCCCGCCGCGATATCAGGCAGGAATTGCTGCTTCTGTTCGTCGGTCCCGAATGTTAATATCGTCGGTCCGGCCAGCTCGATGCCGATATGATTCACTCGCCCCGGCACGCCCGCACGGGCATATTCCTCAGCGAAAATAACCTGCTCGGCAAGGCTGGCGCCTCGGCCACCCCATTTTTCGGGCCAACCGATACAAGACCATTTGTGGGCCGCAAGCTGTTGCTCCCATTCCTTGCGCCGTTCTGCTTTTTCGGTGAGCGTCGTAATGCCTTTAATGTCGGAAAATTCTCCGGCCATCTGCGCAGTCAGCCAGTCGGCACATTCCGCGCGAAAATCTTCTTCTGCTTTCGAGAAACCCAGTCTCATGCGGCTTCTCCCAATATCATGGTCGCAATTTGTTCGTTATGCCAGACGCTGTTCTGCAATAAGGTCTGGATCGAGCGCGCTCGTTTGAAAAACAGATGCGCATCATGCTCCCAGGTAAAACCGATGCCGCCATGCAACTGGATCATGTCACCTGCGCATTTGAAATAACTGTCGGCACAGAAGCTTTTTGCGGCATGAAGTGCCATCATGGCGTCTTCCGAACCTTCATCGACGGCACAGGCCGCCCAATAGACTGCAGACCTTGCCTGTTCGATCTCGATCATCATATCGGCTGCGCGGTGCTTGTAAGCCTGAAAACTGCCAATCGCTCGTCCGAATTGGACGCGTTCCTTTGAATAGGCGACGGTGCGATCAAGGCAGGCCTGAGCGCCACCGAGAGCTTCCGCAGCAAGACAGATCCAGCCGCCAGACTTGCCGGCTGCCAAGGCGGCATCGCTATCGGCCAACGGGTCTGCATCGACATTATCAAGGGTCAAAGTCGCGAGCGGCCGCGTTTGGTCCATGGTGGTTGGAGTTTCCACCGTAAGTCCATTGGCGCTCCCATCAACGATCCAGGCATTTTTGCCATCGGACACTATAAACATATCCGCGATGTTCCCATGCGGGACGAATTTGATGGTCCCTGAAAGAATATTGCCTTTGGCATTCAGTTCAGCATTGCCGCTGGCAGTCGCGACAATCTCACCCGTTGCCAATCTGGGTAGCCAAGCGGATTTCTGTTCATCGCTGCCACCTGCCGCGATGGCTTGACCGACCATGGTCTGACCAAGAAGGGGTATGGCGGCAACCTGCGCTCCAGCTGCCTCTGCGACATTGGCAAATTCGACCATACCAAGGCCTGAGCCTCCAAATTCTTCAGATATCAGAAGACCGCTCAGGCCCAGATCCTGACAGAATGACCGCCACGTGTCCCGATCAAAGCCATCGACCTTCATTGCCTCGCGGGTGCGCTTGCTAGTCGCCGTTTCGGTGAAAAACTGCCGGGCGGTCTCGGCTATCATCGCCTGTTCGTCGGTAAATGCGAAATCCATCAGGCGGTGCCCCACACTTTTCTAGGAGGGTTGCGCTCTTTCATCAATCCAGAGACGGCGTCGCCGACGTCAGCTGGATTCCATTTGCCACCGGCATCGACCACCGGCCCTTCTCGCCAGCCATCTTCCAGCATGATTTTGCCGCCTTCGAGTTCGAAGATACAGCCGGTGACGTCTTTTGACTGAACCGAACCCAGCCAGACGACTGTTGGCGCGATGTTGGCGGGATCCATTACGTCAAAAGCTTCACCTCCGGTCGCCATCTTGTCCGCAAAAGCTTGTTCGGTCATGCGGGTCCGTGCGGAAGGTGCAAGCGCATTGGCGGTGATGCCATAGCGCCCAAGCTCTGCCGCCTGAACCAGTGTAAGCGACGCGATGCCGCCTTTCGCCGTCGAATAGGCTGCTTGGGCTATCGAGCCTTGAAGGCCCGCGCCGGATGTTGTGTTTATGATCCGGGCATCAATTTCATGACCTTCCTTGGACCGGGCGCGCCAATAATCCACGGCATGCCGTGCGATACAAAAATGGCCGCGTAAATGCACATGCATGGTTGCATCCCATTCTTCGAGAGTTGCGGACACAAACATCCGGTCGCGGACAATCCCGGCATTATTTACTACGACATGGAGGTCACCAAAGGCTTCGACGGCGGCATCCACAATTCGTTTGCCTGCATCCCAGTCGGTCACATCGTCATAATTGGCGAAAGCGCTACCGCCCGCCGCCTTGATCTCTTCAACCACGGCGTCTGCCGCACTGGTATCCCGGCCTTCACCGCCCAGGGAAGTGCCGATATCGTTGACCACGACATTGGCGCCTTCGGAGGCAAATGCTACCGCATAAGCCTTGCCAAGCCCGCCTGCTGCACCGGTTATAATAACCGTCCGTCCGTCACAAATTCCCATTAGAGCCTCTCAATAATTGTTACATTGGCCTGGCCGCCGCCTTCGCACATGGTTTGCAGACCATATCTGCCGCCCGTGCGTTCCAGCGCATTGATCATGGTTGTCATCAGCCTGGCACCGGTTGCGCCAAGCGGATGACCGAGCGCAATGCCGCCGCCGTGTATGTTGACCTTCTCGTGCGGAATGCCGAGTTCCTTCATCCAGGCGAGGGGCACGCTGGCAAAGGCTTCATTGCATTCGAACACATCAATATCGCCAATGGTCATACCTGCTCTTTCTAGCGCATATCTGGTGGCCGGAATCGGAGCTGTTAGCATCCAGACCGGATCATCAGCACGGACGGAGATATGATGTATACGGGCACGCGGTTTGAGGCCGTGATCTTTTACAGCCTGGTCTGAAGCAACCAACAGGGATGCTGCTCCATCGCAATTTTGGCTGGAGATGCCTGCCGTAACGCGTCCACCTTCCTGAATGACCTTCAATCCAGCCAGACCTTCCAGCGTCGTGGTCGGACGGATTGTCTCATCATGCTCGAGACCGTTTAAGGGAGCGATTTCATTCTTGAACCAGCCATTATCGGTCGCGGCTTGCGCCCGTTGATGAGAGGCGAGGGCAAATTCTTCCATCTGCTCGCGACTGATATCCCATTTGTCGGCGATCATTTCGGCGCTGTTAATCTGGTTCAGCAAACCGTCGCCATAGCGTGCGATCCACCCCGGAGAGGTGTTGAACGGATTGCTAAAACCATAGGGCTCTCCGGCATACATCGCTGCTGAAATCGGGATGGCATTCATTGCCTGACTTCCACCGGCAACCACCAGATCCTGTGTCCCCGACATCACCCCTTGCGCCGCAAAATGGACCGCCTGCTGGGAGCTGCCGCATTGCCGGTCGATTGTCGTTCCCGGAACATGCTCAGGCAGTCCGGCCACCAGCCACGCGGTACGACCAATATCGCCGGCTTGCGGACCAATCGTATCACAGCAACCCCAGACCACATCCTCAACAGCGCCAGCGTCAATGCCGGTTCGCTTCATCAGTTCCTTTAATGGATGTGCGCCGAGATCGGCCGGATGCACTTCGGCAAGACTGCCTTTCTTGCGCCCGATCGGCGTGCGCACTGCGTCAATAATATAGGCTTCAGCCATGGTGTTCAGTCCTTTGATCTAGGCAAATGTAAGTTGTGGTCCGATGGCCATGCCACCGCCAATCACTGCGTCATCAATGCGGCGTAAATGGAAGGCGCGGTCGCCCCAGGCACCGGCCAGAGCCCAGCTTCGCTTCATCCAGAAATGCAGGTCTACTTCGTAGGTATATCCCATGGCGCCGTGAATCTGGATTGCAGTTTCGCTAACCGCCCAGGCTGTGTCCCCAGCCGCAATCTTTGCATGACTGACTACTGTTGCAGCATTTTCGTTATTGTCGTCCATTGCCTGCGCCGCGCGCCAGACAACCGGAGCCGCAAATTCTGTTTTGACGCGCGCGGTGGCAAGATGATGTTTTACCGCCTGAAATGCTCCGATAGGCTGGCCGAACTGGTTGCGGATTTTGGCATATTCCACCGCCTGATCAAGCATTGCTTCCGCAAGCCCGAGCAGTTGCGCAGCCGCCATGAGGGCACCGAGATCGAGCAGCATATCGTCATCGCTGGTCTCCTCTGCGGGCAGCGATGACAGGTTGCGCATGGGGTCTACGCTTTGCAACTGGCCTCCATCTGCATCGGCAGCCCAGCCGTTTATCTTATGCGGCAGAGAAACCTTGTGTTTTCCAGCCGCAATATCGTCCAGCGCGTCATTTCTCCCTTGTCTGGCAAGCCATGGAACACCGACAAACGCCGTATCCACCAAGGGTTCGGCAAGCGCGAAGCGACCGCATTCCCTGGCGATTAGCGCGGCGTCCAGCAGGCCGAGACCCAGTCCACCCTGATCCTCCGGAACGAGCAAGCCCGGCAGGCCCATATCGGTCAGTCCCTGCCAGATGCTGTCGTCCCGATTGCCTTGCTCGTCCAGGCGGCGCAGCACGTCCGGTCCATGTGTGCCGGTCAGGAAGTCGCGGACGCCTTCTGTGAGAGCGAGTTGATCTTCGGAAAGTCGAAAGTCCATCAGCCTGCTCCCTGTCGTGGCAAACCGAGCAGGCGCTCTGCGGTAATATTCCGCTGGATTTCATTGGAACCTGCATAGATCGGCCCGGATAGTGAAAAAATATAGCCCTCCAGCCAGCTGTTGATCGTGCCATCGTCAAATTCAACCAGTTCAGCGGAGGCGCCGAGCAACTGCATGGCAGTCCGGTTCATATCGCGATCAAGCTCGGACCAGAAAATTTTGTTCAGGCTAGCTTCTGCACCAATTTTGCCGCCAGCCATGATTTTCGACGCAACTGCATATGTATTATAGGCATAGGCCTGCGCTGCCATCCAGGCTTCCATGACCTTTTCGCGCGCGGACGGTGCTGCCTTGTCCGCATGTTGCCGGAACAATTCCACGAGCTTTTTTGCGGTAGCCTGAAACCGGCCGGGAGATCGCAGCATTAGACCGCGTTCAAAACCCGCTGTCGCCATGGCGACGTTCCAGCCTTCGCCTTCTCCGGCCAGCATATTTTCTGCCGGGACGCGGACCTCGTCAAAAAACAGTTCTGCAAATCCGGGATTGCCGTGCAACTGCCGAATGGGTCGCCGCGTGATACCCGGGCTATTCAGATCGAATAGGAGGAAGCTCAGGCCCTTGTGCCGCTTGCTGCCTTCTTCCGTCCGGAACATTCCAAACCCCCAGTCTGCAAAAGACGCTCGGCTCGACCATGTCTTCTGACCTGAGATGACATATTCATCGCCGTCGCGGACCGCCTTGCTTGTAATCGCCGCCATGTCTGATCCAGCTCCTGGTTCCGACCATGCCTGGGCCCAGATTTTCTCGCCCTTGGCCATAGGCGTCAGAAAACGGGCCTTTTGCTCGTCCGTACCATATTCCATGATGGTCGGGCCGAGCAGAAAAATGCCGTTCTGATTGGCCCGGAGGGGCGCTCCGGCAGCCCAATATTCTTCTTCGAATATCAGCCACTGGATCAGGTCAAGGCCGCGCCCGCCATATTGCTCGGGCCAGGTCACCATGCCCCAGTTGCCTGACGCCAGTTGACGTTCCCATGCGACATGCGTGTCATAGCCTTTTTGGCATTCCAGCGTGACAAGGGGCTTGTCGGGCACATTTTCCTGAAGCCAGGTCCGCACTTCCTTGCGGAAGGCATCTTGTTCGGCTGTAAATTGCAAATCCATCAGAATTTCGCTGCCTTGCCACCTTCGACAAATGCGTCGCGCGATTTCTGGCTATCCTCATGCATATACATTTCCAGCGTAAAGCCTTGCTCCCAGCGATATCCGCGATCGACATCACGTGGCTCGAGACCATTTAAAGCTTCCTTGGCGATCACAAGCGCCTTGCGGGATTTGGCAGCGATTATCGCACAAAAAGCACGCGCTTCTGTTTCCAGTTCATCGCGTGGAACAACTTTCTCGACTGCACCGAGACGATAGGCCTCTTCTGCCGGGATATTGCCGCCGGTAAAGAAGGCGGCCCGCACTTTGTGCAATGGCAGCATCCGCGAAAGGTGGCTGGCTCCACCCATGGCACCGCGATCCACTTCCGGAAGTGAAAAATAGGAATCATCAGCCGCGATAATCGTATCGCTGGCACCACAAATCCCGATTCCGCCGCCAATCACGAACTTGTGGACCGCAGATACGACCGGAATTTCGGCATCGCGAATGGCTTTGAAGGTTAGATAATTGCCGCGGTTAAGGACGGTAATCCGCTCCGGATGGGCCTGCATCTCCTTGATGTCGACCCCGCCGCAAAATCCTTTGCCTTCCGCGCGGATCAGGATGCAGTTGACGTCCTCATTGCGTGCTGCGCTCGAGATGATGTCGGGTAAGGACATCCATGTATGACTGTCGAAAGCATTCACTGGCGGAACGTTGAAAACAATCTCCGCAATCTTGTCCTTGATCTGGCATTCTATGCCCATCACGCAGCCCCTTTTTGAATGTTATCGTTGGTCAGTGCCGCGATCCTCTCGCGCGCTTCGGTTTCGATCGAATCCAGCAGTTCGGCGCAGCTGGGCAGGCTGTCCAGCCGCCCTCCGACCAAGCCGGTTGCCATAAGACCGTTCTTCTCGTCGCCTTCAACGACCGCGCGCTGGATCATCATCGGCGCAGCTGCAGCCATCATTGCCTGGGGAATCGTCATATCACTGCCCCTGCTCATGGCGCGCGCGGAATGCAGCATGTCGCCCCAGCTGGCGCCTGTCTGGCGTTTCATTTCCATGCCCGCCTCAATGGCCCGTTTCCACATGGCGAATTTGCCCGAACGCTCGATGCTCTTTAGCATCGGGTTGAGGATCATGCGTTGGGGAATGCCATCAATCTTGGTCGTAACCAGGATGTCGTTGGTAGTGGCGCTGGTATAGGCAGACTTCGGGCCGGCCGGTACCGGGCTGTCGCTGGTCATCATGAACCGCGTGCCCATGGCGATGCCTGCCGCACCGTAAGCGAGTGCTGCGGCCAGTCCCCGTCCATCAGCAAAACCTCCCGCTGCAATTACCGGCACATTGACCGCGTCAAGCACTTGGGGCAGCAGCACGGTTGTCGGAACAGAACCGGTGTGACCACCGCCTTCGCCGCCCTGAATTGTGATCGCCTGACAGCCCAGAGCAACCATCTTCTCGGCATGTTTCTGCGCACCAACCGTTGGCATGCAGATAATTCCGGCCTCACGAAACTTTCCGATCATTTCTGCATCGGGGCCGCGGCCGAAGCTGACCGCCCGGACGCGGTCCTTGTTGGCGAGAATGACTTCGACTATTTCTTTTGCACCGGGCTGGAAGCTGTGGAAATTCACGCCGAAATCATGCGGTGTCATATCCTTGAGCCTGGCAATTTCCTTCGCCAGCTCGGCCGGTTTCATGACCGCCCCGGCGAGGAACCCAAAGGCACCCGCGTTGCTGGAAGCCGCCACCAGCGGCGGCGTTGCAATCCAGCCCATAGCCGTCTGTACAACCGGCAAGCGGCAACCCAGCATTGCTGTAAGCGGTGTGGAAAGCGAATCAGTCATGGATCAGCTTTCACCGGCCTGCTTCTTGTTCTTCTCGGCCATTTTCTTGCCGTCAAATCCGGCAATATAGTCACCCTTTACCAATTGGTTCTGGGCATGAGCGAAATGGTGATAGCCAAAGGATGCGTCGATCCCGGCTTCTTTGCCGGCAAGCGTGTCCATATGGTTGCAAGCCTGTTTGGCAAGCTGCAAGGCCAGGCGCGGTTGTTCAACAATCCGCTGCGCGACTTTCAATACTTCATCAGCCAGGTGCGCGCGCGGGACCACACGGTTCAACATCCCCATCTGGTAAGCGCGCTCGGCGCTCATCCGTTCTCCGAGGAACAGGAATTCCTTGGCAATGCGAGTGTTGAGCTCAAATGTATGAGCGAAATATTCCAGCCCGGGAAAGCCCATCTGCAATACCGGATCCTGGAAAAACGCATCGTCCGACGCGATGATCAGATCGCAAACCCAGGCCAGCATAACGCCGCCCGCGATACAGCCCTTGTGAACCTGTGCGATGGTCGGCTTTGGAATTGCCCGCCAGCGCTTGCACATGCCAAGATAGACTTCCTGCTCGCGAATATAGGCTTTTTCCGCACCTGGCTTGTTGGCGTGATCATACCACATCAACCGTCGATCGAAACTCGAATGAAAATCGCGGCCAGGAGAGCCGATATCATGTCCGGCACTGAAATGCTTGGCATCGGATTTCAATACGATGCATTTTACAGCATCATCATCGACGGCCTTCTTGAACGCGTCATCCAGCGCATAGGTCATCTGGCTGTTCTGGACATTGTGGAAATCGGGGCGATTCAGTGTGATCCACGCAATACCATCCTTGGCTTCATAGAGGATCGGCTCATCGGTTTCATATTCCGGCGCAACGTCCTCGAGTGGTACAAGATCGTCGCTCATGCTGCTGTCCTTATGGCTGGCGGATTGTCGGGGATCACATGGGCACGTATATTGTGAGGATCGAGGTTGTTTATTGTCGCCAGTGCCTCGTTTCCTGGAAGAGCCGTTTCGCCTTCAACCGCGTCTATCAATTGAAAGCCCGTGGCTTCCTGGACTTCGTCAAATGTTACTCCGGGATGCACTGTGACGACGCGGACGGCATTGTCCGGTCCGCCAAAATCCATCACGCACAGGTTGGTGATCATTTTCTGCAAATCGACATGGGCATAATTGCCGCCAGCAACTCGTTTTGCAGGATTATATCCTGCGCTGGAGACCATATCGACTTCGCCCTCGACAAAGGTTCGTTTGCTGTGGAAGGGAATGAACATCGAGTTGGGGTGATAGATACTATTGCCGGGAAAACCGCGAACGCCGAGCATCTGTATTTTGGGTTGCCGGTGGGTTCCGCCGAGCCGCGACAGATTGGTCTGACCAAAGCGGTCAATCTGCGTGGGGGTCACCATCGCATGGCGGCGGCCCGTCCAGACGGCGCTATCAAAAAAGCGCGAAAAAGGCAGGTGCCCGGAGAATTTTGGTTTGTAGTCGCCGCGCGGCCCGATCGGCACAGGTTCCTCGACCAGAAATGCCTCGCCATCGCTCATCATCAGGCCTGGTGAATGGGTTAGCCGTGCTAGACTAACGCCAAGACGAGGGACAGGGCCGACGCCCGTGCCGATAATTTCGCGGTCGGTCCGAAAGGCTTCGGAGCAGGCAAATATGCAAAGCTCGGTTAGCGTAATATCAGTCATCAGTATGTCGCCAGCGGAATATTCATGACCGCTTCCTTTCCGCCAATTGAATTTAAATATTCTGCCTCGGTTGCGCCAACGAACTGGTCGGCCACCGCTTTCCAGTCACCGGGGTCTTTCGCAGCGCCTGCATAAGCCTTGAGCGCTTTCATGTCCGGACCATAGAGCGGCGGCATCGACGATGGATGTGCGCCGCACGGAATTGCAGTCACACCGGTGACAAAGCATCGCTCGAAAATGTTCGCCTTGGCGTCCTCCGGGTAATGATCTTCCATCTTGTCGACCAGTTCCTCGCAGGAAACGTAGGTTTTCGCCGCTGCCTTTGCGAACCATTCGTCATAGTAGAAATCTGGGCCGAGGAGCTGGACATTACCCCGATGGTCACAGCGATTGACATGCAGCAAGGCTGCATCGAGTTTCAGCGCGGGCATCGCTATCAGCGTTTCGCCATCATCATAAGGCGACTGGACCGTCTTGAGATTGCCCAGTTCAGCCAGATCGGTTCCGAGGCCAACCCGCGTCGGAAGAAACGGAAGACCGAAAGATGCTGCTTTCAAGCCCCACTGGAACATACCTTCGTCCAGTTCCAAAACTTCGATCTGCCCGCTTTCACGCGCCTTGCGGAACCATGGTTCCAGCGGAATGGCGTCCAGCGAGACAAAAGCAAAAATCAGTTTTTTAACCTTACCCGCAGCGCAAAGCATCCCTACATCTGCCCCGCCATAGGCCGCGATCGTGAGGTCTTTGAGGTCTGACCGCATAATTTCGCGGATCAGCGCCATCGGCTTCCTGCGCGGCCCCCAGCCGCCTATCCCCAGCGTCATTCCATCGCGTAGTTCGCCGACGATCTCGGCGGGTGTCATTCTTTTGTCTAATGTCATACTGTTTCCTGCTCGCTCGCGCTTGCCGCTTGTTTCTTCATTTCTTCCTGCCACGCCCAGACGTGACCCCATTGGCTGACTTCTTCATGGGCTGTAGGCTGCCAGTCTTCGGGATTGATCTGCATGCCGTCATAACCGAACTCAAGATCGAAGCCGCCGGGCGTCTGGACATAGAAGCTGACCATCTCGTCATTCATATGTTTGCCAATGGTCGCCGACACCGGACATCCTGCGGCGAGAACGCGATCATAGGCACGGCCCACCTCGTCCAGAGATTCAACTTCCAGCATGATATGGATACAGCGGGATGGTGGAACCGGCATCTCGCCGATGGCGATGCTATGGTGCCGACCATTGCTGGCGTGCATGAAGGCAAAATGCATGATCGGGCCGTCCGGCCCCATGGGCCTTATTTCTGGAATGTCGGTATCCGCAAAACCGATCGCCTTGTAAAAGGCGTGGGATTTCCTGAAATCGGGGGCAGCGAAGACCGCGTGGCCCATGCCCATGTCGCCGGTAACGAATTTCTTGATACCGAGCGGAGATAAAAACGGCTCGTCAGATACGCTGTCGCCGTGATAGAATTCCAGCCCGTTGCCAGCCGGATCACTCGTCGTCGCAAGGGCATCAACACCGCGCAGGCGCGCCTCTTCGTCGCTCGCAAGAGTGGCAACCTGCCCGGAATTGCGAATGATTTCTAGAGTTTCGTCAAAGCTGCCGGATGTTAATTCATAACCCGCCGTCAAGAACCGGTCTTCCGGACCCCTTTCGATCCGAAGCCGGAATGGGCGTGCATCAACCCGATAAAGCCTTGCACCTGTTTCGTCTTCTCCGGCAGACATAACGCCGACAACATTGGTGAGAAAATCATCCCATTTGTTCAAATCGGTGGCCTGGATAACCACATAGCCGAGTGCTTTGACTGTCACGTCCTAACTACCTTTCACTAGATCAAGAAAATAGGGCCGTTCGCCGCCGCCATCGACTTCAAGACGGGCGCCGGAAATGTAACTGGCCATGGGCGAACAGAGGAAGGCGGTGGCATTCGCTACATCATCACCTTTGCACATGCGGCCAAGAGGCAGCGATTGGGCAACCTGCTCCTGAGCTTTCGTTCCACCGTAGGTGATTTCGGCATTTTCCGTATGTGCCAGACCGACAATGATGGCGTTCACGCGGATTTCATCTTTGCCCCATTCCTGAGCCAGCGATTGGGTCAGATTGAGCAGGCCGGCCTTGGCTGCCCCGTAAACAGCTGTTCCGGGGGAGGGGCGTGTCCCCGACACGCTGGCGATATTGACGATCGAGCCGCCTTCCAGTTTTGCCATATATGGATGAGCGGCTTGTGCGAGATAAAGCGGTGCTAGTAGATTGAGCCGGGTGATGGCGTCGATAAACCCCGGCGATGCTTCTTCTATCGCGCAGGCAGGCGATCCGCCCGCATTGTTGACGAGAACGTCAAAGCGGCCATGGGATTCCGCGATCTGATCGACGAGCCTTCTGGCCTGCTCCGGATCGCGTATATCGCTGCTGATATAGGTAACGCCGGGTGGAAGTGTATCCGGTTTGTTGCGCCCGCACACAACAACCTTCGCGCCCGCTTCGGCTAGGCGTGCTGCTATAGCGCGCCCGAGCCCCCGGGTTCCACCGGTAACCAATGCCACTTGGTCATCAAGTTTGATTGCAGGCAGCAACTCCACTCCTTCTCATTTTCTATTCCGTAGTCAGAATCAGGAGGCCATAAGAACCAATTATCGATATAAAAGCAAGCGAAATAGGTTTTTAATTGACGATTTGCGTATTTCAAGGCAATAAATATTACGAATATGGTTGTTTCCATGTGGATTCGGCCTTTGGATGGACAGGCGACATTCGCACTGGTCGATGAATGAGGAGGATGCGATGCTGATCGGCGAGCAAAAAACATATGAACTAAGTTCCGGGTATGGGATTCATATCACTGAAGCAGGCCCCGATGATGGAATGCCGGTGGTGTTTATCCACGGTAGTGGACCGGGTGCTTCCGGGACTTCGAATTTCAGTCAGAATGTTGATGCATTTGTCGAGGCCGGTTATCGTGTCATTCTGCCCGATCTCATTGGTTACGGACAATCTTCCAAGCCAGAAGGAATAGATTACACCTTAACGCTATTTACCGACACGCTTTATGAAGCTCTGTCTATGCACGGCATCGAAAAGGCGATTCTGGTTGGCAACTCGCTCGGCGGCGGGATTGCGATCCAGTTGGTTGCAGACCATCCAGAAATGGTGACCAAACTTGTGTTGATGGCACCAGGCTGCATTGAGGAACTGGATGTCTATTTCGCAATGCCCGGTATTGCCAATATGCGATCGTCTTTTGGCAGCCTGGATTTTGGACCTGACGATCAGCGCAGGTTGATCGAGAGCCTCGTATTTGATCCGGTTCATGTTACCGACGAGCTGGTTGCCGAACGATTTGAAGTTGCGCGTACGCAACCGAAAGATGTGCTGGCGCGAATGAAGACGCATAATGTCCGGCCTCATCTTTCCAAGCTGACTATGCCCATTTTATTATTCTGGGGCCGGAACGAAAAATTTATGCCTTTGACCGGCATCGACTATTTTTATGACGCTTGCGAAGACGTGCGGTGTATCATCTTTAACAAGGTTGGTCACTGGGTGCAGCTGGAGCGAACCGACGAATTCAACCGTTATTCCCTTGCGTTTCTAAATGATTGATATTCCGGAATATGGTGCGCGGCTTTATTCCGCGCTTCGCGAGCATAGAACAATTGCGCCGCTGGTTTCCGATCACCCGGAACTCGGTATCGATGATGCCTATGCGATTTCCCTCGATTTTCTTGATCGCCGGCTGAAGGATGGAGAGACGGTGGTCGGCAAGAAGATTGGTGTTACCTCCAAGGCTGTGCAAGACATGCTTGGTGTGTTTCAGCCGGATTTCGGTTTTCTAACAGATGCGATGCATATCCAAGGGGATATTGACGTTGCGAAAACAGGGCTGATACAACCGCGTGCAGAAGCGGAAATCGCATTCATCCTGAAAGACAGCCTGAATGGTCCGGGCGTCACCGCCGAGCAGGTTGTGGCCGCGACCGAGAGTATCGCGCCATGCTTTGAAATTGTAGATAGCCGGATTGATGATTGGAAAATCAGCATTGTCGATACCGTGGCGGACAATGCAAGCTGTGGCGTTTTTGTGGTCGGAGATGCTCGGGTCGACCCGCGCGACTATGATCTTCCGAATTTGAAGGTCACCGTAACCAAAAACGGCAATGTTCTTTCCGAGGGACTGGGGTCCGCGGTGCAGGGCAATCCAGCCGAAGCCGTGGCATGGCTCGCGAATACACTTGGCGCACATGGTGTGACCCTCGATGCTGGCAACATTATCCTGTCAGGCAGCCTGGTGCCGCTCGAACCGGCCAAAGCCGGAGACGTTTTTGAAATGATACTCGAAGGAATCGGCGGCTGCACCGCTCGTTTCGTTTGAACATGTAGGAGAATTCTGATGCAGAAAATCAAAGCTGTCATTATCGGTTCGGGTAATATCGGTACTGACCTGATGATGAAAATGATCAAATATCCGCAAAATATGGAACTTGCTGCGGTTGTCGGAATAGACGCAAACAGCGAAGGCCTTGCGATGGCCCGTGAGCACGGGATCGCAACCACGCATGAAGGTATCAAGGGCCTGAAAAAGCTCGATTGCTACAAAGATATAGGTATCGCCTTTGATGCGACATCGGCTTACGCTCATAAAATTCATGACGAAGCGCTACGGGCGGATGGCATACAGGTCGTCGATCTTACTCCTGCCGCGATCGGACCGTTTACGGTACCGACCGTGAATATGGACGAGCATCTTGCAGAGCCCAATGTCAACATGGTTACTTGCGGCGGACAGGCGACCATTCCGATGGTGGCTGCCGTTAGCCAGGTTGGTAAAGTCCATTACGCGGAAATTATTGCGTCTGTCTCCTCCCGATCGGCTGGTCCGGGGACGCGGGCCAATATAGATGAATTTACGCGCACAACTGCTAGGGCGATCGAGGTCGTTGGTGGTGCAACCAAGGGCAAGGCGATCATCATCCTGAACCCTGCAGAGCCGCCGATGATCATGCGCGACACTGTTTTTACTTTGTCAGAAGGTGCCAATGAAGAAACCATCAGGGCCTCGGTTGAAGCAATGGTTGCCAAAGTGCAGAAATATGTGCCGGGATATCGATTGAAGCAGCAAGTGCAGTTCGAACGGTTCGGTGACAATAATCCGCTGACCATTCCGGGACAGGGCAAGTTTACCGGCATCAAAACATCGATTTTCCTAGAGGTGGAAGGCGCCGGTGACTATCTGCCGTCCTATTCCGGCAATCTCGACATCATGACTGCAGCTGCCAAAGCGACCGGCGAATTGCTTGCGGAACGGAGGATGGCGGCATGAGCTTTGATGTAGAAACGCAAAAACTATATATTCAGGATGTAACGCTGCGGGACGGCATGCACGCGATCCGGCACATGTACGGCATTGATCACGTTCGTGATATTGCCAAGGCACTCGATGATGCCGGCGTGGATGCGATCGAAGTCGCGCATGGCGACGGCCTGAGCGGAGCCAGTTTCAACTATGGTTTTGGTGCGCACACCGATTGGGAGTGGCTGGCAGCGGTTGCGGATGTTTTGAAAAAATCTGTCCTGACAACACTCATTCTGCCTGGTGTAGGCACCGAAGAAGATCTGCGCCGCGCATATGATCTTGGCGTCCGTTCGGTTCGCGTTGCCACCCATTGCACCGAAGCGGATGTTTCGAAGCAGCATATCGGTATTGCCCGAGATCTGGGCATGGATGTCTCCGGTTTCCTGATGATGAGTCATATGATCGAAGCGGATCTGTTGGCGCAACAGGCGCTGCTGATGGAAAGCTATGGCGCGCAATGCGTCTATGTGACCGACAGCGGTGGGGCGCTGGATATGGATGGAGTTCGCGATAGACTGCGGGCCTATGACAAGGTCCTGAAGCCAGAAACCGAGCGCGGCATACATGCCCATCACAATCTCGCTCTCAGCGTCGCGAACAGCATTGTTGCTGCCCAGGAAGGTGCCGTGCGCATCGACGCCAGTCTTTCCGGGATGGGCGCTGGAGCAGGCAACGCACCGCTGGAAGTCTTTATTGCCGCCGCCGACCGTAAAGGCTGGAACCACGGCTGCGATGTCATGGCGCTGATGGATGCTGCAGAAGATCTCGTGCGTCCACTGCAGGTCCGGCCTGTGCGGGTGGACCGTGAAACTTTGGCGCTCGGCTATGCAGGAGTCTATTCGAGCTTTTTGCTTCATGCAGAAAAAGCCGCAAAGGATTACGGCCTCGACACCCGCGATATCCTGGTCGAACTCGGACGCCGGAAAATGGTCGGCGGTCAGGAAGACATGATCGTTGATGTTGCGCTGGACATGGTAAAAGCACGGGGATGAGTGGGCCATCGCTTCATCGCCCGTTCCCGATTGCCGATGTTCCGCAGTGGGATTTCGAGACAGATGTTGCGGTAATCGGTTTTGGCGCAACAGGTGCCTGCGCGTCCATTGAGGCACGTGCGGCCGGTGCGGACGTTATATTGTTCGAACGTAATTCGGGCAGTGGCGGTGCCTCGGGACTTTCCGGCGGCGAGATTTATATCGGCGGCAATGGAGGAACCGAGGTTCAGCAGGCAGCCGGTTTCAATGACAGCACCGAAGCATTCACAACCTATCTGAAAATGGCCGGTGGTCCTTGTGTGGATGAGGCGAAATGCGAAATATATGGGCAGAAAGCACTTGCCCACTGGGAATGGCTGAAGCGGCAGGGTGTGCCCTATAAGGGCAATTTTCTACCTGGAAAGCATATCGAGCCAATGGAAGACGACACGCTCATCTGGTCCGGAAGCGAAGCGGCCAAACCGTTTAGCGATTTCGCCGAGCCTGCGCCGCGCGGCCATGTCATCCAGTTCATGGGATGGGGAGGGGGGCGTAAGCTGGTGGATATTCTCGAACAGCGCGCACGCGATTTGGGCACGCAGATCGAAGTCGACGCGCGCGCTGTCGCGCTAGTGGAAGATGCTGGCAAGATTGTTGGCGCGGTGATGCGGATCGATAATCAGTATCGCTTTGTCCGGGCAAGCAAGGGCGTCATTCTCGCGACCGGCGGCTTTGTGATGAACGAAGAGATGCGCCGCAAATACTGCCCCCTCACGTTCAAAATTAGTGACCCCATTGGTGACAAAGACGATGGTTCAGGCATCAATCTGGGTGTCAGTGCGGGCGGCGACGCCATTCACATGGATCAATTTTTCACCACCTGTCCTTGGACTCTTCCGGAGCCGCATGCGAACGGTGTGTTCGTCAATATCAATGGACAGCGTTTCATCAATGAAGACTGCTATCATGGTCGGGTTTCGCGATCGATGATCGACCAGCCGGGTGACCGCGTTTACCTGCTGTTGGACAGTGCACATTATATAGAGCCCTTTGAGCATGCCCGGATGTCTATCGCTGGAACAGGAGAAGACTGGGAAGAAGTCGAGCGTGAACTGGAAATGCCGGAAGGGACGCTCGCTGCCACGATGAAGTTCTACAATGATCATGCGTCCAGAGGGCAGGATCCTCTCTTCGGTAAACAAGAGCCAATTCTCCAGCCGCTCGATCAGGGCCCCTTCATTGCGCTCGAATTGAATTTTGAAACCAGCTATTTCAGTTTTTTCACGCTCGGCGGGCTGAAAACTTCCGCTGACGGCGAGGTGCTGGACCGCACCGGGGAACCGATTCCCGGTTTGTACGCCGCCGGGCGTTGTACGTCCGGGCTTCCTGCCTGGGGCCATGGTTATAGCTCGGGATTGAGTTTGGCTGACTGCACATTCTTTGGACGTCAAGCTGGCCGGAAGGCAGCTCATGGAGCAGTCTGATCACGACCGTATCCAGCGCTTGGAAGATGGCGAAGCTATACGCAATCTGATAGCCAGCTACGGACCCTTGGCGGATGCTGGCGACGCCAAGGGTATCGCGGCTTTGTGGACGGAAGGCGGCAGCTATGGTGTCGGTGACTTTGGTGAAGCAAAGGGGAGTCAGCAGATCGCGATGCTAATTGATTCGGACAGGCATCAGAATCTTATGCAGCAGGGCTGTGGCCATATCCTGACATCACCGCATATCAGTCTGGATGGCGATAAGGCTACTGCCACCAACCATAGCGTCGTGTTCTTGAATATGGGCGACAGCCATCAGGCGTGGCGGGTGTCGGCAAACCGCTGGCAACTTGTCCGCACCGCTGATGGCTGGCGCGTCCAGCACCGGGAGAACCGGCCGCTGACCGGTGATGAACGCGCGCAGAAATTGCTCAGCCTGTGAGCTGTCCGCCGTCAATATTGATCACACTCCCGGTTATCTTGCTCGCTTTGTCCGAGGCAAGATAGGCCACTATTTCTGCAATATCAGCTGGTTCACAGATACCGTCGGGAAGTTTGGGCGCATTGCGCATCATCAACGGCCAGTCAACGTCGCCTTCGGGCGGCGCCTGATGTGCCATTGGTGTATTCACCTGTCCGGGTGCGACAGCGTTTACACGTACGTTCCGGGATGCAAATTCGACCGCCAGACTTTTGGTGAGGCCAACGATGCCGTGCTTCGATGCAGAATAGGCGATGGAATAGGGTGTGCCGAGCAATCCCGCAGTCGATGCCATGTTGACGATATTGCCGCCGCTTTTGATAAGATCCGGGAGAGCCGCCCGGCATAAACTGTAGACGCTGGTTAAGTTGATGGCGATCACGCGCTGGAAGCGCGCTTCGTCAAAATCCAGCGTCGGACCCCAGTCCAGCAGGCCGGCAATATTACACAGGCAATCCAGACCATTTGTTGTTGCTGCTGCCATCATTGACTGACAGGATTCGATGTCCGTAGCATCATACGCGATAATCTCGGTTGGTGCAGAAATCATCGAAGTCGTTTCTGTTAGCCCGCCCTGATTAATGTCGGCCAGCGTAAGCGTCGCTCCATCCTCTGCAAGTCGCAAAGCGGTCGCTCGACCGATGCCTGATGCGGCTCCGGTCACTAGGATATGTTTGCCTTCTAACGCCATCGAACTCTCCTTGCTGGTTGATTTGCGTAATATATATGTTCATAGATTACGCAAAGGAGAAAGTCAGTGGATCTCGAAAACCGTATTCAGGCTTTGGAAGACGATCGCGCAGTACGGGACTTGAAAGCGCGCTATTTACGGGCGGATGGCAAGGATATTGAGACCATGCGCGGTTGTTTTACCGAACAGGCCCTGATCGAATTTGATGGTTTTCCCCGGTTCGAGTCGCGCGAACCATTTATTGAAATCTATCAGCAAATTGCCTGCGTGCCGGGCATTTTCGATATTCATCACGGCGCTAATGGCGTGGTGTGTTTTGAAAATGAGAATCGAGCGACTGGCCAATGGTCATTGCTATTCCACAATATCAATCTCCAAGCGCGCACGCTGACCCAGATGGGTGTGGAATATGATGATGTCTTTCACAAAGACGGTACGGGAAAATGGTGGATATCAGAAACCCGCTCTCGTCGGACCAGCGCGTTGGTTCATCGGGTGGATGATTCCGGGAAGCCCTTAGTAACCGTCATGGGCGAGATGCGAGGCGCCTTTGGTGCCTAGCCTGAAAAGCGAGCCTTTGCAGGCCGTTTCAAATGCTGGCTCAAATCACCGGTTAGCGTCATTTGCATCTCGCGCCGGGTGAAATGCCATTCTCCGTCTTTGCATGCGAAGCGATCAGTATAGCTGGCTTCGGCGATGGCTTGCAGCGGGAAATTGCTCGTCGCTTGAAAGATTATCGCGCTGCAACTGGTCTTTGCTTGATTCTCGCCATCGGGTTCGATGATGATGTTTCCGCTGTGGTGACGCGTCAGGGTACGGTCGCCTTCGCCGTGTAATCTGACAAAGCTGCGCATCAATTCGGCAACCGCTTTCCCGTCATATTCTATCCGCCGGTTGGATGTCGGATAAATCATCTCTGCGCGACTGAATAAAGCTCCAGCGGCCTCAAAATCTGCGCCGTCCACATGGGCGAAGTAGATGTTGATAAGCCGCTGGATCGCAAAATAATCGTCTGCCGTCATAGTCACCTAAAATTCTGCGCCGAGGGTCAGACCGTAAGTGCGGGGCTCAGGGAAATATCCGAGCAGCAGGCCACCAAAGGCCGGGCCGAAGTCGATGAAGTTGTTTGGCGCATCTTCGCCGGTTACGTTGCGGACCCAAGCGCTCAGCTTGAACTGGGCAGCACCCAGATCAATATCAGATACGGCTGCGCGGATATTGAGAATAACCCGTCCTGGCGATTGGGAATCACCGGCGAGTTGGGAAGTTGGGTCAGTCGGGCGCAGCTGATAGGGGTAGGTATGATATTTCGACACCATGCTGAGGTCGCCCAGCATGTTGAAACGTCCCCAGTCACCTTCTGCGACACGCCAGTCGACTCCCAGGGACGCCGTATACTTAGGTGTTTGTGGGAAGGCACGGTTGTCGGAAACATCGACACCTTTTTCGACGAAACTTTCATATTCGGCGTCGAGATAAGCGAAGGAACCATTGATAGTCAGCCAGTCGGCCGGCCGAATTACAGTTTCAATCTCCACTCCTTTGATCGTAGCCGATGCAGCATTCAGAACGGTCGAGGCAGCGGCACCAGTAGCATCGAATACCGATAGCTGAATGTCCTTATGGTCGTCATAAAATGCAGAAACATTCAGGGTTAGTGCTCCATCGGCCATCACGCTTTTGACTCCGACTTCATAGCTGTTCACTTTTTCGGGCCGGTAAGGGTTGCACAATTCCGGTGTGCCGGTCGGGCAATCTGCTGTTGGTGCTACAAACTGGTTGGTCTCCCCGTTAAAGCCACCCGATTTAAAGCCTTTGGCAAAGCGCGCATAGACGTTGAGGTCGGGATTGATTTGATAGGCCAGCGTCGCTGATGGGCTGAAATCATCATATTTCGCATCTGGTAAATCACCGTATCTAATATCGGCCACCGTAAATGGTAACGCGGCAGCAGGAATCATCGGATCGGTCAAAATCTGCAGAAACCGGCTGATTCTCTTTGTTTCTTCGGTATATCGACCACCGAGCGAAAGGGTCAGTTCTTCGGTTATATCAAAGTCAACTTGACCATAAACTGCCCAGGCTTCGGTTTTTGAACCATAGCGCGAATCGAACTGGTTGCCGAACGGACCAAAAGCACCGAAAAACAGCTGCGGGTTGCTGGTAGTGGCAGTCTCGTTGTAATAGAAGCCGCCGAAAACATATTTGACCCGGTCATCCCATGCTGCCCCGGCAAGCTGAAGTTCCTGGCTGAAGCTGTTCATATCGGTGAAGCGTGCGGTTGTCGCAATAGAGATAGGTGAGCCATCAAGATCAAGCCGGTCTTCGAATTTCACGTCGCGATAAGCGCTCACGGACTTCAGTTCGGCAGCCCCCAGATCGAGTGTTGCGGTAAGTGCATGGCCATAGGTACGCGTCCGCTCGAAAATATTGGCGTCTAGACTCAGCTGTTCCTGCCTGTCCTGATTGGCGAACAGTCCCAAAGGCACTCCCACAAAGCTCGGGCTGGCTGGATCGAAAATATCCGCCGGACCGCCATTGCGATTGACCCGCAGCAATTGGCCGGGAAGCGGGGTCTGATCATATTTGCTATAGTCATAGCTGTAATCGAAAGTCAGAGTATCGGTCGGCTCAAAGCGCACTTGAGCCATGAAACTTTTGTTATCGAGCGAATGTGCTTCCCCGACTTGCGGCGGGTTGGCAAAAAAGCCTGCCGTCGGAAAAGGATTGGCAACAACGTCGAAAAATCCGTCGCGCTGGGCAACTTGTCCCGATAACTTGACGGAAAACGGGCCGATGGCTGGCAGATTCAGTACCGCTTTCCCGCGACGGTAGTCATAGTTTCCATAAGTCATTTCAGCTGAACCGGACAATTCGCCTGTTGGTTTCGCCGTCACTAGGTTGATTGCGCCTGCGAGCGTGTTCCGGCCATATAAAGTGCCTTGGGGCCCGCGCAATATTTCTACACGTTCCAGATCGGCGACGTCGAATATCGCGCCTGTATTTTTGGCAATATAAACACCGTCCAGATAGATACCGACTGCTGGCTCCCATGTGATTGCCGGATTGATCGTGACCGACCCGCGAATAGAGACTTGCGCCGTGGTCGCGCTACCGGGCGCATTTTCAAATTTCACGTTGGGAGCGAGCGTGCCGAGATCGCTGATCGAGGTAATATCGCGAGACTTCAGATAGTCCTTGCCGACGGCTGAAATTGCTATCGGTACCTCTTGTATATTTTCTTCACGTTTTTGAGCGGTCACAATGATGATGTTCGAGTCGGAAGCTTCGCTGATGCTATTCTCGGACTGTTGCCCAAAAGCTGGTGTGGCGATAAAACTCGCTGCAATTGCGCCCAAAGCGACGCTGTTCTTCAACATGGAAACCATTCTTGCTCTCTCCTGATACGTAATTTAATTGAATTTTTAATACGCAGTTGAACATTTTAATGCAATTGAAAATTGCAATTGCGTAAATGATATGGCAATAAATCTATGAAAATAAAAGGAGGCAAGATATGACGGATCGATCTTTGGGCCAGAGAATAGCTCGCCTGGAAGCGCTCGATGAGATCCGGCAACTACCTGCGAAATATGCCTTGTCATTGGATATGCGAGATATGGATGCGATGGTATGCCTGTTTCCCGATGATGTGCGCGTTGGCAAAGAGGCGAGCGGCCGGGAGGCTTTGCGGGACTATATGGACCGAACCTTGCGCTCTCCCTTTACGGGCACCTCGCACCATATTGGCGGCCATATTATCGAGTTTGACGATGACACCCATGCGCATGGTATTGTCTATTCGAAGAATGAGCACGAAACACCGGTGAAAGATGGGCCAGATGAATGGATCATCATGCAAATGATCTATGTTGATGACTACATTCAGCGGGCCGGGCGCTGGTATTTCGCACGGCGTTTGCCTTTATACTGGTATGCGACGGATCTCAACAAGCCGCCCGTCGGTGACAATAAAATGCGTTGGCCGGGCACGGATTGGACGGAAGGCAATTTCCATAAACTATTTCCCAGCTACGCTGAATTTTGGCAGCGTGATGGTGCGCCTGAAGGGCCTGTTCCCAAGCCCGCTGCGGCAGAAGATTTTCTCAACCACATGCGGCGTGGAGCTGCGGCACCCAAGGTAAGGGTGAGAGCGGACTGATGGCAAGCAGCTGCGATCACAACGTCCAGCGTCAGTCATTCACTCCAAGAGCATCCCGTGCAGCGATATAGCCAAATGTAAGTGCGGGGCCGATGGTGACACCGGCACCGGGGTAGCTTTCACCCATTGCCGAAGCGGCATTGTTTCCGACTGCATAAAGTCCGGCAATCGGCTTTCCATTTTCGCCGATGACGCGTGCTTTATCGTCAGTCATGAGGCCTCCGTTGGTCCCAATATCACCGGGGTAAATAGGCATCGCATAAAACGGCCCTTTGGTTAGGGGGCGCAGGCACGGGTTTGGTGTGACGCGCGGGTCTCCATACAGTTTATCATAGGCCGCCGCACCGCGGTGGAAATCAGGATCCTCGCCTTTTGCTGCATTTTCATTGAAGCGGGAAATTGTGGTTTCCAGCGCGACTTGATCAATGCCCATATCCCCGGCAAGATCGGCAATGGATTTGCCCTTCTTCAAGATGGCCTGCACTTCGCCGCGCTGGAACCAGTCCGGCATGATGGGCAATAAGGGGCCGACCGGATATTTGTGCCGATATTCATGGTCGAAGACAAACCAGCTGGGTGAGGCGTCACCATGTTCCTGCTCCCGCCGCGCCATTTGTTGGCCGACAACATGATATGATGCCGCTTCGTTGAGATAGCGCTCGCCTTTCTGATTGACCATTATGGATCCCGGCAAGGCTCTTTCGATTGTACAGAGCCTGCCGCGATCTTCTCCAGGTACATAGAAGACTGGCGCCGCCCATGCGGATTGCATGTTCAGCGTCTCCGCGCCCACGCTCATGCCGGCTTTGATGCTATCTCCCGTGTTCCCGGCCGTGCCCCCTGAATATAGAGCATTCGGATATAGCGGCGCATGCTCATTGCGCATTTCTGCATTTTTTTCGAACCCACCTGCAGCCAGGATCACGCCTTTTCTGGCACGAACGAGAATTTTACGGCCTTGACGGTTCACTATCGCGCCGATGACCTTGCCATCTTTCTGGACAAGTTCTTCCAGCGGGCTATTCAGCCAAACCGGAACGTTTTTCTTGTTCAGCGCCATACGGATTCCGCCGACCAGGGCATTGCCCAATGTCAGACGGCGATCCTTGCTCGACTTGAACCGAAACGGCCAGTCCAGCCAATAGCGTGCGAGGCTTTTGGTAAGGTGCCACCACCAGCCAGGTTGCCGGAAAAGAAGGATGTAGGTTTCGTCAAAGTGCCAATTCAGATAACCAAATAAACTGGCGGCAGGAGAGGCAAAGCGAAGCGTCTCCACATCTTTGCCAAGTTTTCTGCCATCCATCGGCAAGGGCATATGGGTCCGGTATCCGGTCGGGCTACCCCCCGGATTCTCGGCATGATAATCCGGATAGGGAAAGGCACAATATTGAATATCGGTATTGTCGCCCATCCAGCGCAACATTTTGGACGCATTGGTTACATAAGAACGGATGTTCTCATCCGGAACATTGTCTTTGGATAACGTGCGGACATATGCAAACGCGTCATCGACATTGTCGTCGAACCCTTCTGCCCGCGCCTGATCGCTGGCCGGAATCCAGATCCCGGCTCCTGAAGTCGCGGAAGTGCCGCCCCAGAGACTTTCCTTTTCAATAACCAGTACATTGGCGTGATTTCCAGCCGCTACCAGCGCCGAAAGCAATCCTCCGGCACCCGACCCGACAATCAGCATGTCAACAATATATTCTGGCACTTCTTCCATGGCAGGCTGTTCCTTCAGAATAGGATGGTCAGGAAGGGAGATAGAGTTGGGCCGCTTTCCCGCCATCGACAGGCAGTGCTACACCGGTGATGTAGCTCGCTGCGTCAGACAACATGAACAATATGGCCTCGGCCAACTCGTCCGGATTGCCGCCGCGTTTCATCGGGATGGCATCAGCCGTTTTCGCTGCCACTTCCGGGGCTCTAGCGGCGAAATCTGCACTGGCTGCAGTTTGCACCTGGCCCGGAACAATCGCGTTGATCCGGACGCCACTTTCTGCAGCTTCCATTGCTGCGACAGCGGTGAACTGGATAAGCGCTGCTTTCGACGCGGAATAGCTGGACATAAAGGGCGCTGCGCGGATCGCGGTAGTAGACGAGATGTTCACAATGCTGCCTTTCCCGGCCTTCGCCATGATGCCCATCGCGGCTTTGGTGCCAACAAAGACAGCATCTGCATTGACCGCAAAATCCTTGCGCCAATGTTCCAGTTTCAGTTTGCCGATCGGCGCATAATGGACGGACATTGCGTTATTCACCAGCATATCCAGTCGTCCATAGCGCGTTGCGACATCGTCGATCAAAGCAGTGAACGCATCGCTATCGGTAACATCCAGCTGCCTGGCTTCAACCTTGCCACCCGCTGCCTTGATCGCCTTTTCAGTGGCTGCCAGCTTTTCTTCGCCGCGCGCGCAAATCACAACAGTGGCGCCGCGTGTAGCCAGCATTTCTGCAGCAGCGCGACCGATGCCATCGCTGCCGCCGGTAATAATCGCGACTCGTCCGTCAAAATTCTGGCTCACTAAGCTGCTCCTGCAGGAATTTTATTTAGTTCGGCGTCTTGCGCGCCCGTAAGAACGCAATGGGTCCCGGTGGGGAGATACATCATCGTGACACAGCGATTGCAGGCTGTGCAGCCAGAGGTTTCGTCGGCACCGCTTTTCCAGCGATTGATTAGTTGTGGATCATGGATCAGCGCGCGGCCCATCGCAATTGCATCAAAGCCTCCTGCCAGAATATTATCGACACCCTGTTTTGATTTTGCACCGCCAATATAGGCGAGCGGCATATTTACCGCAGCGCGAATTTTCTGGGCATTGTCCTGTAAATAATTTTCGTGAAACTGCTTGTCTGGCGGAGCGGTCAGGGATTGCAGCCACATGCCCAGCCCGATCACCGCATTGGCCGGCTTGGTACTTGTTTTTGGCAGCGGAGAGCCGAACATTTCCTGGATTGAATCAACATTCATTCCGTTCGACAGCACCGCCATATGCGCGCCCGTTTTTTCCAGAGATTTGGCAATTTCAATGCCTTCTTCAATGGAATTGCCTCCTTTGACGCCGTCCGTCATGCTATATTTGACCAGCACGGCCAAGTCTTTGCCCACCGCATCAAGCACCCGGGACAGCACTTCGTTGGGGAATTTCATTCGGCGCTCTATTGTGCCGCCAAATTCATCCTTGCGCTTGTTGTATAGCGGCGAAGCAAACTGACTGAGCAGATATCCGTGTCCCATGTGTAGCTCGATCGCGTCAAAACCGGCTTCTTTGGCAAGTAACGCCGCGACGACAAATTCCTCTACCATGGAATCGATCTCGGCCAAATTCATCGCCTTTTTGAAAAAGCGGTTCGATAGCACGCCGACCTTGTTGAAACCGCCGCTGGCACTGAGCGGCCTGGAAGTCGCCATTTCCGTTTTCGGCAAAAATGTAAAAGATCCGGCATGGGTAAGCTGGGCGCTGATGGCACCGCCGTGACGGTGCACGGCGTCGGTCATGCTTTTCATGTCGGCCAGGGAATCGCGGTTCATCGTGACCTGATCGACGAAGGTTCGTCCATCAAGACTGGTGGCGCAATAGGCAACTGTCGATAGCGCCGATCCGCCCTCGGCCATACGCTCGTGAAAAAGCGAGAGCCCCTTTGTGACGAGCCCGCCTTTGGCCATACCTTCATTGGTCGCCGACTTAATGAAACGGTTGCGTAGCTTTAATGGACCGACTGTTATCGGATCGAAAGGTGATCGTCTTCCTTCAGACAATGGATCGCTCTCCTGTGCATATTTTTATATAACGCAATTGACGCATCTATATGCTATATGTCAATAGCATGCGTAAATATAGGTAATAAATATTACGAATATAGGATATTCTACGATGAATCAGTTTGAAAAGCGAGTCGTCATAGTTACGGGCGCGGGGCAGGGTATCGGGCAAGGCATTGCACTGGCCTTCGCCGCCGTCGGCTGTGGAGTAATTCTTGCCGGACGCACCTTCGGCAAACTCGAAGTGACCAAGGCAATGATCGACGCGCGCGGATCGGGTCACGCTCATTGCATCGCCTGTGATGTCAAATCCGCTGATTCTATTGCCGCCTTGATCGCAGAAGCAATCGAGCATTTCGGTCAGATAGATATACTCATAAATAATGCCCAAGAGGTTCCGATGGGTACCTTGGAGCAGGTTAGCGACGAACAATTTGTCGCAGGCTTTGAATCAGGTCCGCTCGCCACTTTGCGATTAATGAAGCTGGTGAAGCCGCATCTGGTGGAGCAGGGCGGTGGTGTGATCGTCAACCTGGTTTCTTCCGCGATGAAGCGGTGGGACATGACAGGCTACGGTGCCTATGCAGCCGTGAAGCGATCAATCCAGTCGCTTACCAGAGCCGCCGCTGCCGAATGGGGCAGTGAGAATATCCGGGTATTGAATATCGCACCACATGCGGAATCGCCGGGTCTGAAAGGCTGGGTTGAGAAGAATCCGAAAGAAGCGGAGGAATTTTTCAGAACCATACCTTTGGGCCGCATAGGGACATTGGAGGGTGATATCGGGGAAGCGGTCGTGGCGCTTTGTTCCCCCGCAATGCGCTATCTGACCGGTGCCACGATCCCGCTCGATGGTGGGCAGGCCAATTTTGATTAAGCTGTCGATCGCGGTGTCTGTAAATATGTCTATATTGGAATATCCAGGAGAGAAAAATGACTGAACCTAAAATTGCATTGGTGACTGGCGCCAGCCGGGGCGCAGGCGCAGGAATTGCGCGCGGTCTCGGTGAAAAGGGGATGACAGTATATGTTACCGGAAGAACTATAACGCCGGGCGATGCAAAAGGCTGGGACGGGACTGTTTTGCCGGGAACGGTCAGTGAAACCGCCGATGCGATCACGAAGGCCGGCGGCAAGGGTATTCCGGTGATGTGTGATCATGCCGATGACATGCAAGTAGAGCAGCTGTTCAGGCAGATCGAAGAAGAACAGGGGTGTCTGGATATTCTAGTCAATAACGCAGCCTTCATTCACCATCAGCTGATCGAGAAAAAACCGTTCTGGGAGAAAGAAATCGCTGCCGTCAACATTCTCGATGTCGGTTTGCGGTCCGCCTACGTGGCTAGCTGGCACGCTGCCAGGATGATGGTAAAGCAAGGTTCCGGCATGATTGCATTCGGTTCGTCCTTCGGTGCGAGTTGTTACATGCATGGCCCGGCTTATGGCGCTCAAAAGGCCGGGTTGGATAAATTTGCCCATGACATGGAATTTGATCTGCGCGATACCGGGGTCCGCATTGCTTCCATCTGGATGGGACCGCTAATCACCGAGCGATCAAAAATTGCCGCAGAAACCAATCCGGAGCAATATGAAGGCTTTATCGAAACCGCCGAAAACCCAGAGTTCACCGGGTATATTGTTCATGCCCTTGCGACCAATCCCAAAGGGGCGGCGCTATCCGGGCGCACCTTGATCGCGGCGGAAGTTGCCAAGGATCTTGGGGTTGACGATCGCGGAAACGACCGACCGTCCTATCGCGAGATGCTGGGAAGCCCCAATGAGCCGAATCCGGCGGCCGTTTATTGAGAAATTTGTCAAATTTGACGATGGGGCAGCTATGGGCTTGCTATATTCGTAAAATATATGATATAAAAATACGCATATGGTGATATTTGAGGTGTTAATGCACCCGGAACTTATCTTTAGGAGGATTATGAACACGCAAATCCAAAGTTCTGGGTCAATATGCTGCCGCTGCGAATCGCATTCTTTGTCGATTCGATCCTATCCTTCGGTTGTGACGGAAAATTCCAGATGGAGCGCTGTCACGTGACAATAATTGATCCGATATATGATGCCCTGACGGCGCCTGGTACGCCGTTCGAAATTAGTGAGCAAGGCGGCATGCGTCAATTTGTGAACGCCCCGGCCGATGTCAATTTGCTCGCGGAAACTGCCCGGCGCCATGGCGACAAGGTTTTTGTCGTGGAAGGCGACCGCCGGCTGACATTCAACCAGTTTTTTGCTTTGCGAGATGCATTGGTTCCTGCACTTGAGGTCGATCGTGGGGATCGCGTTGCGATCTGCATGCGCAACCGCATCGAGTGGATGGTGGCATTCCTCGCCGTTGCAAGGGCAAATGGCGTGTCGGCACTCATTAATAGCCGTGGTTCGCCTGAAGAGCTCTGCGCGGCCATAGAGGGCGTTTCGCCCCGGCTGGTTCTCGCCGATCCAGAGCGCGCTGCCTTGCTGCGCCGTGGGGGGTTTGCAGGCCAGATATTGGAAACTGGCGAGTTTCCTACAAGCGGCGCGACCCTAACTGACTTCGAATCAGCAAAGCCGGACGATCCTTGCACGATATTGTTTACGTCGGGCACCACCGGACAAGTTAAAGGCGCTGTTTTGACCCATCGCAATCTCATCAATGGCCTGATGAGTGTGCAAATGACCGGCATGATGGTTTTGCATGACACGGCGGCCAAGCTGAACATCCCGGTTGAACAGATACTGGCTAATCTGCCGCAACAGGCGGCGTTGCTCATCAGTCCATTGTTTCATATTTCCGGACTGGGCGCGTCGTTTTTGTCGCCGCTTTGTGCAGGCTCGAAACTGGTCATGATGCGGCGCTGGAATGCGGCCGATGCGACACGTTTGATCGAGAGTGAACGAATTACGGCGTTCTCGGGTGTGCCGACAATGATGTGGGATATGCTGAATGGCGCGCGCGAAACCGGCGCGGACCTTAGCAGTCTGCGCAACATAGCTTCGGGCGGGCAGGCGCTGCCTGTGGCTCTTCTGGATGATATCCGTGCGGCGTGCCCCGGGGCAGTAATGGGAACCGGTTACGGAATGACCGAAACATCCGGCAGTGTGTCCATGGCTGTCGGTGAAGATTTTATCCGCAACCGCGCGGCCGCCGGCCGGGTCCTGTCTCTGGTGGACATGCGCATAGAAGGTCCGGATGGCGAGGAATTGCTGCCCGGCGAAGCGGGCGAAATTGTCGTCCGAGGACCTGTCGTGATGAAGGGCTACTGGAACAACAAGGAAGAGACCGACAAGATATTGTCTCCCGATGGTTGGCTTAAAACCGGGGATGTCGGATATGTCGATGACGAGGGCTATGTCTTCATTGTCGATCGGAAGAAAGACATGGTGATCTCCGGCGGCGAAAATATCTACTGTGCCGAGGTTGAGCGGATCATCGGAGCGATGGATGATATCAGCGAATGCGCAGCTTTTGGAATTCCTGATAAACGATTGGGCGAGCTGCTCGTCGCCGTGGTTGTGCAACGCGGTGATTATAGCGAATCCGATATTATCAAAACCGTGGGCGAAAATCTGGCCAAATATAAGGCACCCGGTCACGTCGCGTTTCTGGACGAACCGCTGCCGCGCAACGATGTCGGAAAAGTAGATAAAAACGAACTGCGGGCGAGATGGCCGCAAATTTCTGGAGCTAGATAATGGGCTATCCCAAAGATATAAAAATTGTCGATTGCATGCTAGGCATCCCCGAAGCTGAGGACCGGTCTGACTGGTATGAGAGCTTCAAGCCGCTGCTCAAGGATGAGCAAAGCCGCGAAATGTTTAAAATGCCCGCACAATATATGTTCAAGGATATCCCAGAGACCGGAGAGGCGGATGATTTTGTCAAATGGACGGTCGGACAGATGGACAGGTTCAATATCGAATATGCGCTCGTCGGCTGGAACGACAATGACACGTCACGTAGAGCCAAAGAGCAATATCCTGGCCGCTTTTTCTTCGACATGCCGTGCAATCCCAATAACGGTATGGACGAAGTGCGGAGGATCAAGCAAGCGCATGCCGAGGTGGGGCTGAGCGCGATCAGTGTTTTTCCCGCAGGAACGTGCCCGCAGGTTCCGATCAATCACAAATACATGTTCCCGCTTTATGCCTGCGCAGTGGAGCTGGATATTCCCATTCTGCTCAACGTCGGTATCCCGGGACCGCGCATTCCTATGGAAACGCAGAAGGTCGAACATCTCGATGAGATTTGCTGGTTCTTTCCCGATCTGAAAGTGGTTATGCGGCATGGCGCAGAACCGTGGGAAGACCTGGCGGTGAAGCTTATGCTGAAATGGCCAAATCTCTATTATTCAACCAGCGCATTCGCCCCGAAACATTATCCCAGAGCGATTATCAACTACGCCAATACGCGCGGTGCAGACAAGATAATTTACGCCGGATATTTTCCTATGGGCCTGAGTCTTGATCGTATTTTTTCCGATATGGAAAGCGTTCCATTGAAAGACGGAGTTTGGCCCAAATTTTTGCGTGAAAATGCGATGAAAGTTTTCAAACTAGGAGATTCAAAATGACTGCCAGTGCATCTCATGTTGGCGCTGCTGTGAAAGACGCGCGCACGGCCCCGGTTGCGACATCACAAGTGCTAAACAAAATGACGAGGGAAGAGCTTGAAGCTTGGCGGGTCGCCGATCTTCCTGGTCGGCCATCTTCGGAGGAGCGCAATCTCGATATCGGATTTCCTTTTGGTTGGTATCCGATCATGCTGAGCGATGAGTTGGCCGTCGGAGAAGTCCAACCGGCCCGCTATTTTGCTCAGGATCTTGCCATTTGGCGGGGTGAAGATGGCGAAGTGCGGATGATAGATGCCTACTGCAAGCATTTGGGGGCCCATATGGGCCATGGTGGGAAAGTTCACGGAAATCTCCTCGAATGTCCGTTTCACGCGTGGCGCTACGATGGCAACGAGGGCGTGGTCAAAGAAATCCCCTATGCGCGCGTCATCCCGCCGCAGGTGAAGCGCAAATGCAAGGAAACTTGGCCAATTCAGGAAGCTAATCGGATAATTTGGGCATGGTATCATCCCCATGGCGAGCAACCGAAATATGATGTGATCCCGTTGCCCGAAGCTACTGATCCGCAATGGTCGGAATTTGACGAATGTGACTGGACGATTTTTGGTAGCATACAGAACATGGCTGAAAATGGCGTCGACTTTCCGCATTTCACCTACATCCACGGTGTCGCCAGCCCACCCGAGTCGGAACTGGAATGGGGTGAGTGGGACCGCAAGGGCATTGTACGAGCAAAAATGGGGACGCCGAAAGGCGAAATTGATGGAAAGATTACGTCTACCTCGCAAGGCCCTGGCCAAAACTGGGTGCGGTTTGAAGGCATTTGCGAGACATTGCTGATTGCCTGCATCACACCTGTTGAACTCGATAAGCTGCAAGTCCGATATTTTTATACCCAGCCAAAGAGCCAGATAGAAGGGCCGATGGCAGGATTGGCAAGAGCAATCATCAAAGATGTGAACAAGCAGCTTGATCAGGACAAGGTTGTCTGGGACCGGATGAAATTCGAAGTCACACCCCTGATTTGTGATGGTGACGGCCCGATACCGAAGTTCCGAAAATTCTATTCGCGATACTATGCAGACAAAGCCGTCGCCGAGAATATTGCTTCGCTGGGCAAGACAAAGGTGAAAGCGTGAACATGACCCGTCGTTCGGTTCTGGCAAGCAGCGTTGCCGCTGCGGGACTTGCTACATCAGCAGGTCGGCTGATGGCAAACCCTAGGATTAATAGAGAGATCTTGCTCGATACGCATGACGCAACCGGTTTGGCTGATCTTGTACGTAAGCGACAGGTTTCGGCCGAAGAGCTTCTGGAAATGTCTATCGCCCGGACTGAATTGGCAAACCCAAGCTATAACTTTATCGCACAGAAGCTGTATGAATATGGTCGCGCTGCAATAAAAAACGGCTTGCCAGACGGCCCTCTGAAAGGCGTGCCTTGGCTAATCAAGGATCTTCACACGCATATAGCCGGTGAACGAACGGGGCAGGGCAGTCGATCATACAATGGCTATCGGGCGACCGTAACGTCTGAGCTGGTGAAGCGACATCAGGCTGCAGGCTTAGTGATTTTCGGCAAAACGACAACGCCGGAATTCGGTCTCAGCGGTACAACAGAATCGCTCGCAACTGGCGTTACACGCAATCCTTGGAATGAGAAGCACATTGCAGGTGGATCAAGCGGCGGCTCGGCCGCGGCAGTGGCGGCCGGCATCATCCCTGCGGCTCATGCGACCGACGGCGGTGGCTCCATCCGTATCCCGGCTTCTTGCTGCGGATTGTTCGGTCTAAAGCCCAGCCGCGGGCGTGTGCCCATGGGCCCCAATCGCACCGAAGGCTGGGGCGGGATGTCCGTCCATCATGCCGTTACGCGATCCGTCCGAGATTCAGCGCTTCTGCTGGACCTAACCCATGGCCTGGAGCCAGGGTCACGCTATTCTGCGCCATCCCCGGACGGTTCGTTCATGTCTCAGCTAAACAAGTCGCCAGGCAAATTGCGCGTAGCCCTAGTGCTTGCGCCGCCAGCTGGCAGTCCTGTCGACCCGGAATGTATCATGGCGACCCGAGCGGCAGCTAAACTGCTCGAAGATCTGGGACATCATGTCGAGGAAGCGCAACCCAAAGTCGATATGGCCGCTATTGGAGAAGCGAATTTTGCGGTGCTATCGACCTCCCTCGCCGCCGATATTGATGATCGAGCCAAGATCACCGGGATAGCGCCATCAGCGGATGTGCTAGAAAAGGTCACTATGGTATTCTATGGAATTGGCAAAAAAATGGATGGCATGTCGGTTTCCCGGGCGCATAACATATTCCAGCAGACGGCTTATGATATGGCGATATTCATGCAGGATTACGATATAATTCTGTCCCCCACTCTGGCCACTCCGCCGCCAAAAACCGGCATCCACGATCTGGACCATGAAAACATGAGGCAATGGGGTGAAGCAGTCTCCCAATTCACGCCGTTTACGGGCCTTTACAATATTACCGGGCAGCCCAGCATGTCGCTGCCACTTGCCATGTCTGAAAGCGGGCTGCCAATCGGGGTGATGATGAGCGGTCGATATGGTGCTGAAGCGACATTGTTCCGATTGGCTTCGCAGGTCGAAACGGCACAGCCTTGGTGGAACAATATGTCTCTCGCGGCACGGCGACGCTGAGACGCCTGCGGGGTTAGGGAGAAGAGATGATGCGCGGACTTAAAGGAAAAGTGGGGATTGTTGCAGGTGGCGGGCGGGGAATCGGTGCTGCCACTGCTCGACGTTTGGCGGAAGAAGGTGCCCATGTCGTCATCGGAGACATCATGGAAGATTGGGCCAAAGACGTCGCTGCGGATATTAGAAGCAGAGGCGGAAGCGCTGTCGGTGTTCATCTGGATGGAACGTCAGTGGAATCGCAGCAGGCTATTGTAGACAAGGCGGTTTCAGAATTCGGCGCTCTTGATTTCTTTCATTCCAACTTGGCCGGCGGGACAGTAGGTGATGTGAATGCGCTGGATTGTTCGCTGGATGTGTTCGACAAATCCGTCGCGATCAATGCAAAAAGCCATTTGATTGCGACGCAGGCCGCGCTTCCTGTGATGCTGGAAAATGGCGGCGGAGCGATGATTTATACCAGTTCCGGTGCGGCATCGGGAGGTTCTTCTTGGCAAGTCGCGTATCCGATGGCCAAAAATGCCGTACATGCGTTGTCCCGCCATGTCGCAGCCAAATGGGGCAAGAAAGGTATCCGGGCGAATGTCATTTGTCCGGGCCTTGTCCTGACCGAGGCAGTCCAGCAGCATATGACCGATCAGCAGGTTGAATCGGGTTTGAAGGCGGTTCCACACGTTCGCTTGGGGCAGCCCGATGATATCGCAGCGATGGTGGCGATGTTGGCGTCGGATGACGGCGCTTGGATCAACGGGCAAGTTTATCACGTAAATGGCGGCACACAAATGCGCGACTGATTGTCATGGCTGCATTTTGTAAACTTAACGGGCAAGGATAATACATGGCCGCAACTATAGCCGCTTCGGCAGTAACAGGGCGAAAGTCCAACCCGTGGGTCGTTCTCATTGTCCTGCTTTTCATTTATATTTTCAATTACGCAGATCGATACCTGATCTCTGGCCTTGTCGATCCGATCAAGGCTGAATTTGGGGTGGGAGACCAGTTTATGGGGCTTCTCATGGGGCCTGCGTTTGCCTTGTTATACACCACAATCGCAATACCTATAGCACGTCTTGCCGACAGATCTTCCCGCATTGTGATTATCTGTGTCGGTTGTTTGATTTGGAGTTTGTTCACTGGACTTTCAGGTGCAGCAAATGGACCTTGGATGTTGGCGCTGGCCAGGCTTGGTGTCGGTGTTGGAGAGGCAGCCTTTATTGCGCCTGCCTATTCGCTGTTGTCGGACTATTTTCGGCCAGAGAAACGTGGGATGGTCTTTGCGATATTGGGTCTTGCTGTCTATTTTGGCCAGATAACCGGCTATGCGGCAGGGCCTGCCATCGCCGAAGCCTACAGTTGGCGGATGGCATTTTATGCGATGGCTGTTCCCGGTGTGATTATCTCTGGTATTGCCTTCCTCATTGTCCGAGAGCCAGCGAGGCTGCAAATAACGACAAAACTGAATCAAGTGCCGCTATTGCCGCTCATTCGGCGGTTGATCAAGGCACGATCCTATGTACTGATGATGTTCGGCATGGGTTTGGCAACCCTGTCCGGCGTTGGTTTCGGCTTTTGGGGGCCGACCCTGTTTCACCGCGTCTATGAAGTTCCCTTGACCGAAGCCAGTACAACATTTGGGCTATATTTTGGCTTGGCCGGTCTATCAGGGATGCTGCTTTTTGGTGCCGTATCTGACAAACTGGCCAGAGGCGGTATGCAGCGTCCGTTGCTAATGGCAGGAATGGCGATGCTCGCTGCATCGGTCTGCATTCTGGCCTCGACTTGGAGTGATACCTTATTTGTCGCCAAAATGCTTGCGATCCCGGCCGGTCTGCTCGGCGGCGGCTGGTCGATAGGCATAATGCAATCCTTGCAATATTTGGTTCCGGACAGGTTTCGCGCGACGAGCACGGCGTTGTTCATCATGGTTACCACTTTTCTAGGCTTCATCATCGGCCCATGGGCAACCGGCGCGCTCAGTGAATTGTTCGGAAACAATGCCATATCGCTACGCTGGGCACTGACCATTATTATCCCGACAGGCATGGTCGGCGGGCTGTTGACACTTCTCGGAGCGCGACATCTGGAGACCAACAGAGTCGCACTTGCCGGTGGGGAATGATCATTCTCGCTGGATGCTTGGATTCAATCCGGTTGCCTATGCACCAGGTCTTCCGTCCCGATGCTCTTGTTCAATGTGGAGTTGATTCATAAGTGAAAATGAAACAAAGACTTCGCATGAATGAAAAATTCGAAATAGATGACATTGACCGTTCCATCATTGGCGAACTGCGCCGAAACGGGCGTGCGACCAATCAGCAAATCGCAAATCGACTTAAGCTTACAGCAGCTACTGTTTCAGCAAGAATTCGCCGGCTGGAAAATGCCGATAAACTCCGGGTGGTTGCGGTGTCGGACTTTCGGGCACATGGATATGACGTCCTATTGGAAATCGCAATTGAAGTGGAGAGCCGGGCTGCGTCGGAAGTTGCCCAGGAGCTGGCGAAACTGGATGAAGTCTTCGCAGTTCACCTGGTAACCGGTCGATATGATATCGACATATTGGTCGTACTTAAAAGTTTTGATGAACTGCAGGCATTCATTTCGGAAAAGATTTCAACCATTCGCGGCATTGGGTCAATGATGCCGGCAATCGCAGTAGATGTAGTGAAGTACAGATTTGACGTAGCTCCGATTGTGACGAAGGATACAGCGTGAATAAGTTCGAGAAGCCCGAATTGGATGAACTCGATTACAAGTTAATCGAGATATTGTCAGACGACGCGCGGCTGTCAAACCGTAAGATTGCAACCGATCTTGGAGTCACCGAAGGAACCGTTCGCGGTCGGATCAAAAAATTGCAACAGGAGCGGCTTATCGCCTTCACTGCAGTCACCAGCCCCGACCTCCAAAAAGATGACAAGCTGGCTTTTATTGGTATTCAAGCGGATATCGATAAGGTGAAAGATATCTCCAGCAAGGTGTCCAAGATTCCAGGTATTACAGGTGTTTTGATAACGTTGGGGCGCTTCAATATATTCGCGATCTGTCTGTTCAACGAGCTTGGTCAGTTGCACGCTACTGCTTCCGAACAGATTCTGGCAATGCCCGGCGTGCATCATGTTGAAACGTCCATCGCCGTTCAGACTGTCAAATATAACGGCCGGGTTGTACGAATTACCGACGAAGAACATCCGCTCGAGATTTAGCTAAGCCCGGGTGCGCAGCATATGAATATTTAAACTACGCGTTTATCAAAACATATGGCCGGTAGGCGTTTAATTTATCAATAGTGTTGATCAATCTCTACGATTTATGTAAAAGGGCGCATAAGAACGAGACTCGGAGAGAGACTATGGCGACGACCGCAGATTACAAATTGGGCGAATATACCTATCCGCGTGGTTGGTTCATGATCGCGAGCTCTGCCGAGGTCACAGATACGCCGCTTGCGGTGCGCTATTTTGGTGAAGACATGGTGCTCTATCGTGGCCAGAGCGGACGTGTATTTCTTGTCGAAGCCTATTGCCCCCATATGGGCACTCATCTGGCCAAAAACACGACTTCTTACGTGGTGAAGGACAAAAGTCATGTTGAAGGTGACAATATCCGTTGCCCCTATCATGCTTGGCGGTTTGGTCCCGATGGCAAATGCAACGACATTCCCTATTCTCCCGGCCCGATTCCGAAGAAAGCCTGTTTGAAAAACTGGAAAGTTATCGAAAGGGCTGGCTGTTTGTGGATATGGCATGATGAAGAAGGCGGCGAGCCGGATTATGCTTTACCGGCCTTTGAAAATTATGACAATTCGCAATGGGTCAAATGGAATATTGAGCCGCTTGGCGAACTGAACAGTCATCCGCAGGAGATTGTCGACAATATTGCGGACAAGGGGCATTTGGTGCCGGTACACGGCAGCGAAGATATGGCGATCTTCGAAAATCGCTTTGAAGATCATGTCTGTTGGCAGGTCTTGAAAGCGGGTCATCGCACACTGAGCAGCAAGGAGGAGGGGATGACCAACGACACGTGGTATACCGGCCCCGGAATTCTGCAGTCGACAATGGAGGGCGATTATCCCTCTCATATGCTGATCGCACATACGCCAGTCGACGATGGTTTGGTGAAAGTATGGTATGGTTTGCTCGTCAAATCCCCCAACGAAAAGCCAACTGAGGCAGATATTTCTATTGCACGCGAATATGAAAAGGCCGGATTAGATGCCTTTGCACAAGACTTTGAAATATGGGCCGATAAGCGGCCGTGTCTGAGCCCGATGATGGTGAAGGGCGACGGCCCCTTTGATAAAGTCAGGATTTGGTACAAGCAGTTCTTCAATGCACGCGAGCGGGCAAGCGATTTCCAGAAACGTGTGAATGGTCATTATATCTCCAAAGGCACCTCGCGTGACCCATGGGAAGACGCGGCCTGACCTGAAAAGATTCTTTTCTCCTGAATTGAATAACTGGCGTCCATTGCTAGAAAGCAATGGGCGTCTATTTTTTTTCTGAAGTTTTCTCGGTCTGTCTATTCCCAGAGACTCGGGATATTATCTCCAGTCAACTCGATGATCTTTTTGAGAATGCGTTTAGTGTCTGCAATTTCTCCAGGCGTAAAATGATCGAGCAAATCATCCTCGAAAGCCTTGGCCACCGACAGGGTCGAAATGAATATGCTGCGCGATGATAGAGTTAGAGCAAGTGCGCCTTGGGCGTCCTGTATGAGGCCTTTGCTTATCATATTCGCTATTTCGGTATCATCTGGCGCATGGCCTGTGTGTTGTAACCGGGCAATCAACTCTTCGGCAGGTAGCGGTGCATTCATACCGAGGACTGCAATCGCTAGATATTCGGTTTGACTGAGGCCAAGCTCTTCTGTTTTTGTGCGAGTAATTTCAGAAGTCTGAAAATGCGCGCGCGACAATAGATAGAGGAAAAAATCTTCGGTAAACCGAGCTTGTTCCGGTTCTACCGTTGGAGCCTCATCAATGAATGTTTTTGACCGAGTTTCAGCATAGTTTCCACCATGGAACACAAGAGGAGGGTGGTCGCGCTTGTCGAAGGCGATGACCTCACCGACAAAAATAATATGGTCCCCACCTTCATATTGGTGAACAGTCCGGCATTCGAATCTGGCTGCAAATTCATTCAGCACAGGCGATCCAATCGCGCCTGATCCCCAATCCACATTGGCGAACTTGTCGGTGCCTGAACGGGCGAATGCGTTGGAAAGGTTTTCCTGGAGGCAGGACAGGATATGAACCGCAAAATGACCGCTATTTCGAAATGCATCAAGCGACAGTGAATTTTTGGCAAGAGACCAAAGAACCAAGGGAGGATCCAGGGAGACCGAATTGAAGCTACTGGCTGTCACTCCTACAGGTTCGGTCGGGTTTGTTGCTGTCGTGACGATGGTCACGCCCGTTGCAAATGATCCGAGAGCATTACGAAATTCCTGAGTGTCCAGTCGAACATTTGTCATTTTTTGCCTCAGCATAGATTGCAGGAATTGGCTTTTCGCCCATAACCGAAAACTACCTGAAAAATACGAAATATGCAATTATAATATCATTGTGGGCGCATAATGCGTAAATATCACTCATCTAAAATACGTATATGGCTGGTTTTGTGACTATATTGATGCTAGAGGCTATGTCCTGGCTACCGGGAAATTTGCGGAAGATTCGAGGTTAGCTGAATGGTTAATAATGAATAGCATGGAGAACGAATATGAATGATCTCGTTGAACCCGCCAAGGTCGGAATCGTATATGAAACCGAGAGCCCTGTATTATATGAAACGGATAACCAGATTGCTTGGATCACGCTAAATCGTCCCGATTTCAACAATGCACAAAACGGACAGATGACATATGCGCTGGACGATGCGTTCCAAAAAGCGACCAAAGACGATGCGGTGCGGTGCATCGTGCTGGCAGGAAATGGAAAACACTTTTCTGCTGGGCATGATATCGGAACGCCAGGTCGCGATGTGCTCAAACATTTCGACAATCGCCTGATGGTTCCACCACATATTAACAAGCCCGCTGCAGAATTACTCTACACACGCGAACAGGAACAATATCTCGGCATGTGCCGCCGCTGGCGCGATATTCCCAAGCCTACTATTGCTATGGTGCAGGGTGCGTGCGTTGCAGGAGGCCTGATGCTTGCTTGGGTCTGCGATTTGATTGTCGCATCGGAAGACGCATTTTTTCAGGATCCAGTCAATCGCATGGGGATTCCCGGCGTTGAATATTTTGCGCATGCATTTGAACTACCGCCGCGAGTAGCTATGGAATTTCTCTTGTTAGGGGAAAGAATGAGCGCCGAACGGGCAGAGCAGTTTGGCATGGTGAATCGCATTGTTGCGCGGGATCAATTGCGCCAGGAAACAGCAAAAATGGCAGCAAAACTGGTTGCGCAACCCCGCCTCGGCAACTGGCTGACGAAACAGGCCGTCCACCATGTTGAAGAGTTGCGGGGAAAACGAGCGGCCATGGACGCTCAATATCACATGCATCATTTCGCACATGCGCAAAACGACCTCGTTGCTGGTAATTCAATTGCCGGACTGGATGCGAAGAAAATGGCGGCAGCCAATAAGGCAGATGCTGGGGAAAATTGAATCTTTGTCGAATAGGAAAGCAGGCGATTGCATAATAGAATCAGTTCCAGCAAGTTTGCACTTGATCACATCACGCTTGTCGATGCGACGCCAGTCGAATTGGCGGAAATCGCCTTTGAAACTGGTTATGCGGCCATCAATCCGTTCCTTCACTCCATGGATGTCCTGCCGCAAATGCCGAATTATGACTTGATAGGAGACCATGGGCTTCGCGAGCAATTCATCGACCGGATGGATCAGCTAAATTTAAGCGTTGATATTGCCTATCCATTTACGATCTCGAAACGCACTCTAGTTGATGAACTCACGCCTGCTCTTGATTGTGCTTCCGAATTGAAATCTCGGCTCGTGAACGTTTTGCTTTATGATCGGAACCCGATAAGTCGCCAAGAAACATTTTCGCGCTTTTGTGAGCATGCGCATTGCAGAAATCTGAAGGTTTTGGTGGAATTTTACCCCGCTTCGCAGGTTGTGACGATCGAGGATGCGCTAGTGTTGGTAGAGCACATTGGAGATGCCGGCGTTGCCGGCATCAATGTGGACCTGCTGCATTTGTTTCGGTCTGGAGGAACTCTCGAACAGCTGGCCGCAATTCCACCCGAGTATATCGCCTATGCTCAACTCAGTGACGGTCCTATGATCTGCTTGCCAGAACTGCAGGAATATGAAGCGTCAATTGAGAGGCAGTTGCCAGGCGAAGGCAGCCTTGACACAATCGGCTTCCTGAACACGCTTCCGCCAGATTGTCCCGTTAGCATTGAGGTTCCTCGCGGTTCGTCATTGGATGCAAAGATGACCAAGAGCGCGCGCGCTCGTTGTGCAATGATCGCTTCTCAGCATATTTTGGAAAAAACCGATGGTTCATTCTAAGTGCTAGGCTTCAATCTTGCTAAGATGTCCTTCATCATTACCCGACATCTAATGCTTGGCCTGGCCTGCTCCTTCCGCCCCGCTGCGAGGGATGATAGAGCTTCTGGGCTTGCCATGACCCAAACCGGTGCGCACGAAAGTAAAGCCTGTCGCACCGATGCTTCTCAATAGGGCATAAAAAATACCATCTGGCATTATCGGCCTGGGTGAGCATTACCCGCTGCCAAAGCGCTTCATCAATATTTGCAAACAGAAGCTCGAAGAGCAGCATTGGATATCTTTCATCACGCAAATCAGAAAACAACGTGATGTTTCTTCCCATGGTCCTTCCTAGAGGCCAAGCGAGTTTATGAATGAACAGCTCGCCCCGTTTCAACATGCCAGCATGGTTTATGTCAGCGATATCGAGCCTGCAGTAGTTATCAATCGGCTGAGGCGTCAGGTCAATCGCAGCAACACTAACCGGGTATTGACGTCTCAATTGGGCTGGCGAAGTACGGCGGAAATATTCAGCATAAAAAGGCGCCATTTCCGGTGCGTTTGCAAATGCATATTTAGAACTTAGCTGGTTCTGCGCGCTCTTCCAATCTCGGCGAAGCCGTCCGAGTGATCGAGCGTTTTCAAAAGCCGCGATCGTCTCACTTGGTAGCTTGTCGAACTCGTCTAAAGAGAGCGTGCGATGCGCGAGAGCTGCCAACCTGCGGGTCTTAACGGCACCAAGCCCGGGGGTAACAAAATACTTGGCTCGTTGCCGAGCGAGCTGAAGAAGCTTTTTCCTGCGCGCGAGAGAGGGGCCGCCGCAATCCTCCAGAAGACTTTTACGGCTATGTAGATCCTCACCATATATGATAATAAACAATTGGGATTGTTGATTATTATGAATATCGAAATACAGTCTAGGCCCACGTTCAAGGAGATGATGACTGATACCGACTGACCATTTTTGAAATTGCCAACCGTTTGCAATCACCCGCAGTTGGTTATCGTCTTCGTTGTAACTTATAGAAATGCCAAGATCCTGGAAGGTGAGAGTGATGATGGAGTTCTTATTTTCAAACAGCCCAGCCTTTACCAGAAAGCTCATGGGAACAACGATAAGCTCTTCGCTTGCATCAGCCATGAACATCTCCTACCTTTATAGAACCTGTCATCGTGCGTCGCAGCGGGTTAGCCTGCCACTTATGGCAGGCCAAGATCATAAAGTCCCGACACCTACTAAAAGGCTCTCCAATCACAGGATCCTCGCATTAAGACTTGATGCTTATCTCACTTCGATTTACGCGCGCGCTCGCGCGCCCGCGCGCGCGTATCTGTACTTCATGGCGCAAAAAATTTCGTTTCTGCAGAATTAAGCTCAAATATTACATTTTCTGTCCTAATCGTTAGCAGTCGTAAGGTCACGAATTGCGAGTCGGACCCACGCTCGACCATAGTTCCACCTAGAATCTAGAAATTTGCACTCGAGACCGGTTCGCGACGGACTGCATCACGCACCACTTTCTTCCGAAATTTCAATCCCGGACCGCAATAGGTCCGGAAGCATTGCCCGCCGCCGCTTGCCTTCCTTACAGGTTGCGCCGGGCGACCGTTTCGAGCAGTTTGCGAAATCCTTGCGTGGCCTCGACCGTGGCGGGAACATGGAAGCATCGGGCATCGTCTTCCGCGGTGTGATGATAGCGGTGAATTCCGAATACCCCTGCGGCCGGGGAATAGCCCGCCTTGATCACCTCGTCGAGTTCGCCAGCCGAAAGCACCTCGCTGGACACCGGTTCCTCGTAACCGGTTTGCCCGGCAAAGATGGATCGGGCGACGGGCAACAGGGTGGGCGAGACGGACAGATATCGCTGGCTGTCGACGCTGGGCAACGGCGAAACCCCGGCAATGACATGCCAATCGCGAGCCGCGACATTGGCCCCGATGTGGAGCCAGAAGTCGGTCCGGTCGACCGGCGGTGCGATCTCCTTCATCGCCTCTGCCGCTCCGAGATATTCATATTCATGACCGGTATTGCACAGAAAGGACAGATTGTGGTCCGGCAGGGCTTGCGCTGCCCATCGCGCCAGTTCGAGCCAGGCAGCCACGCCCGGGCCACGCTCCGCCGCGCACCCGAACCAGCCCGAGCGGGGAGTGGAAACAGCCAGCCAGTGCCGCTTGCCGCGGTCCATCCGGCCGACGAGATTGAAGGCCTTGCGCATTCCTCCCTTGCCATCGATGGTCAATCGGGCAACTTTCCTGCCCATTGCTGCGCCAAGAAAATCTTTGGCAAGGTCCGGAGCGAGCAGGGCGACCGGCCCTGGAAACATCGGGCCCCGCCCGTCGGCATTGAGCGCGATCACCTTTCCCGAGGGGCCATGTGTTATGGCAACCGCCGCGGTTGCTCCTGCGGCGAAAGCGGCCTCGATCGGCGCCCGCACCGCGGGTGCCAGCATGGACGACCATCTTGCATGGGGCAGGTCGACGAGGGCAATTGCGCCTTTCATCGAACCGGCGAACTGGCCATGCCCGTCGACCCGCACCAGCGGCCCCGCCAGACCTTGCGGGCCAGTCGGGACGACGACCGGCTGCGGATAGATCGAAACGGCAAGATCTTCGCATGCCAACTCTGCCGTCGACGCTTCAAAAAAGGGAACCTCGTAATATTGCCGCTCGACCGCATAGCCGGCCTGCGCAAGTTCCGATTCCAGCCACTCGCCGCAACCATTGTCGCCCGCGCCGCCGGCACGCTTGTTGCCGAAATCCAGATAGCGGAGCAGGTCCTCCCGGACTTTTTCATCTGCCGGAGTCTGCGCGGAAATCCGTGCGGGCGCCAGCGACAGTGCAGCGCTCGCGCCCAGAAAGCTTCGCCTGCTCGTTTTCATCATCGGGACACCTCGTCATAGGGATTTTTGCCGGGAGAACATGCTTTCGGCCAGCGACCTGTCGTATGTCAATATATTGTACGACAATTATGGTACAATTGTTGAATATTATCTTGAGCCACCGGATGGCTACCCGTAGGAATGTTGCGATGAACGATACGAAAAAGGCCGGGGCAGAACAGAAGGACGTTGTCGACGCCAAAAAGCCTGTGCCACTGGGCAGCGCGACCGTTGCCAATGCGGTCGCGCAATCGCTGCGCGAACGGATCCAAAGCAATGAACTGGAGCCAGGCGAATGGCTTCGGGAAGCGCGGCTTTGTAGCGAATTTGGCGTGGGGCGTTCGGTCGCAAGGCGGGCGCTGCGTATTCTCGGCGAGGATGGCCTTGTCGAGATCGAGGAGAACCGGGGTGCGAGAGTATCCGCGACCACGGTCGAGGAGGTTTTTGACCTCTACGAGGTGCGGGCCGCCCTCTATGGACTGGCCGTCAGGGTGGCCTGCATGCGGGCATCCGACGCGGAAGTTGCAGAATATCTGGCGGATATCGATCGACTGCTCGCGGCGGCCGGCGATCATCAGCCCGCAGAGCGGATCATCGGATTGAGCGAAAGAATATTCAGCGCGATGGCCGGCCATGCCAGCGCCGATGCGCAGAAGATGATTGGCTCGGTCCGGCGCAAGACCCGGTTCCATTATTCCTATGTGGCGCTGGCGATCAATTCGGAGGAATCGGGTCCCTATGCCCACTGGCGGAAGGTCAGGGCCGCGCTCGTCGCCCGCGACGCCGACCAGGCCAGCCAAAGCGCTCGCGACATCTTGTATTTCATGCAGGGAGAAGTGGCGCGGATCATGCTCGCACGGGGTACGCGCTCACATGGCTCGAGGTCTGCTGCCGGCAGATAAAGGCTGCTGGTCGTGGACCGGGAAAATACCAAAGTCGGGAGAGAAGAATGCGTAATCGATGTGCTGTTTTTTCCCTGTTGATCGCCTGTTTGATGACGGGATGCCAGGGCGCAAGCGTCGATCGGCCGGTAGCGGCGACCGGTGGCATGGAGAACCATGAGGCCGCGACAGAAGAGCTGCTCTCTTATGTCCAGGATCAGAACACGACCGGCATTCTGGTCATCAAGGACAACGTCACGCTGGTTGCACGGAATTGGCCACCGCCCTCCGACCCGTTATTTGACCTGTTCCGCTATGAGGTTACCGATCAGGGAGAATTGCATGAAGACGTCGCTTCGCAGCAAAAAAGCTTCGTTGCCGTTCTCGTCGGCATTGCAGTCGACAAGGGACTGATCAGCGTCGACGAACCGGTGAACCGCTATCTTGGTGCCGGCTGGTCGAAGGCGAGCCCGGAGCAGGAAGCGCAGATCCATGTCGCTCACATATTGGCAATGAATTCCGGGTTGAACGAGAGGCTTGAATATGAGGCACCTCCGGGGACGCTTTTTTTCTACAACACGCCGGCTTATGCCGTTTCGAAGCCTATTCTGACGACCGCATCCGGCATGTCGCTCGAAACGATGACGGCCGCCTGGCTCACGGGTCCATTGGGAATGACGGAAACGCAATGGCGAAAGCGTCCCCCTGCGCTCGGCAACGTCGGCAACGATACGGGACTGGTCACGACGCCTGGCGATACTGCCCGCTTCGGAGCGATGGTCCTGAATGGCGGGGTCGGTCCGGCCGGCAATCGCATCATTTCGGAACAGGAACTGCGGAAGATGTTCCAGCCATCGGCCACCAACCCCGCTTATGGTCGACTGTGGTGGCTTAACGGCAGCGATTATGTCGTTCGGGCAGGGGCGGCCAGGCGGGAAGGCCCGCTGATTTCGACGGCACCATCCGATCTGGTTGCGGCGCTCGGTTTTCTGGATCGACGACTCTATATAGTTCCCAGCCTGAATCTGATCGTGGTGCGGACAGGGGCCAAGGCGCCCGACGAGCATTTCGACGAACAGCTTTGGCAACGATTGCTTCCCATTGTCCGTTGATCGCGCTGCCGGACGGGTGCTTCCGATCGATGGCGGCGTCGCGGGGTACGGTCAGTCTCTGATCGAAAAGCTGTTCAGCTGAAATGAGATGTCCACCGTCCGAAGGCGTGTCCGCGCGACGCGGCAATCGCGGGAAAGGGCCGGGCTCGCGCTGTCGGATTCTTCAGCTTTTGGCCGTTTCCCGGGATCCGCTGTTTTTCTCGTCGTCATGCAACGACATCAGGGAGTCGATAAGGTTGCTGTCTTCGCTCGACATCACCCCGAGAACCACGGCTTCGTCAAAACCATCGGTGGCGATATAGGCGTGGCCCATGTTTGAATCGATATAGATGGATTCCCCCTTCGAGAGGGTGACCGGATCGTAGAATTCGGTATGGACCTCGATCGCGCCTTCCAGAACGTAGATATATTCTTCGCCGGGGTGCGAAACCAGTTTGCCGAACTCTTTCGTGCTCTTGGCACGGATGCGCGTGACCACCGGAATGATGCGCTTGTGGCGCAGCTCGGTGCACAGATAATAATAATCGTAATTGGGCGTTTCGACCCGCACGGATTCCTCGATGGTTCCGATGCTGCGCCGCGCCGTGACCGGCTGATCGGCATTTTCGGGCTGGGCAAATAATTCGGTGATGGGGACGCCGAGCCGGTCGCTGAGCTGCAGCAGCTTGTCATAAGTCAATGTCAGCCGGTCGTGCTCGACCTTCGACAGGGTCGATACCGGAATCCCGCTTTCGTCGCTCATTTCCTTCAGCGTCCAATTGTTGCGACTTCGCAAACCGCGGAGAAGCGCACCTAGCGTCTGTCGCTCCGAACTCATTATTTTATCTCCAAACCAATTGACTGATTTTTCATTTCAGGATAACAACGACCTAATCAGGACTAATCTTTACGGTTTAATGAATAGGAAATTTTTCCGGTGATTGCAATCAGTCAGTCGGGAATCTCGGGAAGTGGGGAGAGTTGGCATGACAATCAGACAGGCAATCATCGCGGCGTTATTGGCGATTTTGGCGATACCGGTGCTGGCCCAGGTCGACCTCCCGCTCACGCCGGATTCTGCTCCCGCAGCTGCGCAATCTGAAGGCACCCGGGACTCCTCTTCGCAGGGCAAGGAACTGACCGCCAGCGATCTGGATGCCTGGCTCGATGGCTATATGCCTTTTGCGCTGGCTTCCTCCGATATCGCCGGTGCCGTTGTCGTGGTCGTCAAGGATGGCGAAATCATCAGCGAGCGCGGCTACGGCTATGCCGATGTCGAAAAGCTGAAGCCGGTTGATCCCGAGAAGACCCTGTTCCGCCCGGGTTCGGTCTCCAAGCTGGTCACCTGGACCGCCGTCATGCAACTGGTCGAGCAGGGAAAGATCGATCTGGACGCAAATGTCGACCAGTATCTCGATTTCAAGATTTCCCCTGAAAACGGCAAGCCGATCACCATGCGCAACCTGATGCAGCATACGGCGGGCTTTGAAGAAAATGCCAAATCGATCATCGGTCGTGGCCCGAATTCGGTTCCTGACTATGTGGCACTGCTCAAGCGCTGGACGCCAGAAACGATTTTCGAACCGGGAACCACGCCAGCCTATTCCAATTACGCCACATCGCTTGCGGGCTATATCGTCCAGCGCGTTTCCGGCGAAAATTTCTACGATTATGTCGACAGGCACGTTTTCGACCCGCTGGGGATGAACTATTCGAGCATGCGCCAGCCTTTGCCCAAGAAGCTGGAGCCCTACATGTCGAAAGGCTATGCAAGGGCCAGCGAAGACGCGCGCGATTTCGAGCATGTGGGGCCGGCTCCGGCCGGCTCGCTGTCCGCGTCGGGGGCCGATATGGGGCGTTTCATGATCGCCCATCTCCAGAATGGGGAACTGGACGGCAAGCGCATCCTGAAGCCGGAAACCGCGCGCCTGATGCACAATTCGCCAACGACCTTCATCCCGGGCCTGAATCGCATGGAGCTCGGTTTTTTTGAAACCAACGTGAATGGTCGTCAGGTCATCGCCCATCTCGGCGATACCTCCGACTTCCACACGTCGCTGCACCTGTTTGAAAATGAAGATACCGGCTTCTATGTTTCGTTCAACAGCGCCGGCAAGCAAGGAGCTTCAGGCACGCTGCGCATCGCGCTGTTCCACGATTTTGCCGACCGCTATTTCCCCGGTCCACCGATGCCCGCACCGCTCGACAGCAAGACCCAGCGGGAGCATGCCGAGCTGATGGCGGGAACCTGGGAAAGCTCGCGTCGCGCCCAGTCCAGCTGGATGCGGATGCTCTATTTCACCGGCCAGACGCAGGTCGGCGTTTCGGAAGACGGAGGCCTGCTTGTGCCGGACCTTCTCACTCCCGGTGGCGCGCCGCGCAAATGGGTCGAGATTGCGCCATTCCAGTGGGAAGATCCGCTCAATCACGAGAAGCTGGCCGCCAAGCTGGTCGACGGAAAGCCGGTGCGCTGGTCCTTCGACATGATTTCGCCATTCATGGTGTTCGACAGGGTACCCTGGTACCGGGATTCCGCGTGGTTGATGCCCGTCGCCATGGCCGCTCTTGCCATCATGTTCCTGACCATGCTGCTGTGGCCGATACGCGCCGTGATACGGCGGCGCTACCAGACACCGCTCGCGCTGGAACGCAACGATCGGCGTGCCTATCGCGCCAGCCGTATTGCAGCGACCGCTGTTGTCGTCCTGATCCTCGGCTGGGTCGGCTTCATCAGCCTGATCTCGGTTGAAGAGGCCAATCTCAACGGGCGTTACGACTGGTTGTTGCAGGTCCTGCAGATCTTCGGGATAGTCGCGATCATTGGCGGCCTGCTGGCCACCGGCTGGAACCTGTTGCAGGCTTTCCGTCCGGGCCGCAGCTGGCAAGCGCGCGTGTGGGCGGTTGTTCTCGTGATTGCGATGATCTTCATCACCTGGATCGCACAGGTCGCGGGCATGCTGACCCTTGGATTGAATTTCTGATGTCGGCGGTCCAGCTCAACGTCGCAATCGAACCACTCAAGCTTGCCACGCCATTCCGGATATCGGGCCATGTGTTCACGTCGCACGACGTGGTGGTGGTGACCCTGACCAGAGGCCGGCATGTCGGACGTGGCGAAGCATCGGGGGTCTATTATCTTGCCGAGGATGCGCAGGCGATGGTTGCCACCATCGAGGGCGTGCGTTCACAGATCGAAAGCGGTGCGGACCGGATGGCCTTGCAATCGTTGCTGCCGCCCTGCGGCGCGCGCAACGCCCTGGATTGCGCGATGTGGGAGCTGGAAGCAGCAGAGGCGGGGATGCCCGTATGGCAGCTGGCCGGCCTGTCCGCGCCCCACCCGCTGGAAACCACGTTCACGCTGGGCGCCGACACGCCCGAGAAAATGGCAGAAGGTGCCAAGAATTACAGCCATGCAAAGCGGATCAAGATCAAGCTGACCGGTGACGTGGCGGAGGATATCGCGCGCGTCGAGGCGATCCGCGCGGCGCGGCCGGAGGTGTGGCTGGCTGTGGACGCCAATCAGGGTTATTCCCGCGATACCATTGGACCGGTATTGGAAGCGCTGGAAGATTGTGGTGTCTGCTTGCTCGAGCAGCCTTTTGCGCGCGGTGCCGAGGATGCGCTGGACGGTTTCCATTCGCCGATCCCCGTTGCTGCGGACGAATCCGCCCTGTCCTTGCAGGATGTTGAAGGGCTGGTCGGGCGGTTCGACATTGTGAATATCAAGCTCGACAAATGCGGCGGCCTGACCGAAGGCCTGGCGATGGCGCGGGCGGCAAGCGAGCTCGGTCTGGGCGTGATGGTAGGCAATATGGTTGGTACCAGCCTCGCCATGGCCCCTGCCTATGTGCTGGGCCAGCTTTGCGCCGTGGTCGATCTCGATGGTCCGATTTTTCTGACCGAGGACCGCAAGCCCTCGATAGAATATGCAGATGGCCTGGTGACCTGTGCCGCCAATATCTGGGGTTCCGGAACGCCGGCCTGACCATGACGGCTGGCACCGAAAAGACCTGGTTTGGTCAGCCGCGCGGCCTGACCATATTGTTCCTCACCAACATGTGGGAGCAGTTTTCCTACTTCGGGATGCGGGCGCTGCTCATCTATTACATGACCAAGGAACTGCTGATTAACCAGCAGACCTCGTCGTTCATATATGGCAGCTACACCGCCTTTGCCTATTTCACCCCGATCATCGGCGGGGCAATTGCCGATCGCTGGCTGGGCAAGCGCAAGGCCGTGATCATCGGTGCCAGCATCATGGCGACCGGGCATTTCATGATGGCCTTCGAGCCGATGCTGTATATCGCGCTTGCCACGATCGCGCTGGGCAACGGCCTGTTTCTGCCCACCCTGCCCAGCCAGATCAACGATCTCTACGGCCCCGGCGACCCGCGCCGGCCCTGGGCCTATAATGTCTATTATGTCGGGATCAACATCGGCGGATTTCTGGCGCCTCTGGTCTGCGGGACGCTGGGCGAGGTCTATGGATGGCACTGGGGCTTCGGTGCTGCAGGGGTCGGCATGTTCATCGGCCTCGTGATCTATCTGGTCGGGGGCAAATATCTGCCGGAAGAGAAGAGCCGCTTTTCCTCCGCCGCGGACACCAGGCGGACCGGCGGCGCCAAGCCCTATCTGTTCCTGCTCGGTATCGGGCTCGCGGTCACGGTCTTCCGGGGCGCCTACGAGCAGGTCGGCAATACGGTAGCGCTGTGGGCCGATACCGGCGTTGACCGGATCGTCGGCGGATTGACCGTCCCGATGACCTGGTTCCAGTCGCTCAACCCCATGCTGGTCATTCTCATGACGCCCTTGCTTTTGGCCCATTGGCAGCGCCGTGCGGCGGATGGCAAGGAGCATGAGCCGATCGTCAAGATGGCTATCGGCGCCCTGATCGTCGCCAGCGCCTATGTCGTGCTCGCGGCCGCTTCCCTGATCAGCGGCGATGCGCCCGCCAATGCATTGTGGCTGGTTGCCTTTTTCGCGATTTTCACATTGGGCGAACTCTACATCCTGCCCAATGGCCTGGGCCTGTTCGCCCGGCTGGCCCCGCCGCGCTTCGGGGCCACGACCGTTGCGGCCTGGTATCTCACCATTTTCAGCGGCAGTCTGGCAGCGGGACTGGTCGGAACTTTGTGGAGCGTGTTTGATCGCCCCGTTTTCTTCATGATTCTCGCGGCCATCGCGACCGCCTCGGCCGTGATCCTCTACATGCTCTCACCGACGGCGGCGCGGGTCATTGCCGAGCATGACGAGTCCCTTCAGCCGCCGGTTTTACCGATTGACAGATTGTCTAATTAGGTGTTAATTGTCCTAATCAGGACAATAATAGTGATAAATGGGGAAAAGACATGCTTTGGGGATCAAAATTGCATATTAACAAAAAAGCCGCAACCGCGCTGACCAGCGGCGGTCTTCGTACCGCCGGCATGTCGACGGCGCTCGTTGCCCTGCTCTGGAGCGGAGCTGCATGGTCGCAGGAGCAGGCCGACGATGTGGATCAGGCGACAGCAAGAAATTCCGGCATCATCATTGTCACCGCGCAAAAGCGCGAGCAGACTCTGGTCGATGTGCCCCAGTCCATTTCGGTCGTTTCCGGCGACACGCTTGAATCGCAGCAGGCATCCTCCTTTCAGGATTATCTGAACCTCGTTCCGGGCCTGCAGCTTGTGCAGGACACGCCGGGATTTGGCCGGCTGGTCATTCGCGGCGTCAATACCGGCGGCGTGGCGTCGACGGTTGCCACCTATGTCGACGAAACGCCATTCGGGTCCAGCAGCGGTCTGGTAAACGGGGCGATTCTGGCAGGCGATTTCGACACGTTCGATGTTGCCCGGGTCGAAGTTCTGCGCGGGCCCCAGGGCACGATCTACGGCGCCAGTTCGCTCGGCGGCGTGGTCAAGTTCGTCACCAACGAACCCGATGCGACGCAGTTTATCGGCCGGGTCCGTGGTTCCGTGGAAGCGGTAAAGGGTGGTGACATTTCCTATGCGGGGAACGCCGTCATCAACGTGCCGCTGGGCGATACGCTGGCATTCCGCGCGTCCGGCACCTATCGCAGGCAGGGCGGCTTCATTGACTCGATCGGCTCGAGCTCGATGGATTTGTTCGGTTCCACGTTCACCTCGCGCAAGGAAGACAATATCAATGGCACCCGATCCTACGGCGGTCGGGCATCGCTGAAATTCACGCCCGACGACTCTCTGTCCGTTCGGCTGAGCGCCATCCTGCAGAATTTCGAGGCAGACGCCCCGTCGTCGGTGGAGAGCGATCCCGATACGCTGGAAACGCTGTTCGGACGGCCGACCCAGTCGCTTTTCGTATCGCCGGCAAGCGACGTCAGCTACCGTGTCTATAACGGTGTGATCGACTATGATTTCGGCTTCGCGACGCTCACCTCGTCTTCCAGCTATGCCACGCTCGAGCAGCAGTTCCGCGACGACCTGTCGTTCAACCTGAGCACCGCGCTCGGCCTGTTTCCCGACCAGATCTATCTGAATCAGACCACCCGGGCGAAGAAATTCACGCAGGAAGTGCGGCTGGCATCCTCGGAAAGCAGCTTTATCGACTGGATCGTTGGCGGCTATTACACCAAGGAAAAGGGCCTGATCGATCAGGAGTTCATCCCGGTCACCCAGGGCACGCTGAACCGCATCGATGCGCTGGGTACGCTGGCCATCGCCACGCTCGATTCCGAATATGAGGAAATCGCCGGCTTTGCCAATGCCACGGTGCATCTCGGCGACCGGTTCGACATCGATTTAGGCGGCCGCTACAGCCACAACAACCAGAATGCAGTGCAGGGCACCGACGGTCCGCTGGCGGGAGGCATGACTACGGCCAGCCAGAACTCTTCGGAAAATGTCTTCACCTATTCGGTCGCGCCGAAATTCAAATTTGGGGACAATGCTTCTATCTATGCCCGGGTCGCGAAGGGCTTCCGCCCCGGCGGACCGAACGCTCTGGCACCGGGAGCCCCGGCCAGCGTGCAGACGTTCGATTCCGATACGGTGCTCAGCTATGAAGTGGGGGTCAAGGCGACAACGCTCGACAACAGTTTCAGCATCGAGGCAGCCGCTTACCATATCGACTGGAACAATGTTCAGCTGATCGCCGCGATCGGCAATTTCAATGTCAATACCAACGGACCCGGAGCGAAGAGCGACGGTCTCGAATTTACCGCCACCGCGCGCCCCACGCCGGGCCTCAACCTTTCGATCAATGGTGCCTATACCAACGCCCGTCTCACCGATGATACGGTCGTGGTCACCAATGGCGTCCCCGGTGCCAATCTGGTTGGCGGGATCAAGGGCGATGATCTGCCCTTCACCCCGAAATACAGCATCAGCCTGAACGGCGACTATGAATGGGCGCTCAGCGACCGGGTTACCGCCTCGGTCGGCGGTTCCATGCGCTTCCTGTCCAAACAGTCGGGAGCCTTTGACGGGGCCTATCGCGCGGCCAATGGTCGGCAACGCCAGCTTCCGTCCTATGAGGTGATCGACCTGCGCGCCGGTCTTGACTTCGGCCAGTTCAAGCTCGAAGGCTTTGTCCGAAACCTCGGCAACAGCGACGGGAAGACTTCGATTGCATCGCTCAATTCCAATGGTCTGCCGGTTTTGCCCAACGGCGCAATCGGCACCGGCATTATCCGGCCGCGCTCCTTTGGTCTGGCATTGACCGCCGAGTATTGATGGATGAAAGCAGCGACCACAATGGCGGCGGAAAGCCGATGGCGACCGCGCGATTCAGCACCGACGCTTCCCGGACCCTATCTGCTTTTTCTGGGTGACACGACCGAACCCGGATTCGCAAAGACCGCCTTCGGTTTGCGCGACTGGGCGGGAGACAAATGCATTGGCGAGTACTGCCTGCCGGATTCTACCGTCTCGACCGAACTGCCGGCCATGACGCCCGCGCAGGCCTATGCGGCTGGCGCCCGGTCGATGGTTATCGGCGTGGCCAATCCGGGGGGCATTGTCCCGGCGAGCTGGCTGCCGGCAATGGCGGAAGCGCTGACTGCGGGTCTCGATCTGATCAGCGGCATGCATTCTCCGCTCGCGAGCAATCTGAAGCTGCGCCATCTGGCCGAAAGCCTGGGGCGCAGCCTGATTGACGTGCGGTCGCCACCGGCCGACATTCCGGTCGGCACCGGGCGCAAGCGCAGCGGCAAGCGTTTGCTGACGGTGGGCACGGATTGTGCACTGGGAAAAAAATATACGGCGCTTGCCCTGGCCAGGGCGTTTGCCGACAAAGGGCTCGCCTGCGACTTTCGCGCGACCGGCCAGACCGGGATCATGATTGCCGGCAGCGGCATACCCATTGATGCCGTCGTCGCCGACTTTCTCGCCGGCGCAGCCGAATTGCTCAGCCCCGATGCCGAGGATCGGCACTGGGATGTCATCGAGGGGCAGGGATCGCTGTTCCACCCTGCCTATGCCGGGGTTTCGACGGGGCTGCTGCATGGCAGCCAGCCGGATGTTATCGTGCTATGTCACCAGGCCGGCCGGAAAAATATTCTCGGTCTCGAACATTATCCCTTGCCCTCGCTCGAGGAGGCCATCGAATTGAATCTCATGCTGGGACGCAGGACCAATCCCGCCATTCGCTGTGGCGGCGTGAGCATCAACACCGCGCATCTTGACGCGGTCGAGGCCGACCGGTTGCTCGATCGCGAATGCGCCCGGCTGAACATGCCGGTCGCCGATCCGATGCGGGGTGGCGCCAAATTGGCGGCTCTTGTGGAAAGCTGTCTCGCCGAATGATGGATGCCGGGACACCCGCCAGCTGGTTTCAGCGTCGGTTGCTTCCCGGACTCGCGTTCAAGGCAGTTGTCATCGGCGGAGGCTATGCCACCGGGCGCGAGCTGATCGAGTTTTTCCTCAGCGTCGGTCCATGGGGCGGCCTGCTCGGCATGCTGCTGGCCATGATCCTGTGGAGTATCGTGTGCATGGTCGCCTTCGCGCTGTCGCAGCAGCTGGGGGCCTATGAATATCGCGCCCTGTTCAAGTCGCTGCTCGGCCCGGCATGGCCGGTCTTCGAGATTGTCTATATCCTGTTCCTGGTGCTGATTCTGGCGGTGATGTCGGCGGCAGCCGGAGAGATCGGGCAGGCGCTGTTTGCCTGGCCGCTGCTGGCCGGGTCGCTGGCCCTGATCGGGCTGATCGCGCTGGTCACGAGTTTCGGCAGCAACGCGGCGGAACGGATGTTCCGCATCACATCCTTTCTGCTCTATGCCGTCTATGCCGTTTTCCTGATCCTCGCCCTGACCAGCTTTGGCGACCGCATCCCGGCGCAGATCAGCGCAGCGCCGCTGCAGGCCGGCTGGATCTTCAACGGCCTGACTTATGCCAGCTATAATGTCGTGGCGGCGATTGCCGTCCTGCCGTTCATTCGCCATCTGACGAACCGCCGGGATGCGGTGATCGCCGGAGCGCTGGCCGGGCCCCTGACCATGGCGCCGGCGCTGATCTTCTTCCTGTGCATGGTGGCCTTCTATCCGGCGATATCGGACGAGGCCTTGCCCTCCGACTTCCTGCTGCGGCAGCTGGACGCACCCTGGTTCGCCTTTTTCTTTCAGCTGATGATCTTCATCGCGCTGCTGGAGACTGGGGTCGGCGCGGTCAATGTCGTGCACGAACGTATCGGCGGAGCGCTTGCGGCGCGAAATGACCGGCAATATCCGCCGCTGTTCCGGTTCGTGGTCGGGGCCATCCTGCTGACCGGCTCCGGCTTTCTCGCGGCGCGCTTCGGCCTGATCTCGCTGATCGCCCAGGGATATGGCGCCTTTGGTTATATCATGTTCGCGATTTTCGTCATTCCCCTGCTGACCGTCGGTATCTGGCGACTGCGCCGGGGCAATGTCCTTTCCTCTCCTTCAACCCAGGAGCCTTCCCATGTTTGATCTTCGTCCCGTCTTGCTCTCCGCAGTTGCGGTTGCGACCTGCGCAGCATCCCTGCCGGCGCTCGCCGCGCCGCCGGCCAATTTCGACAGCCATGTCGAAGAGGTCCGCAAGGATGCAGGAACGCCCGGTGTAGCGATCGCCATTGTGGAAAATGGCGAAGTCACGCTCGCCAAAGGCTATGGCATTCGCAAGATCGGCACCGATGCCAAGGTCGATGCCGATACGATCTTCATGATCGGCTCGACCGGCAAGGCCTTTACCAGCGCTGCCCTGGCGACGCTGGTCGACGCCGGCAAGATCGGCTGGGATGACCCGGTCATCGATCATATGCCCTGGTTCCAGATGTACGATTCCTGGGTAACCCGCGAAATGACGGTGCGCGATCTGCTGGTCCATCGCAGCGGCCTGCCGCTCGGGGCAGGCGACCTGCTCTATGTGCCGCGCGGCGACATATCGCGCGAGGAACTGGTCCGGCGCCTGCGCTATATCAAGCCCGATACCAGCTTTCGCAGCGGCTATGCCTATGACAATATCCTCTACGCGGTTGCCGGCCAGCTGGTCGAGGAGGTCAGCGGCCAGAGCTGGGAAGACTATATGCATGACCATGTGTTCGCGCCCGCCGGCCTGAAGAGCGGTGCCGCCACCGATGCCGCGCATTTCGGCAATGCCAACCGCGCCTATCCGCACGGCCGGGTCGGCGGCGTCGTGCGCGGTCTCAGCGACCAGAAGCTGCTCGACGAACGCGACCAGCTGGGTCGCGCGGCGGCGCCCGCCGGCATGATCGCGATGAGCGCCAATGACATGGCGCGCTGGCTGCAGATCCAGCTGGCCCACGGAGCGACACCCGAAGGCGGGAGATTGTTCAGTGATGACGCCGGTCGCGAAATGTGGAAGCCGGTAACCCCGATGCCGATTGCTCCACCCCGCAAGGGTCTTGAGGGCATGACACCTACCTACCAGGCCTATGCGCTGGGCTGGCAGGTTCAGGACTATCATGGCACGCAGATCGTCTGGCATGCAGGTGGCCTGTTCGGATTTACCTCGATCGTGGTGCTGATCCCCGAGAAAAACGTCGGTTTCGCGATCGAGGTAAATGCCGAGGATATCGAGCCGCGCTATGGCCTGATGTACGAACTGCTCGACCATTATCTCGATCAGCCGCCCCAGGACTGGCCGGAAAAATTCGGCAGCTATCTTGATGAAAGACTGGCCGCAGCGGCGGCTGTGGTCACCGCGGCGAGAGCAGAGCCGGTCGCTGTCGGTCCATCCCTCCCGGTTGACCGCTATGCCGGCACCTATGTTGACCCATGGTATGGCAAGCTGCTTGTCTCGGCTGCGGGCAAGGGGCTGAAGGTCAATTTCGCCACGACGCCGGGGATGAACGGACGGTTGAAACATTGGCAATATGACACGTTCGTCACCGAATTTGACGACCCGTCGATCGAGCCTGCCTATCTGACATTTGCAATCGGGGCGGCTGGTGAAGTAACAGGCATCACCGCCAAGGCGGTATCGCCGATCGCCGATTTCAGTTTCGACTATCACCATCTCAATTTTGTACCAGCGGGCGAAGAGCAATGAGTTTACTGCATTTGAAGATCTCGGGAAGCGTCGCCGCCCTGTTGCTGCTGCCGGTGATGGCGCAGGCCCAGCCGGCGATTGACGACCCGGCGATCGCAGCGCGCGTGGAACGGGTGCTCAGCGCCCATCCCGTGATCGATGGCCATAACGACCTGCCGTGGGAATTGCGCGACCGGTTCGACAGTGATTTTTCCAAGGTCGATCTGGCGAGCGACACCGCCGGGCTGCCGCTGCCGGAAGACACGCCGGACGCGATTCCGCTGATGACCGACATCCCGCGCCTGCGCGCCGGCCATGTCGGCGGGCAATTCTGGTCGGTCTGGATTCCCGTGTCGGTGAAAGGACCGGAAGCGGTCGAAATGACCATCGAGCAGATCGATCTGGTCAAGCAGATGGTCGCCGCCTATCCCGAAAGTCTGGCGCTTGCCCTGACCGCAGACGATGTTGTGCGGGATGAGAAAGCGGGCAGGATTGCCTCGCTGATCGGTATCGAGGGTGGCCATCAGATCGGCGGATCGCTGGCGGTGCTGCGGCAGATGTATGCGCTCGGCGCGCGCTATATGACCCTGACCCATTCTTCCAATACCGAATGGGCGGATTCGGCGACCGACGCTCCGGTTCACGGCGGACTGACGCCCTTCGGTGAACAGATCGTGCGCGAGATGAACCGGCTCGGCATGCTTGTCGACCTCAGCCATGTCTCGCCGGACACGATGAAGGACGCGCTGGCGATCACCCGCGCACCGGTCATCTTCTCCCATTCCGGTGCGCGCGGCGTTGCGGATCATCCGCGCAACGTGCCCGATGATGTGCTCGGGACGCTGGTGCAGAATGGCGGGATCGTGATGGTCAATTTCTATCCCGGCTATGTCTCGGAAGCCCGGCGGCACTGGGACGCGGAGCTGGCCGCGCAGAAGACGCTGCTCAGCGCGCCGCCCTATGGCGGGCTTTATATCGGCCAGCCTGACAAGGCCGCTGCCGCGCTGGCCGTATGGCAGAAGACCCATCCGATGCCGCGCACCACCATCGCCATGGTCGCCGACCATATCGACTATATCGCCAGGGTGGCCGGTCCCGATCATGTCGGTCTGGGCGGCGATCTCGACGGCATTCCCGATGCGCCGGAGGGACTCGACGCCGTCGACAAATATCCCGCGCTGTTCGCCGAGCTGGTGCGCCGGGGCTGGAGCGACGAAAATCTCGGCAAGCTGGCCGGCGGCAATCTGCTGCGGGTATTGCGGCAAGCCGAAAAGGTGGCCGCCGCTTCGCAATAGCGGTTCCGCCCGTCACGCCACCTTCGACGGCTGTCCGGCTGCCACGATGTCCCGGGCCATCCGGTCCGCGAGCAGGTTGGTGGCGGTCTTTTCCGCTTCCGACCGGCGAACCAGCTGCATCAGTCGTGCGGGGATTTGCGCCACGCGCGTTTCCACCGAATCCGTGGTCTCCTGCAGATATTCCGCCGCGACATTGATGATGCCCCCGGCATTGACCAGATAGTCCGGCGCATAGAGCACGCCCCGATCGGCAAGCTGCTGCCCCTGCATCACTGTTGCCAGCTGGTTGTTCGCCGCACCGCAGACGATCCCGGCCTTCAGGTGCTGGATGCTTTCCTCGGTCAGG
>CAXIBD010000008.1:0-65779 GCA_964022135.1 uncultured Sphingomonadales bacterium | reverse complement strand
CCATCATCGCCTTGCCCATTTCGTGCATCACGCTGCGCACGTCGGCAAAGTCGAGATTGATCAGGCCCGGCATGACCATCAGGTCGGTGATGCCGCGCACGCCCTGCTGCAGCACTTCGTCTGCGAGCAGGAAGGCTTCCTTGAAGGTGGTGTTCGGATTGGCGACCAGAAACAGGTTCTGATTCGGAATGACGATCAGCGTGTCGACATTCTTCTGCAGCTCCTCGATGCCCGCTTCTGCCGCTTTCATCCGGCGCGTGCCTTCGAAGGTGAATGGCTTGGTGACGACGCCGACGGTCAGGATACCGCGGTCGCGGGCCGCCTTGGCGATCACGGGAGCGGCACCGGTACCGGTACCACCGCCCATGCCCGCAGCAATAAAGCACATATGCGTGCCGTCCAGCGCCTGTTCGACGAGGTCGATGGTTTCTTCCGCGGCTGCCCGGCCGACTTCGGGACGGGATCCGGCACCAAGGCCCTGGGTAATATCGGGACCGAGCTGGATGCGCCGTTCGGCAGTCGAGCTGTTGAGCGACTGCGCATCGGTATTGGTTACGATGAAATCCACGCCTTCAACCTGGGCTGCAATCATGTTGGCAATGGCATTACCACCGGCGCCGCCGACTCCGATGACGGCGATCTTCGGTTTCAGTTCTTCGACTTCTGGTGGCCCAATATTGATACTCATCTCACTGTCTCCCGAGACATTTTATCGTCGTGTAATATTTGTTTCATGCTTTGCACAAATTTCACGCCGGAATCACCCGAAAAGTTAATTTATTTTCATCAAATTTCTAAAAATTTCCCCGTATCGCCGACATCAGTCGGCCAATCACCGCTGATCCGCCATATTTCTGGACATTCTGATAGCTTCTCGACATCGAACGCAGATCAACCGGGTCCTGCGATGCATAGAGCGCCAGTCCCGCAAGCCCGGCAAACGCCGGACCGCTGTGCGCCTCCGGAAGCGCGTTCAATCCCGTCGGACGACCAATGCGCACTGTGCGCCCCAGTGCCGACTGGGCGTAATCGGCAATGCCCTTGAGCTCCGCGCCGCCACCGGTGAGCACGACCTGCCTGCCGACAGGCCCGGTAAAACCGAGTTCCTTCAGGGACCGGCCGATTTCCCCGATCAGATGATCGAGCCGCTGGCGGATCACCGCGATCAGCTGCGCCCGGGTGATGCGGCCTTCTTCCTCGGTAACGTCGGCCGTTTTGTCGAGATCAAGATTGATCACGTCATGATTGTCGCGCGGGCTGGTGGTGGCCGACCCGTAAAAACATTTTATCCGCTCCGCCTGCGCGCGCCGCAAACCGAAGGACGAGGCGATATCGTCGGTGATGTCGGCGGCGCCGTAGGGCAAGGTGGTCAGACCGACCAGCATGCCGCCGGCAAATAACGAAACATTGGTTACTTCCGCGCCCATTTCGACCAGCGCCACGCCCAGCTCCCGCTCTTCCCGGGAAAGGCAGGCGGTACCGGCAGCGATCGGCGAGGCGACAATCGATTTCACGTTCAGATGGGCACCGCGCACGCTCATCTCGATATTGCGGACTGGCGAGGCTTCGGCAAGGATGACGTGGATATCGACCCCGAGACGGTCGGCATGCAGGCCTTTCGGCTTTTTCACCCCGTTCAGGCCGTCGAGCGTGTAGAGAGCGGGCTGCGCGTGCAGCACCATCTTGCCGCGCGGGTCGATGCTGTTGCGTCCGGCGTCGAGTAGCAGGTCGATATCTTCCTGCTCGATCCGGTGCCCGCCCAGTTCGGTTTCCACAGAGGTCAGCAGGCTTTGCAAGCCACCAGCCGAAAAACTGACCCAGACATCGTCGATATTGGTCCCGGCGATCCGCTCGGCCTGTTCGACCGCGTCCCGGACGTCCATTTCGGTGGTCTCCGTGTCCGCGATATAGCCGCGCTTGACGCCCTTGCTGGCGCGCTGCCCGGTGCCGAGGACGGTGAGTTCGCCATTGTCCATCCGCCCGGCAATCATCGCCGAAATTTTCGACGAACCGATGTCCAGGGATGTGAAGATTTTTTCTACCCGTGCTGCCATGATCCTATCCCTTGCCCTCAATCATTATCATCCGAATCTCGTCAACTCTCAGGATCTTCCGGTTCCTGTTTCGGCGGCATCCGCAGGTAGGCGCGCTCGGCATCGCGCAGGTCGAAATGAACCACCCCGCGACCAAGCAGCCTGTTGACGCCGTCCATCCGAGCAAAATTGAGCAGGGCCGCCGATGCCGTTTCCTCGCCTTCGGGCAGGGCCAGCGTCTCACCGCTGTCAAATTCCAGATCCCAGCGCCGGTTGCCGATCCAGGTCGCACCGGTCACCTGCGGGCGCAGCGCCGGTGCCACGTCGAGCAAATCGTCCAGCTGGGTGAACTTCAGATTGGCTTTCTTGCCGACGATGACCGGCAGATCGGGAATCTCTTCCGGGGTAATCTGCTCCAGCGGATAGCCCGTCTCGTCGATCAGCGAGAGCTGCCCCTTATTCTGCCAGACGGCAACCGGTTCGCGCTCGACAATATCGACCACCAGCGTGTCGGGCAGCCGGCGGGAAATGCGCGCGTCCTTGATCCAGCCATTGGCCATCAGATCGGCGCGAACCTCGTCGATGTCGACCAGCAGCATCGACCGGTCTTTCTGGGCCAGCGTGATTTCGTAGACTTTCAGCTCGTCGATCCGGTTCACCCCGGTGACCTCGACCCGCTTCACTTCAAAACCGGCCTTGCCGACCGCGGCCGCGACCTCGGTCTTGATGCGATCGTTGATGCCGGAATAATAGGCAACGCTGTAGGCGCCGAGAATGAACACCGCGACCAGCCCCCAAGTCAGGCCCTTTTGCACCTGTGCCTCGGTGACCGGCATGGCGCGCAACAACTTGTCGAAAATCGAGACCTGCCGGACCGTGCGTCGCGCCTGCTTGCGCGGCTTGCCCTTGGGCTGCCGACTGGTGCGTTTGCGGGTCCCTGTCATAGCGCTTCTCTCACGATTATTTCGACCAGTTGTTCATAGCTGATACCCATCTGCTTCGCCTGTTCCGGGACAAGGCTGAGCGGGGTCATGCCGGGCTGGGTATTGGTTTCGAGCACGAACAGGCCCGCAGCACCCTGCTCGTCATCCCAGCGGAAATCCGTGCGAGACGTACCCTTGCATCCCAGAACCTGATGAGCGCGCAAGGCATAGTCGAGGCATAATTTTTCAATATTTTCAGGAATTTGTGCCGGACAGACATGTTCGGTCAGTCCCTCGGTATATTTGGCATCATAGTCATAAAAACCCTGCGCCGTTTTCAACTCGGTCACGCACAGCGCCTTGTCGCCGAGCACGGCGGTCGTCAGTTCGCGCCCGCGGATGAACGGCTCGGCAAGCAACTCGTCAAATTCCTGCCACGGGCCGGCCGCATCGCGACCGATCGGACGGCCGTAGTTGCTGTCATCGGTGACGATTGCGACTCCGACCGAGGAGCCCTCGTTGACCGGCTTCAGGACATAGGGACGGGGCAGCGGGTCCGCCTCGTAGAGGCTGGCGCTCGATACGACCTTGCCTTTGGGCATCGGTATGCCGGCAGGAACAAGCTGCTGCTTCGTCAGTTCCTTGTCGATCGCGATTACCGAGGTGGCGAGGCCGCTGTGCGTATAGGGAATCTGCATCAGGTCGAGCATGCCCTGGACGGTGCCGTCCTCTCCCGGCACGCCGTGCAGCGCGTTGAAGACCACATCTGGCCGGATACCGTCGAGAATGATCGCGATATTGCGGTCCATGTCGACGCGGCTGACCCGATGCCCGTTCTTTTCCAGCGCATCGGCGACACCCTTGCCGCTCATCAGCGACACTTCCCGCTCGGCCGACCAGCCGCCCATCAGGACCGCGACATGGAGTTTCTTTTTGCTGTTGGCGGTCATGCTGTGCTTCCCACGCGCTGGATTTCCCATTGCAGCTCAATCCCCGAATGGGCCTTGACGCGTTTGCGCACTTCCTCACCCAGCGCCTCGATATCCGCCGATGTGGCACCGCCGAGGTTGATCAGGAAATTGCAGTGTTTTTCCGATACCTGCGCCTGGCCGATCTGCAGACCGCGGCAGCCGGCTGCGTCGACCAGTTGCCATGCCTTCTGGCCATCGGGATTTTTGAAGGTGGAGCCGCCTGTCTTGGTGCGGAGTGGCTGCGACGCTTCGCGTTCGTCGGCGATGCGTTTCATTTCAGCGCCAATGACAACAGGGTCGCCGCTTTCGCCGACCAGAGTCGCGCTTATCACGATACAGCCTTCGGGCAGGTCCGAATGGCGATATGTGTAACCCATGTCGGCCAGCGACAGCGTTACACGATCTCCGTTGCGCAGGATCACGTCAGCGCTCTCCAAAATGTCGCAGACTTCCCGGCCATAGGCACCGGCGTTCATGCGCACCGCACCGCCGATCGTGCCGGGAATGCCGCGCAGGAATTCCATGCCGGCGATGCCATGATCGCGCGCGGTGCTGGCGGCGGAGATTCCGGGCGCACCGGCACCGCAGCGCAGCGTCAGGCCGTCTGCCTCAATACCGGCAAAGGCCTTGCCCAGCCGCACCACCACGCCGCCGATGCCGCCATCGCGGATGATCAGATTGGAGCCCAGCCCCAGGGGCCAGACCGCAATTGCCGAATCCAGGTCGCGCAGAAATTGCTGCAGATCCGCAATATCCGTCGGCTCGAACAGCCATTCTGCCGGCCCGCCACTCTTGAACCAGACGAGCGGTGCCAGCGGCGCGTCGTCGGTGAGCCTGCCGTGCGTTTGGGGCATGGTGGCGACAGCAGTCATAGCGCCGCACCTATTTGCGGGCAGCGGCTCATTTGCGCGACTCCGTTATTCCGTCGGCAAGGCCCGCGGCCCATTTGGTGATATCGCCCGCGCCCAGACAGATGATCATGTCCTTTGGCTGCGCCACTTCGGCCAGCCGCGCGGCCAGAGCCTGCGGGTTCTCGACCGTTTCCGCCAGACGATGGCCGCGGGTCTTCAGACCCTCGACCAGAGCCGTGCTGTCAATGCCCTCAATCGGATCCTCGCCGGCGACATAGACAGGCGCGACAAAGACCATGTCGGCGTCGTTGAAGGCGCCCTGAAATTCTTCCATATGATCGCGCAGACGGGTGAAGCGGTGCGGCTGGACCACGGCGATGACGCGCCCCTCGGCGCCTTCGCGGGCGGCGGACAGCACGGCCTGGATCTCGACCGGGTGATGGCCGTAATCGTCGATGATCGTCAGGCCGTCGACCTCACCGACCTTGGTAAAGCGCCGCTTGACGCCGCCGAAATGATCGAAGCCCTGAACGATCTGCGCATCGGTCATGCCCATTTCGAGGCCGACGGCGATGGCGGCAATCGCATTTTGTACGTTATGCCGACCGGGCATCGGTAAGGTGATCCCCTCGATCGTCCGGGTCGCCCCGTCGCGGTCGCGGACGACCACGTCAAACCGGTTGCCGCCAGAGATTGGCGTGACATTGGTGCCCTTGACGTCGGCCAGGGCGGAAAAACCATAAGTAATGATCCGCCGGTCGCGGATGCGCGGCAGCAGGGCCTGCACTTCGGGATGGTCGATGCACAGGATGGCTGCGCCATAGAACGGGACATTCTCGATAAATTCGAGGAAGCTGTCCTTGATCTTGTCGAAGCTGCCATAATGATCGAGATGCTCGGCATCGATATTGGTGACCACCGCGATCGTGCCGTCGAGCCGCAGAAAACTGCCATCGCTCTCGTCGGCCTCGATCACCATCCACTCGCCGTCGCCGAGGCGGGCATTGGAGCCATATTGGTTGATGATCCCGCCGTTGATCACGGTCGGATCAATGCCGCCGGCATCGAGCATCGCCGCGACCATCGAGGTTGTCGTGGTCTTGCCGTGAGTACCGGCGATCGCGATTGTCGATTTGAGGCGCATCAGTTCGGCCAGCATTTCCGCCCGACGGACCAGCGGGATACGGCTGGCCAGTGCCGCTTCGACTTCCGGATTGCCGCGCTTGACGGCGGTCGACGTGACCACCACCGCGGTGCCCTCGACATTCTCCGGATTGTGGCCGATCTTCACGTCGATACCCTTGGCGCGCAGGCCTTCGACGACATAGCTCTCGGCGATATCACTGCCCTGCACCTTATAGCCGAGATTGTGCATCACCTCGGCAATGCCCGACATGCCGATGCCGCCGATGCCGACGAAGTGAATCGTCCCGATATCCGTGCCGACACCTTTCACCGTGCCACGTCCCTGGCCAAGGCTTCCTTGCGGGATGACAGCGGGTTGGTCATTTCCTTCTCGACCTTCATTGTCGTGCCCAGCGGCGAGGTGCCGAAGCTTTCGACCAGATCGGCGAGATCGTTGACCGCTTCCGGGCGGCCGCATTGCGCGGCGAAGCGCGCGGCATTTTCCAGCGCGCCGGGCTGCAGCGCCATTTTCTGCATCTGCTTGGCCAGCTCCTTGGCGGTGAAGCGCGACTGCGGGATCGCACGGGCCCCGCCGGAGGCTACCATTTCCTTGACGTTGTAGGTCTGGTGGTTGTCCATTGCGCTCGGCAGCGGCACCAGGATCGCCGGCCGGCCAGCGGTGGTTAGCTCGGCAATCGTCGATGCCCCTGCCCGGCCAATCACCAGATGCGCCCAGCCGAGCCGCTCGGGCAGGTCCGGAAGATAGGTTGCCAGTTCCGCCGGGATGTCATGCTCGGCATATTTCGCCCGTACCTGCTCGATATCTTCTTCGCGGCATTGCTGGGTGATCTGCAGGCGACGGCGCAGGTGCATCGGCAGCATGGCCATCGCATCCGGCACGACATCGGACAGGATCGACGCGCCCTGGCTGCCGCCGGTCACCAGCACGCGGAAAATGCCTTCCTCGGACAGCGGCGGATAGGGCTCCTCGCGCAGCGCGACCACTTCCTCGCGCACCGGGTTGCCGACCAGATGGACCTTCTCCTGATATTTCGGCTTGATCCTGAGGACGTCTGGATAGGCGGTGGCAATGGCGTTAACCGAACGCGCCGCAAGCCGGTTGACCCGGCCCAGAACCGCATTCTGTTCGTGCACGATCGTCGGAATGTCGCGGCTGTTTGCAGCCAGCAGTGCGGGATAGGCGGGATAGCCGCCGAAGCCGACAATCGCTGACGGCTGAAACGTTTCGTAAAGCTGCAGCGCCATCCGGCGGCCCTTAAGAATGGCACGGATGCCGCCCGGCCAGCTGCGCGGGTTCTTTGTTAGCCGGCCAGCAGGCAGAACATGGACCTGCCCTTCCCCGACCATGCCGGGAATCTTCTCGCCGCGCGCATCGGTGATCAGCGCCACCCGGTGGCCGCGCAGCACCAGCTCCTTCGCCAGCGCATAGGCGGGGATCATATGGCCCCCGGTACCGCCCGCTGCCAGCACATAATGTTTCGAAAAACTCATACCGCTATCCGTCCTCGCTCGGGCCAGGCCGAGACATATTGTGAACGGTCAAGATACGGGTTCCGTCGGGTAAATGCGAGCAAAAGTCCGATGCCGATGCACAGCGCCAGAATGGACGAGCCACCGTAGCTGATCAGCGGCAGGGTCATGCCCTTTGACGGGAACAGCTGGAGATTCACCGCCATGTTGATCAGCGCCTGTCCGCCCAGTTGCGCGGTCAGACCGGATACGGCGAGAATGATGAAATTATCCTCCTCGTCGAGCAGGCGAAGGAAAACACGAACGATGATCGCCAGATAGACCAGCGCGATGGCCATGCAGGCAAGCAGCCCGAATTCCTCGCCGATGACCGAGAAAATATAGTCGGTATGGGCCTCGGGCAGCTTGAACTTGGCCGTGCCCAGTCCGGGGCCGGTACCGAGCAGGCCGCCGCCGGTCAGCGCCTTGTGGGCGAACATCACCTGGTCATATTCGCCGCCGCCGAACAGCCAGGCGTTGATCCGCTGGGTCGCCACGGGATAGAGAAAATAGGCCCCGATCAGTCCGCCGACGCCCAACGTGCCGATCGCCGCGATCAGCCGTGCCGACAGGCCGGACACGGTCATCACCGCGAACCAGATGCCGCAGATCAGGATGGTCTCGCCGAGATTGGGCTGCATCATCATCAGGATGGCGATGATCGCGGTCAGGATGACCGACAGCGATATCACCGGCAGCGCCGGATCCTTGATCCTGAGCGACAGCAGCCAGGCCAGCGCCACCGCATACAGCGGCTTGAGGAACTCGCCCGGCTGGATCGTGGCGAAACCATAGCCAATCCAGCGCTGGGCCCCGTTGACGGTCTTGCCGAAAACCGGAACCAGAAACAGCAGGATGAAAGCGACGAGGGCAGCCAGGATCGCGAAGCGCCGGGCCTGTTCCTTGGGCAGCATCGATATCACCAGCATCACCGGAACACCGACGATCACCCAGCCAAGCTGCCGGTAAAAATAATAGAGAGGTTCGACCGAAACGGCAGAGCTGCTCTGCTTCAGGGCGGTAACCGGGGATGCCGCGGCAACCGCGATCAGACCGATGGCGATCAGGGTCAGGATCAGACCGAGCAGCACCCGGTCGAGTTCCCAGAACCAGATCGCGAGCGGCGAACGGTCGCTGCGCCCGAGCCGGGATTGCAGCTGGAAGCGCTTCTTTTTGAGGCCGCCGGCAATTTCCGGAAGCGGGCTGGCTGCTACCGTGCCTGGTTCAGATGCGCTCATCGCTGTGCCTCCCCTGATGCAGTGCCGATCAAATCATTCTCGATCACCGAATTGACAGCGCAGCGGAAGCAACTGCCGCGCGCTTCAAAATCGCGGAACTGGTCGAAGGAGGCACAGGCCGGTGACAGCAATATCACCTCGCCGGGGCCGGCATTGGCCGCCGCCCGCTGCACCGCGGTCAGCATCATTTCGCAGGATTCGACCGGCACATGATCGGCCAGCAATTTTCCAAAAAGAGGGCCGGCCTCGCCGATCGTATAGGCGCGGACGACATTCTGGTAGAAGGGCTCGCATTCCGCCAGGCTGTCGCTCTTCGGCAAGCCGCCCAGTATCCAGTGGATTTTCGGATAGGCACCGAGCGCGGGACCGGTCGACGCCGGGTTGGTGGCCTTGCTGTCGTTGACGAACAACACGCCTCGCGATTCAGCTACCCGCTCCATGCGGTGCGGCAGGCCGGCAAAGCTTGCCAGGGCCGGACGCCATTGCGCCTCGCTGATGCCCAGAGCTTCGACGACGGCAACCGCCGCGATCGCGTTCTGAAGATTATGAGGACCCTGCAGCGACGGCCAGTCGGCCTGTCCGGCAATATCGCGGCTGCTGGTGTCGACGATATGTTGCACCCGTCCCAGGTCGCGCAGCCCGTGCAAGGCGAGCTGAGACTTTTCATCCTTGCTGGCAAAGATGGCGGTGTGATCCGATCCCAACATGTCGAACAGGCGGGCCTTGGCAGCGGCATAGGCATCAAAGCCGTCGTAACGATCCAGATGGTCGGGGCTGATATTGAGCAGCAGCGCGACATCGCAGTCGAGACTGCTGGTCAGATCAATCTGGTAGCTCGACAGTTCCAGCACATAAACACCGCCCTCAGGCAGCGGTTGCTGCGACAGGATGGGTACGCCGATATTGCCGCCCATCAGTGTCGGCACGCCGGCACTTGCCAGGATATGGTGGACCAGAGCGGTGGTCGTCGACTTGCCATTGGTGCCGGTGATGCCGACCACGCGGTGTGGCGGCAGGGAGCTCCGGGCCTGTGCGAACAGTTCGATATCGCCAATGATCGGCACGCCATCGGCCTTTGCCTTCAGCGCAATCGGATGGCTGTTGAGAGGCACGCCGGGCGAAACAACAATCGCGTCATACCCGGTCAGATCGGATACCAGCAGATCTGCAATGACGGCCTTGGCGGCGACACTTTCCCGCAGTTCTTCGCGATTGTCCCAGGCCATCAGTTCGGCACCGCTGGCGTGCAGGCTTTCAAGCACCGCCATGCCGGAACGGGCCAGTCCGAGAATGGCATAGCGTTTTCCGGCAAAGGCGGGGGACACGATCATCTCAGTTTCAACGTTGCCAATCCGGCGAGCGCGAGCACCAGGCTGATGATCCAGAAACGGATCACAATGGTGGATTCGGACCAGCCAAGCTGTTCGAAATGGTGGTGGATCGGGGCCATGCGAAAGACGCGGCGGCCGGTGCGCTTGAAGAAGAACACCTGGACGATGACCGATACGGCTTCAAGCACGAAGAGGCCGCCGACCAGCGCCAGTACGATTTCATGGTGGATCGATACGGCGATCGCTCCAAGCGCGCCGCCAAGCGCGAGGCTGCCGGTGTCGCCCATGAACACGGCCGCCGGCGGCGCGTTGAACCAGAGGAAGGCAAGGCAGGCACCGATCACGCAGGCACAGAAGATCGCCAGCTCGCCGGCGCCGCGGACAAAGGGAATGCCCAGATATTCGGAAAAGACGGCGTTGCCGGACAGATAGACAAGCACCAGGAAGGTGGCGCTGGCAATGACTACCGGCATGGTGGCGAGGCCGTCGAGGCCGTCGGTCAGATTGACCGCATTGCCCGCACCGACGATCACGAACATCGCGAACGGAATGTAGAAATAGCCGAGGTCGATCTGCACGTCGTTGAAGAACGGAACGTAAAGGCTGGTGCCGATCTGCTGGACGATCAGCCAGGTCGCGAAACCGGCGATGGCGAATTCCAGCAACAGCCGGACCCGGCCCGGAATGCCCTTGTGGCTGGCTTTGCGGACCTTGTCATAATCATCCATGAAGCCGATGGCGCCGAAGCCGAGCGTGACGAAGATGCAGGCCCATACGAATATATTGCTGAGATCCATCCAGAGCAGCAGCGACAGCACCACCGAAATCAGGATCATCAGCCCGCCCATGGTCGGCGTGCCCGCCTTCTTGAGATGGGTGATCGGCCCGTCCTCGCGGATCGGCTGTCCCTTGCCCTGCCGCATGCGCAGCATGTTGATGAACTTCGGCCCGATCAGCAGGCCGATGAACAAGGATGTCGACACGGCGGCACCGGAGCGAAAGCTCAGGTAGCGAAAGACATTGAAAATGCCTTCGAATTCAAGCCATTGGGCCAGAAAATAAAACATTAATACTCCCCGCTCACCAGCGCGGAAACCGCGGAGGAAAGCCCCAGATAATTTGATCCCTTGACCAGAAGGAGATCCCCGTCGCTGAGCAATTTTGCGACCTCGGTCAGCGCCTCCGAAGCGTTGGCGGCATGTGACATTTTCACGCCCCGATCAAGGGCCTGTTCCAGTTTCGCGGCAGTATGTGCCATATCGTCGCCGACCAAGATGATGGCTTCGGCGCCCGATGCCGCAATATCGTCGGCAAGGGCGGTGTGATAATGGGCGGATTGCTCCCCCAGCTCGCCCATCGCGCCAAGCAGGACGATCTTGCCGCCGCTGTTTTTTTCGCCGGCAAAATGACGAAGCGTGGCTTTCATCGACGCCGGATTGGCATTGTAGCTTTCGTCGATCACCGTCGCCGTGCCGCCGGATTTGAGAGCCACAAGATGGCGCCGGCCGCGGCCATCAATGCCGCTCATTTCGGCCAGCGCGAGGCCAGCCGAGGCAAGGTCACCGCCGACGGCGCGCACGGCAGCGAGTATGGCCAGGGAATTGGATACCCAGTGGATCCCGGCTTCGGCGATCGTGAAACAGAGGCTTTGTTCACCGAGCCTTGCAGTGACCAGCGAGCCGCCGCGGGGAGCAGAGACTATATCGATCGCGCGCACATCGGCTCCGGCTTCAAATCCGAACGAGACCACATGGGCCGCATGGCGTTCCGCCTTTTTCCGCAGCCGCTGATAATGCGGGCTGTCGTGCGGGATGATCGCCGTGCCCTCCGGCACCAGGCCTTCGAAGATTTCGGCCTTGGCATCGGCAATACCGACCTCGCCATTGGCAAAATTGCCGATATGCGCGGGGGCAATGGCGGTGATGATCGCCGCATGCGGGCGGACCAGACGGGTCAGCGCCGACAGCTCATGGGCGTGGTTCATGCCCATTTCGAAAATTCCATAGCGGGTGTCTTGCGGCATCCGCGCAAGGCTGAGCGGGACGCCGACATGGTTATTGTAGCTTTTCACCGACCGGTGCGCCTTGCCGAACGAGCAGCGGTCAAGCGCCGCATAGAGGGCTTCCTTGGTGCCGGTCTTGCCCACCGATCCGGTCACCCCGATGATCTTGGCATCTGTGCGCGTCCGCGATGCGATCGCCAGCGCATCCAGTGCTTTGGCGGTGTCGCGCACCAATATATGGGGGCCATCAACTGACTTGCTAACCAGGGCTCCGGCAGCGCCCGACGCGAACGCCTGTTCAACGTGGAGATGGCCGTCGCTATGCTCGCCCTTCAGGGCAATGAACAGATCGCCCGGGCCAATTTCACGCGAGTCGAACGCGACGCCGCTGACGGAAAAATCGGCGCTGGCCGTCCCGGCGGTCGCTTCCGCGATCGCGGCTGATGTCCATAGCGCGGTCACAGGGGCTGCGCTCCGGCGCATTCCCGCGCCACTTCGACATCGTCAAAAGGGATGACCCGGTCGCCGACAATCTGCCCCTGTTCGTGGCCTTTGCCAGCGAGCAGGATGATGTCCTGGGGTCCGGCCATTTCTATCGCCTTGGCAATAGCGGCGCGGCGATCGGCGACATTTTCGGCGCCTGTGGCTCCTGCAAGGATTTCCGCCCGGATGGTGGCGGGATCCTCGCTGCGCGGATTGTCGTCGGTGACGATCACATGGTCGGACATTTCCACCGCAATCCGGCCCATTTCCGGTCGCTTGCCCTTGTCGCGGTCGCCGCCTGCCCCGAACACGGTGATCAGCCGGCCCGTCACATGCGGCCGCAGCGCCTCGATCGCCGCGCGCAGGGCGTCCGGCGTATGGGCATAGTCGACATAGACCGGAGCACCGGCGCGGGTGATCACCGCCCGTTCCATCCGGCCGCGCACCGGCTGCACCCGCTGCATGTGATCGAAGATATTTTCCAGCTGGCCGCCGGTCGCCAGCACGATGGCTGCGGCGCACAGGATATTGGCGGCCTGATAGGCGCCGATCAGCGGCAGCGCAATGCGATGGGTCTTGCCCTGCGCCTTGACCATCAGGACCTGACCCAGATGCGTTGGTGTCTGCGACACCAGCTGCAGCGTGGCGCCCTTTTCGCCGACCGTGAACAGCTCCAGCCCGCGATCGGTCGCTCGCTTGATCGCCTTGGCCGACCACGGGTCGTCATCGGCCCAGATCACGGCGGTCCCGTTGCTCCAGACGACCTCGTCAAACAGCCGCATCTTGGCTTCGAAATAGCTGTCCATGTCGCCATGATAGTCGAGATGGTCCCGGCTCAGATTGGTAAAGGCTCCGACCTGGACCGGCAGGCCTTCGGTGCGATATTGCGAAAGGCCGTGACTTGACGCTTCGAAGATAGCGTGGCTGACCCCTTCGCGCGCCAGACCCGACATGTTGGACAGAAAGGTTACGATATCGGGCGTCGTCAACCCGGTCTTGACCTGGTCGTCGGCGGTGGTGACACCGAGCGTCCCGATCGAGGCACTGTTATAGCCGTCCATCCGCCACAGCTGCCGAGTGAGTTCTGCGGTGGACGTCTTGCCGTTGGTGCCGGTAACCGCTGCCACATGGGTCGGTGTCGGGGTAAAATAGCGTGCCGCCATCTGGGCGAACAACCGACGCGGTTCCTCATCGGCGATATGCACCGCACCTTCGACGCGCGCGTCGGGCAATGCGACTATCGCGATCGCGCCGGCAGCGACTGCCGCTTCGATGAATTCTTCGCCATTGAACTTCGCGCCGCGAAAGGCACCGAAAATATTGCCGGGCGCGATCTTGCGATGATCAATCGCAAAACCGGTGATGCTCTGCTCGCCAGCATCGCCCTCAAGGCCGGGGACAAGACTATTCAGTCGCATTGCTTTGCTCTTCGGATTTGGGTTTCCACAACAGCGGCGTCAGCTCCGACACGTCGACGTCGCGATGTTCGTCGGGAATGACCCCGAGCATGGGACCGACCCGGGATACCACTTTGCGCACGACCGGCGCCGTGGTCCAGCCGGCGGTGCGCTGGAAGGAGGTCTCTGCGGTGCCATGCGGTTCATCGAGCATGGCGATAACCACATAGCGCGGATTGTCCATTGGAAAGGCAGCGGCAAAGGTCGAAACCAGCGATGTCTTGTTGTAACCGCCTTCGGAAGGCTTTTCTGCGGAACCGGTTTTTCCGCCGATCCGGTAGCCCGGTGCATCGGCCTTGCGACCCGTGCCGTCCGAGACGATCATCCTGAGCAGCTGGCGCATCCGCGCGCTGGTCGCGGCCTTGAATACGCGTCGCCCCTTGGCCTCCTTGCCCGGCTCCACCTTCAGCAGCGTGGCAGGACGCCAGATGCCGCCATTGACCAGCGCCGCATAGGCACTGGCAAGATGCAGCGGGGTGACAGCGATACCGTGGCCATAGGCAACCGTCATATTGGTCACCCGCCCCCAGTTGCGCGGCCAGAGCGGCTGGCCGCGTTCAAACAGTTCGATATGCGGACGTTCATCAAAACCGAGGCGACGGAACATGCTTTCCATCGCTTCGCGACCAAGATTGTCCGCGATCCGCGCGGTGACGATATTGGAACTGTGCACCAGCGTTTCCGGCACGTTCAGATAGCGGCCCTGGCTATGGTCGTCCTTGATCGTAAAGCCGCCGATCTTGATCGGCTCCATCGCATTGTAGCGAACCGCCAGGTCGGTGACGGTGCCGGCATCGAGCGCGGCGGCGACGGTCAGCGGCTTGAAGGTCGAGCCCAGTTCGAATACGCTTTGCGTCACTTCGTTGTTCTGGTGCTTCATCGTCGCCCGGCGGATCTTGTTCGGATCGAACATGGGCAGCGAGGCGAGCGCCATGACTTCGCCGGTTTCCACGTCGAGGATGATCCCGGCGGCACCACGCGCCTCGGTCATCAGCATGGCGTCCTGCAGCTCGCTTTCCAGGGCCGCCTGCACCCGGCTGTCGATCGACAACATCGCGGGGGTCGCCCGCAGGCTGGTGTCGACGAGCCGATCGTTCAGCGCCCGTTCCATGCCCATCACGCCATCGCCATCGGCGTTGACATAGCCCAGCACATGCGCCGCCAGTTGGCGCTGGGGATAGAGACGCTCGTCCTCGCGGGGAAATTCGATTCCAATTTCGCCCAGCGCATGGATCTGCTTGACCTCTTCGGGAAGCGCCCGGCGGCGGAGATAGGTCGGGTGGGCTCCGTTAAGCTTTTCCAGGAACAGGGCCGCGCTGGTATCCGGAAAAATAGCGGCCAGCTGCCGCGCCAGAACTTGCTTGTCGCCCAGCACCCGGGCCGGAACGACGCGCACCGCATAGCCGCGCATCGTCCGCGCCAGCGGTACGCCGTTGCGATCGACAATATCGCCGCGTGGCGGAATGAAAGCGCTGCTCAATGCCCGGTAGGGGGTGGCATCTTCCAGGATGGTGAGACTGATCAGGCGGCCGATAACTATGGTGAAGGCGGCGAGAAAGACCAACAGCAATATCATCAGCCGAAAATGGGCGCTCGCAGCGATCTCCTTGGCTTTTCCCGAAAATTGCACCTTCTTGCTGTTGGCCAGAAGTGTCGTCATTCAGCCAGACTTTCAAGTTTTTCCGCTATCGCCTTGCGCCCAAGGTCCCGGACCAGCCCGTCGTCAAGCAGCTTGTCCTCGATATGCGCCACCCGGGTGGTGCGCGCCTGCGCTCCGCCGGCGGCCTTGCCGAAACCGGTATCGGCCGGGGTGGACCGGTAATGATCCTGACTGCCGATGGCGCTGCCATCGGAGTTCCGTTCGTGCGCCTGGGCGGTGCCGAACACCGAACCGATGATGCCGGCGGGCTTGACGCCGTTCATCGAACTGATCACCGCCACCTGGACCGGTTTGCGCAAATCCTTGCCGCCGAGATTGGCCAGCGCTCTTTCCCCGTCCAGATATTGCGAGGCCTTTGGCGAGGCATAGCCGAATTCCAGCTTGTTCCACTCCTCCAGCTGGCGCAGATTGGCGCGCGCGCTGAATTCTGTTTCCAGATAGCGAATTTCCTTCTTGGTCTCGATGATCTTGTGATCGGTGCGCGCAAGGTCGCTGCGCAGGGTCGCGACGCTGAGCGACAGCGGATAGAGCAGGATCGCCACCAGAAAAACCAGTGCGAGCCAGCCGATGCCTTCGAGGCGCTTGATGGCCAGCTTCACTGCTCGCCGCCCCTGCTTGGCGCGTCTGTGCGCACCGCTGATCTAAGGGTGGCGGAGCGGGCTCGGGGATTAAGGGCCTGCTCCGCCCCGGCCGGACGCACCGCTTTGGCTGGTTTATGAAAGGTGGGTGCCGGCCGTATCTCGTTAACCTGGGGTAGATGGCGCGAACCGGCGGACTGCTGTCCGCTGCGGTTGCGCAGGAAATTCTTGACTATGCGATCTTCAAGGCTGTGGAAGGTGACCACCGCAAGGCGGCCTCCGGGCTGCAGCAGTTTCTCCGCTGCGACCAGACCGTCTTCGAGTTCGCCGAGTTCGCGATTGATATGGATGCGGATGGCCTGGAAGGTCCGGGTCGCCGGATCCTTCTTGTCGCCCGCGCGATAGCCCAGTGCCTTCCGGACCACCTGGGCAAGCTCGGACGTCCGGGTCAGTGGTCTCGCTTCGACAATCGCCTTGGCGATCCGCCGGGACCGGCGTTCCTCGCCATAGCGATAGATGACATCGGCGATCATTTCTTCGTCGGCCTCGTTGAGAAAGTCTGCGGCGCTTTCGCCATCGCTCGACATGCGCATGTCGAGCGGGCCGTCTTTCTGAAAGGAGAAGCCGCGCTCGGCCTGGTCCAGCTGCATCGACGACACCCCGATATCCAGCGTCACGCCGTCAATATCCTCGTCGACCAGGATATCGGCCATTTCCGAATAGCGGGCATGGTGCAGGCAAAGCTTGCCATCGGACGCGTCGACCATCGCCTGGCCCTGAGCAATGGCATCCGGATCCTGGTCAAAGGCATGCACCTTCGCACCAGCCTTGAGCATGGCGGCGCTGTACCCCCCTGCCCCGAATGTGCCATCGACATGCGTCTCGCCAGGGGTAATGGCGAGCGCGACGATCACTTCATCGAGCAGAACGGGAACATGGCGGGCAGCGGCAGCGGCGGTCATTTCGCTTTTCCTCCGCTCTTCTGGCCGGCTTCCTTCAGATGATGCTCGACCAGGCGCCGATCGACCGGGACATCGTCGGTGGTGTCGAGCAGGGTCTGCGGATTCCACAGGCAGAAGGTGGTGCCGATGCCGTGGAACAGGACATTGCCGTCGAGATTGCCGATTTCCTGCAGGTGCGGCGGCAGGATGAAGCGGCCGCTGGCGTCGAAACTCAGGTCCTGCAGCGAGGAGAATTTGCGGGCACCGGCGGCATCCTTGTCAAAAGACTCGCCGCGGGCGATCGCGGCTTCCCATTGCTTGTCGATTTCGGCGAGCATGTCGGCCTTGCGGCTGAGGCCGAAGCCGACCAGGCAGTCCCATTTTTCATGCGTGCCGAGGCAGAGGGTCCGGCCATCGCTGCTTTCGATCAGATTTTTGCGGAGGAATGCAGGAACCGACAGCCGACCCTTGTCGTCTATCGCCGATATCGCAGAGCCTGAATATGCAAATGCGCCTGACACAACGGAAATCCCTCACCCGAACCGGGGGCAATAATCTCCCCATGTCAGAAGCGCGCCTTCCAGCGCCCTCCCGAAAACAGAATCCCGGACAGGAAGAATACCCCGATAACGAACTAGGGTTATCAGGGGAACGCTGGGGAGGGAAGGGGATATTAAGGGATTTCACGGGTAACAACAATTAAGTTACTGTTTTGTTTACTTTATAATTTTTGCACCTTGGCGCCTCGTTCCAGCCATTGGCGGCCAATCCCCGTAAAAATCCGAACGCTCGTCATCGCTTGCGACTCTTTGGGCCGATTTGCTCCTGCACGAGGGAATCGAGGAACCGCACCGCACCGCTTTCCCGCGGCGAGCGGCGGGCTTTTTCGGGCCAGAGCGCGGCATTGAGAAAATCGGCATCGGCCACGATCGCCGCCCGTCCCTGGCCGATCGTGCATTGTGCGATCACACCACCCTCGCCCATGTCACAGCGCGCGTCCGAACCCGCATCCGCCGCGATCGGCTCCAGCGTTCCGACGCCCCGGGTGGCGAAGACATGGTCGCCGAGATGGAGCGTTATTGCATTGGGGCTGCTTTCCGCGTCGGCTACCAGTTCCAGCCCCCAGTGGCCGAGCAGCGGTGAAAGCAGGCCGCTGACCAGCGGACGCCGCGGGTCGCCCAGTGGCAGGGCGGACGGCCAGACCAGATCGGGATCGGTCAGAATGATGGCCACACCGCCGGCGCGGACCCAGCTGTCGAGATCGGCCAGATCGGCGGGTGCCATGGCGCGCGGCTGGGCGAGGATGACAATATCCGGGTCCTGTTTGGCAAGATTCTCGAGACTGTCGACTGCGGTCAGTTCATATCGTTCCTGCCAGTATCGGTAGATCGGGGCCGGCTCGGCCTCACCCGAGAGGATCGACTCCATCGAAGCACCATCGCCCCAGACCAGAGGCAGGCTGGTCATCAGCTGGATACTTATTTTGTCCTCCGGACGTTCGGGCCGGGACTCGCCGGAGGTGCATTGGGTCAGGGCCAGCAGCGCCGCGAGAGCCGACGGCAGCGTCTGCCGGAATCCGGGCAACTAGGGTCGCTCCCGGTCCATTGGGGCATCGAGATTGGGATCGGGCTTGAGATCCGGGACCGTCTGGCCGGGGATATTCTTCACCGGCTTCTGGGCTTCGGACTTGCCCGCCCCCGACTCCGGTGCCGGGGTAATCCCCAGCTCCGCAAGCGGTTCCGCAGGCTTTCCTTCCGGATTGCTGACCAGTGGCGGGGGAATGCCCTCTTCTCCCTTCTGCATTTCCTCGATGACGGTCTGCTCGTCGCTGGCTCGCTGAATGACGAAATTGGCGACGCTGACCAGCAACAACACCGCGGCCAGGCCAATCACACCGACCTGGATCCGCTGCATCGTATCCTGACGACCGCTATTCTGGTTCCGCTTATCCATTCTGGTCAAGCCACGGGAAAACCGGCAGCCCCTTTTCCCTGAGCCATGCGGCATTATACAGCGAGGAAAGATAGCGGAATCCGGTGTCGCACAGGATCGTGGCGACCCGGCTGCCCGGCCCCAGCTCCTTGCCGAGCGCAATCGCACCGGCGACATTGATGCCGGAGGACAGGCCGAGGCACAGGCCTTCCTCCATCAGCAGCCGCTCGACCCAGACCAGGGCTTCCTCGTCGGAAATCCTATATTGCCGGTCGATCGGCGCATCTTCGAGATTGCCGGTGATCCGGCCCTGGCCGATGCCCTCGGCGACGCTGTTGCCTTCGGACTTGAGTTCGCCATGGGCATAATATTCGTAGAGCGCGGCGCCATGCGGATCGGACAGCGCGATGGTCACGTTCTCGTCCTTCGCCTTGAGTCCCATGCCGACGCCGGCGAGCGTGCCGCCGGTACCGACCGCGCAGGTGAAGCCGTCGATCCTGCCCTCCATCTGCTCCCAGATTTCCTCGGCCGTAGTCTCGATATGGGCACGGCGGTTGGCGACATTGTCAAACTGGTTGGCCCAGACCGCGCCCTCGGTCTCTTCCGCGATCCGGCGCGACTGGTGGACAAAATGACACTGGCTGGAATAAGGCGCGGCCGGCACCGTGATCAGCTCGGCACCAAGCGCGCGCAACGTGTCCATCTTCTCGCGGCTCTGCGTTTCCGGCATGACGATGGTCGACTTGTAGCCCTTGGCATTGGCGACCAGAGCGATACCGATTCCGGTATTGCCCGCGGTTCCCTCCACGATCCGTCCGCCAGGTTTCAGCTGACCGCGCTCCTCGGCATCCTGGATGATGTAGAGCGCGGCGCGGTCCTTGACCGACGCGCCGGGATTGGCAAATTCGCACTTGCCGTAAATGTCGCAACCGGCGGCCTCGCTTGGTCCGGCGAGGCGGACGAGCGGGGTATTGCCGATCAGGTCGAGGCTATTGGCTGTGATAGTCATGCATATTTAATAGGCACGCCAACCCGCCACCGCAAGCAGCGCTTGCTTGTCCGGTGGAAAGCAGGGCTTTGTCCGAACAGGGTCACACGGGTCACACCCCCTTTTGCGAAAAATCCTGCCTCTCACGCGCGGCCGAAAAACGCCTGTCCAGCAGGCGGTCGTACGATGGGGCGGATGCGGTTCATGAGAGCATTCTATCCCGCCTATGCTGCTGTAGGAAAGCGATTTCCTCTTTGCCCTGCCAGTGGCTTGGCGTTTGTTTCCACTGTTGGCTGGAAAGCGGACGATTCGGTCAGCCGAGGTGGCCGAGCCGAACCGTCCTTGAAGTTTCAAGCAGCATCCTTGATGTCGCGAAGCGTCACATCGAAGGAAATGTCTTCCCCGGCGAGCGGGTGGTTGCCGTCGGCTTTCACGGATTGCTCTTCTACAGCCACCACGTAAAGCGTCACAGCAGAACCGTCTGGCTGCTGTGCCTGAAGAGCCATGCCTGGCTGAGGATCAGCTTCAGGCGGCAGGTTCTGTCGGGGAATGTCGATGACCATTTCTTCGCGCCGAGCACCGAAAGCATTCTCGCATTCGATAGCGATGGTCGCCTTGTCGCCGACTTTCATGTCAGCAAGCTTTTCTTCAACCTGGGGAAAAATTGCGCCATCGCCAAGCTTGATTGCCTGGGGGCCGGTTTCTTTGGTATCACCGACGACCCTGCCATCTCCTGTACGAACGGAGTAGTCGATTACGACTGTATCACCTTGCTTTGCATTCTGCATATATATCCTTTCTGTGAGGGGGAAACGGTATCTTCAAACCGTTTTGCGGATGGGTTTTGACCCGATGCGCAGTGGTCCAAGTGTCGCAACCATGAGCTCGCTAGTCAAACACAATCTTTGCCGTCCGCCTCTCTGGCTTCGACGATTGAGGTACAAATCGATCATGATGGCTAAAGTGTTGTGGAATGGGGCGCGCCACAAAGATGCGTCCGCAACTGGGGTGCAAGCAGCCCGGCCGCTTTTGCATTCCATCCAATCAATTCGAATGGCCGGCTCTATTGGTTTGCTGACGTGCGAACCAGGATTTTCGACGCGCAGACCATTCCGAACCTGGGTCGGATTGCCTGCTCGACATTGCGCTGGATTCTGACGGGGAGCGCAAGAAACCACGTCCATTTTCCAGCCTGTTCCACCTTGCTTTCCGGCTTGCTGCGTGGCAGCGCAGGGACGGGTCTGATTACTGGAGAAATTTGATGATTTCGAATATTGCGACCCGTCTGATGTCCAGCGCTCTGCTGCTGGCCATCTCTTCCCCTCTTCTGGCGCAAGATCAGTCCGGTCCTGCCGACACCACCCAGCCCTCCGCCGCGCCCGAAACGGTGCATATCGATGACCAGCATGCCGGCATGGAAATGGCGGAGCCGAAGCAGACCCTGTTGCTCCCGGGCTATGGCAGTGGCGGCTTCACCGTCTCCACCGATGTGCCGGAGGCGCAGGCCTTTTTCTCCAACGGTATGGAGCTGGGCGCCGCCTTTGCCCATCAGCCGGCGATCGACGCCATGAAGGAAGCGGTCCGGCTCGATCCGGACTGCGCGATGTGCCTGTGGGGTGAGGCCTTCATGTCCGGCCCGACGCTGAATTACGGCAAGGACAAGGCCGAGCGCAAGCCGCTGCTGGCGCTGGCGCGCAAGGCGGCAAAAATGGCACGGGCTGAGGGCACGCCGCTCGAACGCGATCTGACCCAGGCATTGATCCAGCGCTACAAGGGCGGCGATGTCGACAGGCGCGACAAGGCCTTTCACAAGGCGATGGAGCGGCTGGCCGCACGTTATCCGGACAACGACACCGTTCAGGTCTTGACGGCAGACGCCTCGCTGGTCGCGGCGAGTGACGATGATGAGTGGAAACCGGCTGCCGTCCGCGCGATGGCCCTGCTCGAGCCGGTGCTGGCGCGGTCGCCCGAAAACACGCCTGCGATCCACTTCTACATCCATGCCAGCGAAATTGCCGGCCAGTCTGCCAAGGCCGAGCCCTTCGCCGACCGGCTGGCCGATCTCGCACCGCGGGCCAGCCATCTGGTGCACATGCCCTCGCACACCTTTTACTGGGTCGGCCGTTATCAGGACGCCGCCGACACCAATTTGCGCGCCGTCCGGATCGACGAGGAGAATGCCGCTCTGATGGGCCATGACGGCGATCACGGCGTGTTCAAGCTGCCCTATCACGCCCATAATGTGATCTTCGGACTGGGCGGCGCGATGATGGCCGAGGATTCGCGCACTGCCCTCACCCTGGCGCGGCCGCTGGTGGCGTCGACGCAGGAGCGCGAGCAAGGTTCGCCGGTCATGCAATTGCTGTCGGCCGCCGGCTATTTCGCGCTGGCCCGCTTCGATGACCCGGCCTCCACCCTGGCGCTGAGCGAACCGAAACTGCCCTATCTGAAAGTCGCCTGGCATTATGCGCGCGGCGAGGCCCATGCGTTCCGGAAGAACAAGGCGGGACTGGCGGAAGAGATTGCAGCGATGTCCGCAGTGACCGTCGAGGCGGACGATGCCAGCGAGGCCGACGATGAGGAAAGATCACCGGCACCCGACCAGATGATCGGTATTGCCCGAGAAGTGCTGACGGGGCGGCTGGCGATGATGGAAGGGCGCTATGGCGACGCCGCCACCGCCTTTCGCAAGGCTGCCGAGATCGAGGAAACGGAAGATTTCTCGGTATTCACCGATCCGCCGGCCTTCTGGTATCCGGTTCGCCGCGACCTTGCTGCCGCGCTGTTCGCGCAAGGCGACATGGCGGGTGGCCGGAGCGAGGCCGAAGCGACGCTGAAATTGCGCCCGAAGGACCCGGTTACGCTGGCTCTGCTTGCGGATTTCGCGGGCCCGTCTGGCGATTAAGAACCGGATGACTGGCGAGTAACGGCTCGCCTGCCGGCTTGTCGCAACGATTCCACGACGGCGACGGACCAGGGCCGGATCGCGCCAGACAGCAAACCAGCCCCTCCCGGAGGCCTGCGAAAAAACTTAGCCATTTGGCGAAGTTTTGACTTGCGATTCCGGCGCAACGAAATATAGTTAGCAATATGACTAACTATGATCCCGCCCTCTCCCGGATGTTCCACGCGCTGGCCGATCCGACGCGCCGCGCGACTCTGGCCCGGCTTGCCAGGGCGCCTGCGCCCGTAACCGAACTTGCTGGCCCGACCGGCCTGAAGCTGCCCACCGTGATGCGGCATCTTGACGTGCTGGAGGAGGCCGGGCTGATCACCACCTCGAAGGAGGGGCGGACCCGGACCTGCGCCCTTGTTCCCGACGCGCTCAAACCCGTGCGGACATGGCTCGATGACCAGGCGGACATCTGGGAAGCCCGGCTCGACCGGCTGGATGCATTTGTCATGGCGACGATGAAGGAGGAAGAGAAATGACCCATGATCTCCCGGACGCTCCGGACAGGACGATGATCCTGCAGCGGTTGATCAGAGCCCCGCGATCCGCGGTTTGGGCCGCCTGGCTGAACCCGGAAACGCTGCCGCAATGGTGGGGACCGGAAGGCTTCTCCTGCCGCACCAGCCGGATCGACCTCAGAACAGGCGGCGAATGGCTGTTCGACATGATCGGGCCCGACGGCACGGTTTACCCGAACCACCATCTCTATACCGAGGTCCGGCCGGAGGAGCGCATCGCCTATACGCTGCTCTGGGGAGAAAACGGACCCAGGCACGCCGACGCCCTGGTCAGGCTGGACGAGGCGGACGGGGCGACCAGGGTGACGATGCGCATGGTCTTCGCCACCGCGGCCGAATATCAGGAGGCGAAAGGGTTCGGTGCCGAGGAACTGGGCCAGCAGACGCTGGGCAAGCTGGAACATTTCGTCCTGTCCCGCTGGTCGAAACCGCTCCCTGACCCGGACTGACCGCCCGCTAGGCGCTCAGGTCGAATTTCTCCGGCACCATCTTCGCCAATATCCTGTCGCAGCCTTCGTTGTTGCGCTGGAAGCAGTCATGCGCCCGCATCGCCTGATAATGGGCGACCAGTGCCGGCCAGCGGGCCTTGTCGGGCAGCCCGGCCAGCATGTCGGTCTGTGCAATCTGGCTGGCGACCGCGATATCGGCGATGGTGATCGTGGCGCCGGTAAGGGGCGGCCGGCGATCGGGATAGGGCCGGGGATAAGCCCAGAGCGGCGGCAGTTTGTCGTGCCAGGTCTTGCGTGCCGTCTCCAGATCCGGTTCCTTGCGCTGGAACAGGTTGAAGACGATCGGCCGGAACAGGCCCATGCCGCCGGCCATCGCGATGCCGGTGTCGGCATATTCCTCGAGCCACAGCGCCCGGCCATGATCGAAGGGATCAGCGGGATAAACCGCCGGTTCGGGCTGCTTCTTCTCGAGATAGCCGCAGATTGCGGAACTGTCGGTGATCGTGCCTTCCGTCCCCTCCTCGGCGATAGTCCGGTCGCGCAGCGACGGGATCCGGCCGAGCGGGCTGATCGCCTTGTACCAGTCGGGCATCTTCATGACGCTGACCTCCTCGCAATCATAGTCGAGCCCCTTGAGCGCCATCACCGCCTCCACCTTGCGCTGGAAGGGGGACAGGGGCGAACCGTAGAGAAGCAGGGAAGCGGTCATGAGTTGGAAATCTCCGAATATTTGGGGGTTAGTAAGAAAAAGTCTGGCCGATGGTGGCCTCGGACAGCGTCCACAGCTGCTCCGCATTGCCGGGATCAACCGCATAGGAGCGGACGCTGCCGCTGGGATCCTCATCATCGACATCCGCGACATGGCAGTCTTCCAGATAGACCCCGCCCTTGCCGGCAAGCTCCGGAGCGGTCGCGGCATAGCAGGTCGTCGCGGCCCCGGCCTCGACGCTCTTGAATGCGAAGCTCTCCCCGGCATTGTCTTCCATCCGCTTGAGCAGCATCGCCATGTCATCCTCGGTCAGATGGCGGCCGAGATTGGTCCGGATGCCGCCGGGATGCACGGCCAGCGCATGGACGCCCTTGTCCGCCAGCCGCTTTTCAAGCCCGACGCTGAACATGATATTGGCGGTTTTCGCCTGACCGTAGGCGAGCCATTTGTCATAGTCCCGCTCTTCGAAATGCGGGTCGTCGAAATGCACCGTATCGAAATGGTGGCCGCGCGAGCTGAGATTGACGATGCGCGCATCGCTGCCGGCTTTCGCGGCCTTGAGAAGGGCCGGCATCAGCAGATTGGTGAGCAGGAAATGGCCTATATGGTTGGTGCCGAACTGCAGCTCCAGGCCATCGCCGGTGGTCATGTGCGGAGAGGCCATCACCCCGGCATTGTTGATCAGCAGATCGATCCGGTCATGCTGGACCAGAAAGGCCTCGGCAAAAAACTGGATGCTCGCCATCTTGCCGAGGTCGCATTCCATCAGCTCGATATCGGCGTCGGGTACCGATTTGCGGATTTCGGTCACCGCGGCCTCGCCCTTGGCCATGTCGCGCACCGGGATGACAATATGCGCTCCCCTGGCCGCCATCGCCCGCGCGGTTTCCTGGCCCAGGCCGGATGCCCCGCCGGTGATCACCACCAGCTTGCCCGACAGGTCGATGCCCTCGAGCACTTCGTCTGCGGTGGTGGTGGCGCCAAAATTGCTGCGGTCGGTCATCGGTCTCTCCTTGGGTGTCGGCTTTTTCGCATGATCGCGCGGGTGCGGCTATTGGTCAAATATAATCTCGACTGCATCCGCCGCCCGCTTCGCCAGCGCCCGCGCCGCATCCGTGTCCGCACCGGTCGCCAGCGCCACCGCCATCCGCCGCCAGGGCCGCGTCACCGGCTTACCAAAGATCCGCACATCCACTTCCGCGGCCTCGCTGCCCAGCGCCAGTGCTTCGGCCACGCCGGCAAAGGCGAAATTCTCGCTATCCCGGTCGGCCAGGATCACCGCGCTGGCGCTGGCCGGTGCGGTCAGCGCGATATGGGGGATCGGCAGGCCCATGATGGCGCGGGCGTGGAGGTCGAATTCGCTGAGATTCTGTCCGATCAGGGTGACCATGCCGGTGTCATGCGGTCGCGGGCTTAGTTCCGAGAAGATGACCTTGCCCTGTTTTGTCACGAAAAATTCGACCCCGAACAGGCCCCAGCCCCTGCCGTCACCGGCCAGATTGTCGACCACCTTGCGCGCCATGTCCTGAGCCGAGGCGAGCGCCGCCTCGGTCATCGCCGCCGGCTGCCAGCTTTCCTGATAGTCGCCGCGCTCCTGCCGGTGGCCGATCGGCGGGCAGAACAGCACCCCGTCTTTTGTCCGCACGGTCAGCAAGGTGATCTCGTAATCGAAATCGATGAACTGCTCGACGATTACCCGCGCGCGGTCGCCGCGCATATTGGCGACGGCGTAATTCCAGGCGGTTTCGAGATCGGCTTCGCTGTCGACCCTGCTCTGCCCCTTGCCGGAAGAGGACATCACCGGCTTGATCACCAGCGGCAGGCCGATATCCGCCGCGGCGCTGGCGACTTCCTCGAAACTCTCGGCATAATGATAGCGCGAGGTGGTCAGGCCCAGTTCCTGCGCCGCGACATCGCGGATCGCATCGCGGTTCATGGTCAGCTGGGTGGCGCGGGCCGACGGCACGACCTGATAGCCCTCGGCCTCCATATCGGCGAGAATCTCGGTGCGGATCGCCTCGACCTCGGGCACGATCAGGTCGGGGCGGTGCTTTTCGATCGCCGCGCGCAGCTTGTCGCCGTCGAGCATCGAGAAGGTCTCGCTGGCATCGGCAACCTGCATCGCGGGCGCATGGTCATAGGAATCGCAGGCGATCACATACGCGCCGAGCCGCTTGGCGGAGATGGTGAATTCCCGGCCCAGCTCGCCGGAGCCGAGGAGGAGGATTTTCTTGGTGAAGGTCATGAGGGCGTTATGTTGGGAAGCGGCATGGGGTGCAAGCCAATATATCCTCCCCGAAACTTGCTTCGGGGAGCGGGACCGCGCGCAGCGTGGCGGATGGGCCCCTCCGTCAGCCGTTCCGGCTGCCTCCTCCCCAAAGCTTCGCTTCGGGGAGGAAATATGGCTGTCAGGCTTCCTCGCCCGCCATCATCTCGCTCATGCGACGGCTCAGTTCCTCTTCCGGGACATCCTCGATATGGGTCGAGAGCGTCCATTCATGCCCGAACGGGTCCCTGATCCAGCCGGCGCGATCGCCGTAAAACTGGTCTGAAACCGGGCGCAGCGATTCCGCGCCCGCGGCGACCGCCTTTTCAAACGCGGCGTCGCTATTCTCGACGTAGATCATCAGGCTCGCGGTTGTTCCGCCGCGATTGTTGGGACCCAGCTTGTCCATGTCGGGAAATTCGTCGGCCAGCATCACATGGCTGTCGCCAATCCTGATTTCGGCGTGACCGATCTTGTCGCCCATCGGCATTCGCAATATTTCTTCTGCGCCAAAGGCGGCCTTGTAGAATTCGAGTGCCGCAGCCGCGTCGTCCACGGTCAGATAAGGGGTAACGCTGTGATATCCTTCCGGCTTCCAGCCTGTCATATCTTCCTCCTCTTTTGCCCCTCTCGATTTATAGCAAAAAAGGGTCGCTTTGACGAGATTGTTCGAATTAGTGTTTGATATATTATATCATCACTCTTACGTGTCTCGCAGAAGCTGATTCCCCCCCCCTCCTCCTGCCAGATGAGTAACCGTGTGAAAAAACTGCTGCTGATTACCGCCGCCGCCCTTGCCGTTCCCCTTGCGCCCGCCGCTGCCCAAAGCACCGATAGCGGCGATGCTGCCCAGCCCGACGACGATTTTCATGCCGACGAAAGCCAGGAGATCGTGGTCACCGCCCGGTTTGTCAAACAGCTCGACATTCTGGCCGGCACCTCGGTGCTGTCCGGCGAGGATCTGGCGCAGGACTTGCGCGGACAGATCGGCGACAGTCTGACCAGCATGGCCGGGATCAGCGCGACCAGCTTTGCGCCGGGGGCCTCGCGCCCCGTATTGCGCGGCTTCCAGGGACCACGGGTGCGCGTGCTGACCGATGGCATCGGGTCGCTGGATGCGTCCAACACCTCGGTCGACCATGCGGTGGCGATCGATCCGCTCACCGCCCAGCGCGTCGAAGTGCTGCGCGGACCGGCGGTGCTGCTGTTCGGCGGCGACGCGATCGGCGGCGCGGTCAACATCATCGACAAGCGGATCCCGCGCGACGTACCGGAAGCGCCGTTTCATCTGGATGCGCTCGCCGGCTATGGCAGCGCCGCCAATGACCGCAGCGCGGCGGGCTCGATCGATGTGCCGCTGGCCTCGCACCTCGTCTTCCATGTCGATGGCAGCGCCCGCAAGACCGACGATGTGAAGATCGGCGGCTATGTGCACTCCCCTGCCCTGCGCGGCGAATTGCTCGACGCGGCAGCGCTGGCGGCGAGTGGCGGCGACGCGGCAGGCGCGGCGCAACTGACCGAGCGCGCCAATCTCGACGGGACCGTGCCCAATACCGCCAGCCTGACCAAGACCGCTGCCGGGAGCCTTGCCTATATCGGCGATGGCGGCAATATCGGCTTTTCGGTCAGCCGCTACGAGAGCGATTATGGCGTGCCTGAACGCCCCGGCCTCGACACAGGCCCGGAAGCGCCGCCGGTGACCATCGGCCTTCGGCAGAATCGTGCCGACCTGCGCGCGTCAGCAGACCTGCCCGGTTTTTTCGAGAATATCACGCTGCGCGCCGGCTATTCCGACTATCAGCATACCGAATATGAAGGCACCGAGACCGGGACGATCTTCAAGGTCAAGGGCGTCGAGAGCCGCCTCGAGCTGACCCAGGCCGAGCATGGCGGCTGGCGCGGCGTAATCGGCGCGCAGTTGCTTGCCCGCGATTTCAATGCGATCGGGGAAGAAGCCTTCGTTCCCAAGAACAGCATCGAGAGCGTCGCCATCTTCACCCTGCAGGAGCTGGAACTGGGCGATCTGCAACTGGAAGGCGCGGCCCGCTTCGACCAGACCGCTATCCGCGCGCCGGTGATCGATTTCGACCGCAGCTTCGGGACCTTTTCCGGGGCGTTCGGTGTCGCCTATGTACCGGGCGGCGGTGACCTGAAATTGGGCATCAACCTGTCGCGCTCGACACGCGCGCCATCGGCCGAGGAACTGCTTTCCAACGGTCCGCATGTCGCGACCGATGCGTTCGAGATCGGCAATCCCGATTTCACCACGGAGAAAAGCTGGGGCGGCGAACTTTACGCGCGCTACAATGACGACACATTTGCCCTGAGCGCGACCGTCTATGGCAACCTGTTTTCCGACTATATTTTCGAAGCGGAAACCGGTGCCTTCGAGGATGGCCTGCCGGTCTTCCAATATTTCCAGCAGGACGCGACCTATTATGGCTTCGAAGCCTCGGGTTCAGCCAGATTCGCGAGCGTCGGCGACTTTGACCTGACCGCCAACATGGTCACCGACCTGGTCCATGCCTCGATCGACAACGGTGGCGGACCTATCCCGCGGATTCCGCCGTTCCGGCTGCTTGGCGGGCTGGAAGCCAACAGCGACCATTTCGATCTGCGCGGGGAGGTCGAATGGTCGGCCAGCCAGAACCGCGTCGCCACCTTTGAAACCCCGAGCGACAGTTTCACGATGGTCAACGCCTCGGCGGCCTGGCGTCCCTTCGGCAAGGGCGGAAATCTGACGCTGCTCGCTTCGGCCAACAATATTTTCGACGTCAACGCCCGCCGTCATGCGTCGTTCACTAAAGACTATGTACCCTTGTCCGGACGTGATATTCGCGTCAGTGCAAAGTTCAGTTTTTAGGGATATTTTGAAATGCAGAAAATTACCGCAGCAATCTTGATTTCTTCCATGCTTTTGCTCAGCGCCTGCGCCACCGTCAAGGGTGTCGGCAAAGACATTGAATCGGTGGGCGAAGCCGGCCAGGACGCGATTGACTGACAACCGTAAACCGCGAGCTTGTCGTGCCGAACGCTGGACAGCGCGGTTCGACAGGCTCGCCCCTCACCCGGTCAGGACGAAACGATCTCGCGCTTCTTCCTGCGATCGGTGAACCACATGATCACCAGTGATCCCTCGTACAGCAGGATTAACGGAATCCCGAGCATCAGCTGCGACACCACGTCCGGCGGGGTCAAAATCGCGGCCAGCGCGAATGCTCCGACAATCATGTAACGGCGCATGCCCTTCAGCTGCTCGCGAGTCACGATCCCCGCACGGTTGAGCAGCAGCAGCAGCACGGGCAACTGGAAACATACCCCGAAGGCAAGGATGAACTGCATCACCAGCGACAGATAGTCGCCCATCGCCGGCAGGGCTTCCTGCTGCAGGCCGCCGACCGGTCCTTCAAATCCCAGAAAGAATTTGAACGCCGTCGGCATGACGATGAAATAGGCGAGCGATGCGCCGGCCATGAACAGCAGCGGCGTCGCAATCAGAAAGGGCAGGAACGCCTTTTTCTCGTTGGCATAGAGGCCCGGTGCCACAAACGCCCAGAGCTGGTTGGAAATGATCGGAAAGGCGAGGAAAAAGGCCGCGAACATCGCCACCTTGATCTCGACGAAAAAGGCCTCGTATAGCTTGGTGTAGATCAGCTTGCCTTCGCCGGCCGGAAAGGCATCGGTCAGCGGTTGAACGAGAATGCCGAAAATCTCGTCGGCGAAAAATATGCTGATCAGAAAGGCGACGGTGAGTGCCGCCACCGACCAGAGCAGACGCTGACGCAGCTCGATCAGATGCTCGATCAGCGGGGCCTTGCTGTCATCGAGATCGGGCTTGCTCTGGTCGTTCATGGCTTGCCATCAGCGGCAGGCGGCGGGGCGGGCCGATCGTCTGTGGATTCCGGAGCGTCGGCAGCATCTGCCGGCGGCCCTTCCAGCGGTTCCATCCGTGGCTCCTGCGCTTCCCTGTCACCCGGGATAGCCGGATGTTCGCGCATGATCCGTTCATTCTCCGCGGCCCATTTCTTTTCCATTTCCTGCAGTTCGGCCTCGCGGACCATGGCATCGAGCCCGGTCCGGAAATTGGCCATGACGCCGCGCGCCTTGGCCATCCAGCGGCCAGCCGTCGCCAGCGCCCGCGGCAATTCCTTGGGGCCGATGACAACAGTCGCGATGATCGCGATAATCGCGATCTCGGATATGGAAAGATCAAACATAGTCTATGCGGCCCTCAATGCAGAGGCCGACCGGATCAACCAGCCGTCTTGTCAGCGGTTTTGCTGGTCTCTGCAGGTGCATCGACAGGCTTGCTGTCGATCTGCGGTGCCGGCGGGGCGGGCTTGGCAGCGTTCGATTCTTCCTCGGTGATGCCCTGCTTGAAGGAGCGAATGCCCTTGCCGACATCGCCCATCATTTCGGAAATCCGGCCGCGACCGAACAGAATCAGCACGAGCGCCGCTACAATTAAAATCTGCCAGATACTCGGTTGCATGCGATATTCTCCTTAAGCACCCTATTTAAGCGCTTTCGTTCTGCTTTTCCAGCAAAACACCATCATCATCGGCAAACTCTTGCCCTGTCGCCTCGTCGGCCTCCTGCTGCGCGTCGCTTTCCGCCTCGGCTTCCAGTTCCATCTGCTCCAGCACCAGGTCGACGGGATCGAGCAGTCCGGCCGCCCTGAGGTCATCGATGCCCGGCAGGTCGCGACGGCTTTGCAGGCCGAAATGGGTAAGAAAATCCGCCGTGGTCGCATAGATCAGCGGCCGGCCCGGGACTTCGCGGCGGCCTGCGGGCCGCACCCAGCCCGCTTCCATCAGCACGTCGAGCGTGCCCTTGGCGACCTGGACGCCGCGGATCGCCTCGATCTCCGCTCGGCTGACCGGCTCGTGATAGGCGATGATCGCCAGCGTTTCCATGCCGGCGCGGCTGAGCTTGCGCAGCTCGGCCCGCTCGCGGCGCAAAAGATGGGAAAGGTCCTGAGCGGTCTGGAAATGCCAGCGGTCGCCGGTGCGGATCAGGACGATGCCGCGATCGCGATAATCCTCCTGCAGGTCGGACAGTATCTGCCGGATATCCAGTTCATCCCCGACATAGGCCCTTATATCGGCAATCGTCATCGGCTTTTCCGAGGCGAACAGCGTCGCCTCGACGGCGCGCTTGCCGATATCCATGGCCGCGGCCACCGGTTCGATCAGGCTGGTGTCTTCCATATCATGTTCATCCATGTGTCGTGGCCTTGATGCGCAGCGGCGCGAAACTGCCTTCCTGCTGCAGTTCGAGCTTTCCCTGCCGGGCCAGTTCCAGCGTCGCCAGAAAGCTGGAGGCGAGCGCCGACTTGCGCAGCTCCGGCGGCGCCCCTGGTGGCAGAAAATGGCGGATATCCATCCAGTCGATCGCCTCGCCCAGCATCATCGATACCCGCGCCAGCGCATCCTCGAGGGTCATGACCATGCGCTGCCGGACAATGTGAATCGCGGGCGCGCTGCGGCGTTTGACCCGCGAATAGGCGCTGATCAGGTCGTAATATTCCGCCTGCCACTGCCGCTCCTTGACCACCCGCAGGCCTTCCGGTGCGCCGCGCAGGAAAACGTCCCGCCCAATCCGGTCGCGGGCCAGCAGCCGCGCTCCCGATTCCCGCATCGCGTTGAGCCGTTCCAGCCGCATCTGCAGACGCAGCGCCAGTTCTTCGGGTGACGGATCGATTTCCGGGTCGCGGGGCAGGAGCAGGCCCGATTTCAGATAGGTCAGCCAGGCGGCCATGACCAGATAGTCCGCCGCCAGCTCCAGCCGCAGGGTCTGGGCGCTGGCGATATATTTGAGATATTCCTGCACCAGCTCGAGAATCGAAATCTCGCGCAGGTCCACCTTCTGGTTGCGGGCCAGCGCCAGCAGCAGATCGAGCGGCCCTTCCCAGCCGTCGATATTCAGCGTCAGCGCGTCGTCCTCAGCCACCGGTTCGGGCGGGAAAAAGAAACCGTCTTCTTCTGGCAGCAAGTCGCTCATGCCGCGGCCGCGATCAGCTCGTCCCGTCTGGCGAGCAAACCGGCCAGTTCGTCACCTGAATCCGGGTCCCTGGTCCCTGCAATCGTGGCCATCGCGCGGTCCAGCCGCTGCAGCGTCCGGTCCGACATTGGTGCGAGCTGTTCGACAATCCCGGTCATGTCGTCCATCTTTGCCCAGCAGTTGAGCGCGATATCGCAGCCCGCCTGCTGCGCCCGCCTGGCACGCTCCGGCACCGTTCCGGACAGCGCCTCCATGTCGAGATCATCGGTAAGCAGCAGACCGTCAAAGCCGATCCGGTCGCGGATGATATCCTGCACCACGGTTTGCGAGAGGGTCGAGGGATTCTCTGCGTCCCAGGCGGTGAACAGCAGATGGCCGGTCATCCCCATCGGCGCCTGGTTCAGCGTCCGGAAGGGCGCCAGGTCAATCTCCAGTTCCTCGTCGCTGGCGGTTACCGTCGGCAGCGCCTTGTGGGTGTCGACGCTGGTCCGGCCATGGCCGGGCAGATGCTTGACGACGCCGACCACACCGCCGCGCTGCAACCCGTCGAGAATCGCCCGGCCCAAGGCCGCGACCCGCATCGGTTCGCTGCCCAGCGCGCGGTCGCCGATGACATTGTCGGCATCCGGCTGGCGCACGTCGAGCAGCGGCAGGCAGTCAACGGTGATGCCCACTTCGCGCAGGCTGACGGCAATCGCCTGGGCATTGAGCCGCGCCGCCTCGATCGCCGTTGCCGGCGCGATGTCGTAGAGCCTGTCGAATATTTCCCCGGCCGGGAATTTCGGCCAGACCGGCTGCTGCATCCGGGCAACCCGTCCGCCTTCCTGGTCGATCAGGATCGCCAGATCGTCGCGGCCATGGATCGCGCGCAATTCGTCGGTCAGCGCCCGGAGCTGCGCCTTGCTTTCGATATTGCGCCCGAAGATGATATAGCCCGCGGGGTCGCTTTCGCGGAAAAACGCCCGTTCATCGGCGCTCAGGCTCAGACCCCCGATGCCGAAAACCGCCGGTGTCATAGCCATGATAGATATTTCTCACGCAACATGTCTTATACTTGCCCCGTTTCGCAGCCGGGTAAAGGCGAAAGCGCCCTTATCCACAGCGCTTCAACCATCTTCAACCATCTATTGCCGCCAGACTAGCGAACCACGAGGCAGCTTTCGCCTGCGGCCTTGAGATTGTTGCAGATCTGCTGGGCCGCCTCGCGGCTCGGCGCCACTGCGTTCAGCCGGTAGATCGTGCCACCATCAAGCTTGCCGGGAATGATCTTCTTCGGCAGCGAACCGATCGATTCAAACCGCCGGGCGTAGCCTGCCCAGCTGCTGTCGGCGAGACCGGCCGAACTGAACGCACCAAGCTGGATAAGCGCGCTCCCTGCGGCGTCTGCCGCGGGTGCCTCATCCGGCTTGCGGATTGGTGTTTCGGTCGCGGCCGGTGCACCCAGCTGCGCCGGCGTTTCCTGGCCCTCGCTGGCGGCAAAGCTGGCATCGCCCTCGCCTTCGAACTGCCGGGCCTGCGGATCGTCGGGGCGAACCTTGTAGTCGCCTTCCTGCGCGGCGATCAGTTCGCCAGTGCCGTCGAGTCCGCCGCCATCGCGATTCTGCATCCAGTAAATACCGCCGACGATCGCGGCCAGCAGCAGCAGGCCGGCGCCGACAAACAGCGCTACCCGGACCGGAGAATATTCTTCGCCATCATCATAATCTTCAGCGGATTCCAGCCATGGCAGGCGCTCTTCGTCGTCCAGGTCAAGACTGTCGCGTGTGGTATCTGACATTGCATGCTCCGTTAGCCAAAAGGGCCGATCACATCGATTCTGCGGCTTCGACACCCATCAGGGCAAGACCGTTCTTGACAGTCTGCCCGATATTTCTTGCCAAGAAAAGCCTCGCGGATGTCGTTTCCGGGTCGTTTACCATTATGATACGCTTTTCAGGCCGATCGTTGCCGAGATTATAAAAGCCGTGAAAAGCGGCCGCGAGATCGTTGAGATAGAAGGCGACCCGGTGCGGCTCGCGCGAAGCCGCCGCCGATTCGATGATCCGCGGGAATTGAGCCGCCATCTTGACGAGATCCATTTCCTCCTCGCCCAGCCGGTCGAGATGGTCGGCAGACGGCGTCAATCCCTCGTCCGCCGCCTTGCGCAGCGTCGACTGGATCCGGGCATGGGCATATTGCACGTAGAACACCGGATTGTCGCGCGAGGCCTCCATGACCTTCGCGAAATCAAAGTCCATCTGGGCATCGGCCTTGCGCGTCAGCATGGTGAAACGGACGGCGTCCTTGCCGACTTCCTCGACCATGTCGGCGATGGTGACGAAATTGCCCGAGCGTTTCGACATTTTTTCCGGTTCACCGTTGCGCAGCAGGCGCACCATCTGCACCAGCTTCACGTCAAATTTGGCCTTGCCATCGGTCAGCGCCGCAACCGCGGCCTTGATCCGCTTGACCGTGCCGCTGTGATCGGCACCCCAGATATCGATCAGCTCATCTGCCGACTGTAGCTTTTGAAAATGATAGGCGAGATCGCCGCCGAAATAGGTCCAGCTGCCGTTGGATTTCTTGATCGGGCGGTCCTGGTCGTCGCCATATTGGGTGGACCGGAACAGGGGCAGCTCGACCGCTTCCCAATCCTCGATCACCTTGCCCTTGGGCTGTTCGAGCACGCCATCATAGACCAGATCGCGCGACCGCAGTTCGGCTTCGGCAATCTCCGCCTTGCCGGCTTCGTGCAGTTCGGCCTCGGACGAAAAGACGTCGTGCCGGATGCCCAGCTGCGCCAGATCCGAGCGGATCATGTCCATCATTTTGGCGACCGCTGCCTTGCGGAACAGCAGCAGCCATTCGGATTCCGGCGCGTGCTGATATTTGTCGCCAAATTCTGCGGCCAGCGCCTCGCCCACCGGTTTCAGATAGTCGCCGGGATAGAGCCCCTCGGGGATCGTGCCGATATCGTCACCCAGAGCTTCCCGATAGCGCAGATGGGCCGAACGGGCGAGCGTGTCGACCTGCGATCCCGCGTCATTGACATAATATTCGCGGATTACCTTGTGACCCACGGCCTCGAGCAGATCGGCCAGCGCATCGCCGACCACCGCGCCGCGGCAATGACCCATGTGCATGGGGCCAGTGGGGTTGGCGGAGACATATTCGATATTGACGGTGACGCCGGCATGCTTGTCGGACCGGCCATATTGCGGTCCCAGCCGGTCGATTTCCAGCAGTTCACCGAGCAGTACAGACCGAGCGACGCGCAGGTTGATGAACCCGGGACCGGCGATATCGACCGATTGGACGTCGTCCAGCGCGCCCAGTTTTTCGGCAATTTTCTCGGCCAGATCGCGCGGCTTCATGCCGGCGGCTTTTGACAGGACCATGGCGGCATTGGTCGACAGGTCACCGTGCGAAGGATCGCGCGGCGGTTCCAGGGTGACATTCGAACGGTCGATTCCGGCGGGCAGGACGCCTGCTTCGGTCAGTTCATCCAGTATCGCATCGATATGATTCTGAAAAATATGGAACAGCATGATTGGCTCAATTCGTCATAGGAAAAAGGCCCGAGTAGCTCGGGTGCAATGATTGTTCAATTCCGGCGACCCTTATCGGGTAGCGTTATATTGCAATTGCGCCTGGGTAAGCTGAAAACCGATGAGCAGTTCGAAAGAGGCGCGGGTAACGGCGGCCTTGATCGCCGGATCGGCCAGCGGATCGAGCGCGGCGTCGGGGTCGCCGGGCTTGCGCTTGCGGGTCAGCCGCTCGACCACATCGTCCGGCAAACGCGCAGCAGCGGCGTCCACATAGGCCCCGGCCTTGCCGGACGCGGTCGCCCGGTAGGCGCCGTCGGCAAATTGCAGGGTGACGCTGCTGATCCGCTTTGCGACCACTGCCGTGCCGCCCTGAACGACCGTCGAGAAATAGGGGATGGTGACGGTGCGGGCACCGCCTGTACGGGTTCGCGATGCATAGACGTCAAATGTCGCTTCGGTATAGATGCGGGGACCTTCACTATTGCACGTCGTGCGGACATTGGTGATGTTCGCGACCACATCAATGGCACTGGCATCGGTGCTCGTGACAGGATTGAAGATAGTGATGTCGCCGGTATAATCGGGAACCGCGACCGCCGGGCAACCCGTGCGTATCACGGAAACGCCTACGCCGGAACTGACATCCAGCGCGCCTTCCCTTGCACATCCGCTGACGGCCAGGACCGTGACCGCTGCCAAAATCATATTTTTCAACCGGCCATTCGCCATCATTTTCAATCCTTGCCTTTGATCCCGGACAACTCACATAGGGTCCATGCGCACCGATAAAAATTTCGCAACCCTTATCTGGGCCTTTCCCTTATCTGGGCCTTTAATGCGGTGCAACCGTCCATAAGATGAACAGACGGGCTTTTCGCCGGTGCAGTTATTCCCTAAAGGATTAAACATGATTGATTCCGATAAGAAGAAACGGCAGTTAGACTTGCTTGTGGCTACGCCGCGCGGCTTTTGTGCCGGCGTCGACAGGGCGATTAAAATTGTCGAACTGGCGATAAAAAAATATGGCGCGCCGGTCTATGTCCGGCACGAAATCGTCCACAACCGCTATGTCGTGGATGAATTGAAGAAATTGGGCGCCATATTCGTCGAAGAGCTGGACGAAGTGCCAGACGGTGTCCCGGTGGTCTTTTCCGCGCATGGCGTGCCCAAGGCGGTGCCGCACAAGGCGGAAGAGCGAGGGCTGGAATATCTCGACGCCACCTGTCCGCTGGTATCCAAGGTGCATCGCCAGGCGGAACGGCAAACCGAGGCCGGCCGCCATATCATTTTCGTCGGTCACGCCAACCATCCAGAGGTTATCGGTACCTTCGGCCAGGTCGCTGACGGTCAGATGACCCTGGTCGAAACGCTGGCCGACGTCGAAGCGCTGCAGCCCGAGAACCCCGAGGCACTGTCTTTCCTCACCCAGACGACCCTGTCGGTCGACGATACGCATGCCATTGTCGAGGCGCTGCAGACCCGCTTCCCGAACATTGTCGGGCCGAAAGGCGAGGATATTTGCTACGCCACGTCCAATCGGCAGGATGCGGTCAAGAAAATCGCCAAGGATTGCCAGCTGGTCCTGGTCATCGGCGCACCCAACAGCTCCAACAGCCTGCGTCTGGTAGAAGTTGCCGAACGCAGCGGTGCCGATGCCAAATTGATCCAGCGCGCCGATGAAATCGATCTTGCCTGGTTCGACGGCGTCAACAAAGTCGGCCTGACCGCCGGAGCCTCGGCGCCGGAAATCTTGGTACGCGAAGTGACGAACCTGCTCGAGGAGCATTTCGACATACGCACGGAGAAGGTCAAGACCGCCGAGGAAAACATGGTCTTCAAGCTGCCCCGTGGTCTCGAAGCGGCCTGATGGCTGTCTATACCAAGGTCAGCGCAGAGGAAATCGGTGACTTCCTGACCCGGTTCGATGTCGGGACGCTTGTGTCTGCCAAGGGCATTGCCGAAGGCGTCGAGAACAGCAATTATCTGCTGGAGACGACGCGGGGCAAATATATTCTGACCCTCTATGAAAAGCGGGTCGATCCCGCGGATCTGCCGTTTTTCATCGCCCTGCTCGATCATCTGGCGGCGCATGGCTGCAAGGTGCCGCCGATGATTGCCGACCGCAAAGGCGAAAAGATCCAGCAACTGTGCGGACGCAGCGCCTGCCTGATCGTCTTTTTGCCGGGCGTATCGGTCAGCCACCCGACCGAAGCGCAGGCGCGGTCGACCGGCGCGGCGCTGGGCGAGATGCACCGGGCGCTGGCGGACTTTGCGCCGGAACGGCGCAATATGCTGGATCACGATGGCTGGCGGACGCTGGCCGGGCAATGCGGACCGTCACAGCTCGACGATATCGCTCCCGGCCTGGCCCGGGCGATTGACCGGGAACTTGACCATCTGGACGAACATTGGCCGCACGATCTGCCGCGATCGGCCATTCACGCCGACCTCTTCCCCGACAATGTGCTGATGCTGGGCGATCGCGTCACCGGGCTGATCGACTTTTATTTTTCCTGCACCGATATCCGCGCCTATGATCTGACCGTGACCCATGCAGCCTGGTGCTTTTCCGAGGATGGCAAGGATTTTCATGGTCCGATATCGCGCGCTCTGATCGGCGGCTATGAGTCCGCCTTCCCCATGAGCGACGCCGAACGGCGAGCCCTTCCCCTGCTCGCCCGCGGTGCGGCGCTGCGCTTTCTGCTGACCAGGGCCTATGACTGGATCAACACCCCCGCCGGTGCGCTGGTCACGCGCAAGGACCCGCAGGCCTTTCTCCATCGGCTGCAACATTATCAATCCCATCCGGAAATATTTGAATCATGACCGAAGCCAAAATTGTGGAAATCGCGACCGATGGCGCGTGCAAGGGCAATCCGGGACCGGGCGGCTGGGGTGCGCTGATCCGTCATGGCGACAAGGAAAAGGAACTTTCGGGCGGGGAGCCGGACACGACCAACAACCGGATGGAACTGCGCGCAGCGATCGAGGCGCTCAACGCGCTGAACCGGCCGTGCAGGGTCAAGCTGTCGATCGACAGCAAATATGTAAAGGACGGTATCACCAAATGGATATTCGGATGGCAGAAGAACGGCTGGCGGACAGCGGCCAGAAAACCCGTCAAGAATGCCGACCTCTGGCAGGATCTGTTGAAGGCGGTTGAGCGCCACCAGATCGAGTGGCACTGGGTCAGGGGTCATGACGGCGACGCCGACAACGAGCGGGCAGACCAGCTGGCCAGCGATGCCGCGCTCAATGTCGCCCGCAAATATTCCTAGGGTGCGGTCCTAGCTATTGTCTTCGATCTCGGCGTCCGGACCATATTCCAGGATCGAATTGATCGCGCTTTTGGCACCCGCCTTGCTGGAATAACCTTCGGTCGAGAAAATAACTTCGCTGTTATATTTGAAACGAACCCGAAACTCGCCCTTCTGATCTTTCCATATCTCGAATTGATGCGCCATTTCTTCCTACTCCTTTTCCCGAGTGATAGAAATCATAGGCCAGCCGGTGGGCTGTGCAAGCATTGGGTTGAAAATGGTCCCGCCTAGCGGAAACGTGACGCCGCATAGAGGGTCGGGTCGACGGCGTGCAGGCTTTCGTCCGGAGGCTGCCCCAGCAAGACGGAACGGGCCAGTTTTGCTGCGGCGGGGGCCGTCTGGATACCGAATCCGCCCTGCCCGGCAAACCAGAAGAAATCTTCTGCGGCAGCGTCAAAACCGATCACGGGCAGCCGGTCCGGCGCAAAGCTGCGCAGGCCGGCCCATTTCCGCGTAACCCGCTTCACCTGCACATCGAGCACTTGTTCGAACCGGTCAATGGCTGTGGCGACACTCAGTTCGTCGGGCGCGACATCGCCGGGCGAAGCCGGAATTTCGTCGTGCGGACTGAGCCAGTAGCTGCCACCGGCTTCGGGCTTGAAATAGAAACTGCCATCCAGACCGACAACCAGCGGCATGCTCGGCGATGACGGCGGATCGGTCTCGATCTGGACCATGTTGCGGATCAGCGGCTGGATGCCGACCGGTTTCACGCCAGCCAATTCGGCAATGCTGTCCGCCCATGCCCCGGCTGCGTTGACGAGAATGGTCGCGTGATAGGTCTCGCCCCCCGCGACCAGCGCCCAGACGCCGTCCTGCTTGCTGATCTCGCTGACCGGCGCCCGGCAGATCAGCTGCACCGCTTTTCGCCGCGCGTCCTTCAGATAGGCGGCGTGCAGCCCGGCGACATCGATGTCGCAGCAGTCCGGCTCGTGAACCGCATGGCTCCAGACCGGCTTCAGACCGGGTATCAGGTCGGCGGCCTGGGCCCAGGACCAGCGAGCGAGGTCGAGCCCGTTGTCGGCAAAGTCGGCCAGAAACTGGTCGGCGAGATGCTGTTCGCCGGTGCGGGCGATATTGACCGCACCGCGCGGCCGCAGGAACCCGGACGGCGAAAATTCCGGTGGCGGATTGTCGAGAAAGGCGCGCGACGCGGACGTCAACGGCTGCACCAGCGGTCCGCCGTAGCTTTCCGTCCAGAAAGCCGCCGACCGGCCGGTGGCATGATAGCCGGGAAATTCCTCGGCCTCGAGCAGCAGCACCGACCGGTCCGCGCCAATTTCAGAGGCGATGCTGGCTCCGGCGATCCCGGCCCCGATGATGGCGACGTCGAATTGCTTCATCGCCTGGGCGCCACCCGGTCAAGAAAGGCGAAGCAGCTTTGGAGCGCCGCATTGCGCACGTCATCAACCTCTCGAAATATTTCATGAGCGGATTCCGGGCCGAACAGCTTCATCTCCGCCCTTGGCAGCAGATGGACCGCCCGCTCGATCGTTGCATGATCGACCAGTTCGTCGGTCGCGGTTGCCAGCACCAGAACCGGAACATCCATCTGCATCAGCTTTTGCCGGTTGCGCAGCAAGCGGGTCGAGGCATAGGCCCGTTCCACCCAGCGCCAGCTGGCCGGGCCCAGCCGCACGAACGGCCGCTCGCGAAACCAGAAAAATTCGTCGGAATAGCGGTCGGCATCATGGGTCAGCAAGGTCTGCCTCGGAACATAGGGTTCGAGCGGATTCTCCACCGGTTTCCAGGCCCGTCGCTTGCCGCGACCGATCGCACACATGAATTTGGCGATGCCATGGGCGGCCCATTCCGGCATGCCGCCGCCGGCGGGCGCCAGCATCGGTGCGCTCAATATGGCGGCGTCGGGGTGGATGCGCTGCTCGGTCATGGCGCGCAGGACAATATGCCCGCCCATGCTGTGACCGACCAGCACGTGCGGACCGGCATGGCTGACCCGCCATTGGTCAAAAAAGGCAACAAGATCTCCGACCCAGGTGGCAAAATCGTCGATGTGACCGACGTGCGGATGTGCCCCGCAACGGCCCGATCCGCCTTGCCCGCGCCAGTCGACAGAAGTGACATTCCAGCCCTGCGCGTGGAAATCGTGAAAGGTTTCCAGATATTTCTCGTAAAAATCTGCCCGTCCCGTCATGAACAGGATCGAACCCCGCGGCCCTTCGGGCTGCCCATCCGGCAGCCAGTCCAGTTCCCGGAATTCCCAGCCATCCGGGCCGGTCCACGGCTTTTCTGTCGCATCCCGTGGCAAGGACCGCCGATCGAAGCGCTCATCTTTCAAGTCTGTCATATCACGCTTTATCGTTGTCACTCGGTCGGAAGAAAAATGGCTCCGGGAATCGTGGTTACTATTTGGTAAGGCAAATTAACTAGACGTCGGTCCATGGATAGTGAGACTTTCATCTACTTGCTCTGGGGCGGATTGGCAATTGCACTGATCGTTGCAGCCGTTACCGACTTGAAAAGGCGCCACATCTCGAACTGGCTCAATCTTGGCATCGCGCTCGGCGCACCGGTGTTCTGGATCATCAGCGGCATGACATTCTGGCCCGAAATGATCGGACAGATCGGTTTGGCTGCCATCATATTTACCATATTCGCCGGGATGTTTGCGATCGGCGCCATGGGGGGAGGCGACGTCAAACTGCTGACGGCGCTGGCCTTGTGGATGCACTGGCTGACCTTTCTCGAGCTGCTGGTGATCATGTCGATCGCTGGCGGCCTGCTGACGCTGTTAATGATGATCAGCAAACAAATTCGAAAGACCGAGGGGCCCATAAAGGTGCCTTACGGGGTCGCCATCGCCTGTTCCGGGCTCTGGATGATCGCGGGAATAGCAGGGCATAGTTCACAAACGATATTTTAACCATTTTACTCGAAAGAGGCAGTGACCGCCAAAGGAACCATTCGGGCGGGGGCATTCAGGAGGCGTGAGACGTCATGGACAAGAAGAAAATCATTTTGCTGATTGGTGCGCTGATCGTGGCTGCGGTCACGGCATTGCTCGCCAAGAACATGTTTGACGGTGCGTCCGCGCCGCAAGTCGCAGCAAAAAAAGCGGAAGTGGTTGGCGAGGAAGTGCTTGTTGCTACCCGCGCCCTTCCCGTCGGCACGATCATCACGCCCGACAGTTTCCGGTTTCAGCCATGGCCGAAGGATCTGATCGAAGATGCCTATTTCATGAAAGAAGACACCAACGTGGAAACCCTGGCCGGCACCGTTGTCCGCAATCCGGTTACCGCCGGACAGCCGCTCACCAAGGGTTCTCTGGTAGCACCGGGTGATCGCGGCTTCCTGGCTGCGGCGCTGGGCCCAGGCATGCGCGCCGTGACCATTCCCGTATCCGGCCTCACCGGTGTTGCCGGCTTTGTGTTTCCGGGCGACCGCGTCGACCTGATGCTGACACAGTCGGTCAAGGGCGAAGGCCCCGAGCTCAAGGTTTCCGAAACCGTGATCCGCAACTTGCGGGTCCTGGCCACCGACAACCGGGTTGTCGCATCGAAGAACGAACAAGGTCAGCAATACGCCCAGACGGCAAAGCTGGTCACCCTCGAAGCCACGCCCAAAATTGCCGAACAGATTTCCGTTGCCCAGACTCTGGGTACATTGAGCCTGTCGCTGCGGTCGCTCGCCGACAGCGCTGCCGAACTGGAAGAGGCCATTGCATCGGGCGCGATCAAGCTGCCGAAAACGGATGATCCGGTTGTCGAAGCCGACATGATCCGTTCGCTCGCAGCGCGCCCAAGCAGCACGAAATCAACCTTTTCGACCGGTGGCGACGTATCGCGCTTCGAAACGCGCTCGCCGCCCCCACTGGCCGAGAAGGAAAAACCCAAAGGTCCCGTCGTCCGCGTCGCACGCGGCAATACGGTCAATGATATCGAATTTGGAGACAAATGATGGCCGTAGAATATGCACAGCATAGCCGCTCGGCGAAAAAGGCAATGGGCGTAGCCGTTGTTGCCGCTCTCGCCCTGGCTGTGGCTGCCAACAGCAGCACTGCCCTGAACGCCCAGTCGGTCAATATTTCGCAACCCGATTCCCGCGTTTCTATTGCGGTCGGCCGGGGCAAGCTGATCACACTGCCCTCGCCCATTGAAGATATCTTCATTGCCGAAAACAGCATCGCCGATGTCCAGGTCCGGTCGCCGCGCCAGATCTATATTTTTGGCAAGAAAGGCGGTCAGACCAGCTTTTATGCTACCAGCGCGTCCGGCAAGGTCGTCTTTTCGGCTGAAATTGCGGTCGGTGCGGAAATTTCCTCGATCGACCAGATGTTGAGCCTGGCAATGCCGGAAGCCAATATCGCGGTGAGCACGACCAACAATTTTGTCCTGCTGACCGGCACGATCGCCGATCCGGATGATGCGGAAGAAGCCGAAAATCTGGTGCAAGCCTTTGTTGGCGATGCAACCCGGGTGGTCAGCCGACTGAAGACCGCAACACCGATGCAGGTCAACCTCAAGGTTCGTTTTGCCGAGGTCAGTCGCACGCTGGCGAAAGAAATCAACGGCAATCTGCTGACCCGGGATACCACCGGCGGGTTCCAGTTCGGGATCTCGCGCGGACGCAATTTTGGTTCGATAAGCGATTTTACATCCAACCTGCCACAGCTTGACGCATCGCAGCTGTTTGGCTTGCCAGCAGGGTCTGTCTCGCTTCCATTCGACCCGGCCACCGGCCAGTTCGTGACCGCGAATGGCACCTCGTTCAATTACAACCAAAACAACTCCGGCCTGAATACCATCAAGGCTGCCGGGCGTCTTTTCGGTCTCGATATCGCAACGGCCTTTGACGTATCGGAGCGGGTGGGTCTGGTCAGCACGCTGGCCTCGCCCAACCTGACAACCATTTCCGGCGAAACGGCGACCTTCCTTGCAGGCGGTGAATTTCCCATTCCGATGTCCACCGGACTGGGCGAAGTGTCGGTCCAGTACAAGAATTTCGGTGTCAGCCTTACCTACACACCAACCGTGCTGTCGAACGGCCGGATTTCGATCCGCGTCGCTCCCGAAGTTTCGGAAATCTCTTCCAACGGTGCAGTCGTTCTCAATGGCTTCAGCATTCCGGCGGTATCCACCCGCCGGGCGGAAACGACCGTCGAACTCGGCTCCGGCGAAAGCTTCATGATCGCCGGTCTGATGCAGAACAGCTATAACTCGGCAATCGACAAGACACCTGGCCTGGCCGATGTTCCGATCCTCGGCACGTTGTTCAAGTCGGACGGCTATCGTCGCAACGAAACCGAATTGATGATCGTGGTTACACCTTATCTGGTCAAGCCGGTCAGCGACAGCGAGATCGTCTTGCCGACCGACGGCTTCAAGGCTGCGAATGATGCGGAACGGTTCCTTCTCAATCGCAACCATTCCGGTACCGGAGGCGACCGGCCCAAGCCGACAATGGCGCCGGCGACACCGGCAAGTCAGAGTTTCGGTAGCCTGGAATCCCCGGCTCCATCCAAATCGGCCAAGAAATCCAAGAAATCCGGCGGCACCGCTCCCGGTTTCAGTTTCGACAAATAAGCTGGATCAGGAGAATAGATCATGCGCATCCTATCAATCGCACTCATCACCGCCGCCGGACTGTCGGTTACGGCCTGTGGCAGCACCACCGCGAACCGCAGTGTATACAGCGAACGCCAGCCCGTCGTTTCGAAATCCAATTTCGTACTGGATCTGAGCGCCGGCAATGGCGGACTGTCGACGGCCGAGCAGAATCGTCTGGCCGGCTGGTTCGACGCTCTTGAACTTGGCTATGGCGATCGAGTTTCTATCGACGATCCAGGCTATTCGGCCAGCCCGGTAGCGAAAGCAGCCATCGAAAACATCGTCGCAAGCTACGGCCTGCTGATCAGCGAAACAGCTCCTGTCACGGACGGCTATGTCCCTGCCGGTCAGATGCGGGTCGTCGTAACGCGCACCACCGCTTCCGTGCCGGGATGTCCTGATTTCAGCCATCGCAGCCATACCGATTTTCAGGTGCGGACCAGTGCCAACTATGGTTGCGGAACCAATGGCACGCTTGCTGCCATGATAGCCGATCCAGAGGATCTCGTGCGTGGTCAAAATGCTGAGGGTGAAGATCAGGCGCGGGCTTCCAAGGCCATCCGAGCCTATCGTGACAAGAAAGTTGGAGGACAATAATGAACGCTCCCTGGAAAGCCGGTTCGGTCGGCGGTCGTGAACCGTTTGCGGCCTTTGTATGCGACGACGAAACGCTGGAGATGCTGCGTCCCGTTGCCGAGGAAATGGGCTGGAATACCGACAAGTGCAACAAGGGTGGGCTGCGCAATGCCGTCCAGACCCTTTCCGTTTCCGCCAGTCCCAATATCCTGCTGGTCGATCTGTCGGAATCCGGCGATCCGTTGAACGACATCAATTCGCTGGCCGAGGTTTGCGAACCGGGTACCGTTGTGGTTGCCATGGGCCAGGTCAATGACGTGCGCCTGTATCGCGACCTGATTGTCAGCGGTCTCCAGGACTATCTGCTGAAGCCGTTCAGCCCGGACCAGCTGCGCGATGTGCTGAGCCAGGCACAAGCAGTGCTGAATGCTCCGAAAAATGATGATCAGCATGCCGAAAAACCTCATGTCTCCACCGCCATCATCGGCACCCGCGGGGGCGTCGGCGCCTCCACAATCGCCACCTCCGTCGCCTGGTTGTTGAGCCATGATCGCGAACGCCTGACGGCACTGCTCGATCTGGACGTTCATTTCGGAACCGGCGCGCTGTCGCTGGACCTGGAACCTGGTCGCGGCCTCACGGATGCGATCGACAATCCCAGCCGCATCGACGGGCTGTTCATTGAACGCGCCATGATCAAGGCCAACGAGAAATTATCTCTGCTTTCCGCCGAGGCACCAATCAACGCGCCGATCATGACCGATGGCACCGCCTTCTTCCAGTTGCAGGAAGAATTTCGCGCCGCATTCGACTGTACGGTGATCGATTTGCCGCGCGACATGCTGATCAACTATCCGCATTTGCTCGGTGATGTTAACGCAACCGTCATCGTCACCGAACTGACACTGGCCTCGGCGCGGGACTGCATTCGCTTGCTGTCCTGGCTGAAATCCCATGCCGCGCAGAGCAAGGTATTTGTCGTGGCAAACAAGGTTCAAACCGCCAATCTGGAAATCGGCCGACAGGATTTCGAAAGCTCGATCGAGCGCAAGATCGACATCATGATTCCCTATGATCCGAAAACCGCTGCACAGGCGGCAAAATTGGGTCAGGCGATGGTTGAAGCGGGCAAGTCCAGCAAAGCCTCGTCCAAGATCATCGAACTGTCGAACCTCGTCCTTGGTTCGGTGAACGACGGTGAAGATTCGGATGCCACCGGCGACAAGAAATCCTTCATGGAAAAATTTGGTGATTTCAAATCCTTCTTGCCATCCAAGAAAACCAAAGAGGATGCTCCTAAAGTCTGAAGCAGGCGCAGATTTTCTTCAGCTTTAAAGGGAATTACACTATGGGTACGATGCAAATTGCAATATTGGGTGCTGGCATTCTGGCGGTTTTGCTGCTGCTCATTTTTGCATTGTCCGGCCCATCCGAAGCCAAGTCCGTGGCCCGGCAGCTGACCAAACTCAAATATCGCCATTCCGACAGCGCCAATGTCCGGGTCGAGGCGCAGATGAAAAAGGCGCTATCGGCACGACGCAAGACAACTCGTCCGAAGGGCGAGAACATGACCAAGCTCGAAATTCTGGCGATCCGGATGGAGAAAACCGGCAAGCATTGGCCGCTTTCCTATTTTTTCTACGCAGCGGGCGGCCTCTTCGTGATCGTCTCGGGCTTGCTGATGTTCAAGGGCGCACCGATCCTTCTCTGTCTGTTTGTCGGACTTCTGGTCGGCGCCGGATTGCCGCATTTCGTTGTCGGCTTCCTGATCAACCGGCGCGTCAACAAGTTCACCGCGTCCTTTCCCGACGCCATTGAACTGCTTGTCCGCGGCCTGCGCTCGGGCCTGCCCGTCACCGAAACCATCGGCGTGGTCGCCAAGGAAATTGGCGGCCCTGTGGGCGAGGAATTCCAGAAGGTCGTCGACCGGATCAAGATCGGCCAGACCATGGAAGACGCGCTGCAGGAAAGTGCCAAGCGCATGGAAACTCCCGAATTCAAGTTCTTCTGCATCACCCTCGCGATCCAGCGCGAAACCGGCGGCAACCTTGCCGAAACACTGTCCAACCTTGCCGATGTGCTGCGCAAGCGCGGCCAGATGAAGCTCAAGATCAAGGCGATGTCTTCGGAATCCAAGGCCTCCGCCTATATCGTGGGGTCGCTGCCGTTCATCGTGTTCGGCCTGGTCTACACCGTGAACCCCACCTATCTGGCGGGATTTTTCTATGAAGAACGGCTGATCATCGCCGGCCTGGGCGGCCTGTGCTGGATGAGCATCGGCGTGTTCATCATGGCAAAAATGGTCAATTTCGAGATTTAATATGAAGGTACGAGGCAAATGACAACCGGCGGCGGACCAACATTGATGGGCGTGGACGTCCTCTGGGTGGCAACCATATTGGCGGCCGTGGCGGCGACGGCCGTGTTTTTCGCGATCTATGCCGCCGTGACGGTGCGCGATCCGATGGCCAAGCGGGTCAAGGCGCTCACGGCGCGCCGGGAGCAGTTGAAGGCCGGGATCATGGCTTCAACCACCAAGAAGCGCGCCAAGCTGGTACAGCAGAACGATACCACCGACCGGATGCGCAACGTGCTTTCGTCGCTCCAGGTTCTGCAGGACACCCAGGTCAAGGAAGCGCAACAGAAACTGGCGCAGGCCGGAATCCGGTCCAAGGATCTGGCGTTCCTCATCATTTTCAGCCGGCTGGTCCTGCCGATCGTTCTGGGCGGCGGCGCCGCCCTGGCCATCTACGGATTCAATTATCTCGGCGACTGGTCCGATATCAAGCGTTTCGGCGTCTTTGCCGGGGCAACGATATTGGGATATAAGGGCGCCGATATCTACGTTAACAACCTGATTTCGAAACGGACGGATCTGATCCGCAAGGGTCTCCCCGACGCCATCGATCTTCTGGTCATCTGTGCCGAGGCGGGTCTGACCGTCGACACGGCCTTTGCCAGGGTTTCGAAAGAGTTGGGCAGCGCCTATCCGGAACTGGCCGACGAATTCTCGCTGACCTCGATCGAGCTCGGCTTCCTGACCGAGCGCCGGCAGGCCTTTGAAAATCTGTCCTATCGCGTCGCGCTCGACCATATCAAGGGCGTGGTCACGACGATGATCCAGACCGAAAAATATGGTACGCCGCTGGCGTCATCGCTGCGCGTGCTTTCGGCCGAATTCCGAAACGACCGGATGATGCGCGCCGAAGAAAAGGCGGCGCGTCTGCCGGCGATCATGACGGTTCCGCTGATCCTGTTCATTCTGCCGACCCTGTTCATCGTGATCCTCGGCCCTGCGGCCTGCTCGATCTCCGATGCGATGCTATAGCGGCAATTCCATCTGAAAATCCAAGGGAGCGGCAGGAGACTGCCGCTCTTTTTATGCTCTGGCGATAGTGTCGGCGGATTCCTTGATCTTCGCCAGCATCGCCGAAAGCTCGGCCTTCTCCTCCTCGCTGAGCACCGCCATGATCTTCCTGTCCATGACCTGCGCGGCGGGCAGGATCTGGCCATAGAGATCGCGGCCGGTGCTGCTCAGCAACAGATGGTGGGATCGCCCGTCGGCGCTGTTCGGACTGCGCTCGAGCAGGGCGCGATCGACCAGCGTCTTAACCGCCCGGTTGACGGTCACCTTGTCCATCAGGGTCGCCTCCACCAGATGCCGCTGCGTCAATGCCCCGCGCGTTCCCAGCACCGCCATCACCCGCCATTCCGGTATCTTGAGACCGAAGCGACTCTTGTACTCGCTCGCGATGAGGTCACTGACCGCGTTGGACGCGGTCGACAACTGGTAGGGCAGAAATTCGTCAAGAAGAAAGGTCATGGGCAATATTTATTCAAATCTGGCGCGAAGTCCAATCCAAAATGTCCTTGGGAAGGCGCGTTCTATAATTCCATTGCTGCTGATCGCCGCCTCTACCCGGGCATCGAAAAGATTTTCAACCCGTGTTTCGACAAGCAGCCGATCATTGAGGGCCAGCGACATGCGGCCATCGATCGTAAAGGCATCGGCAAGGCTCAGCTGGTTGACATCATCCTCATACTGCTGGCCGATATAGCGCGCCGACAGGCTTGCGCCGCTGCCATTGTCCGCTTCCCAGCCAATCGTCCCCGAGGCATTGTGCCGCGGCACCTGGGCCGGTCGCAGGCCGTCGATCGGCGCGGCATCGCCGGACCCGTCGACCTCGGCATCGACATAGGAATAGCCGGCGCGAAAGGTCAGGCCCTCGACCAGGGCGGCGAGATCGAATGTGGCATCGATTTCGACACCCCTGGACCGGATGGATTCCAGATTCTGGCGTTGGCTGTAGGTTCCGTTCCCCGAGACAAATCCGACACCGGGAAAGACGCCGGGACCATTAGCCAGGGTCACGTTGGCGACGGCATTGTCGAGCTGGTTATAGAAGGCGGTGATGCCCAGCGTCAGCACGCCGCTGTTCCAGTCCAGCCCCAGCTCGGCCCCCTTGACCCGCTCGGGTTCGAGCAGCTCGTTGGCGGCGGTCGCGTCGTCGCCGACCCGGAACGGCCGGAAAAGCTCGTTCAGCGTGGGCAGCCGCCAGCCCAGATAGGCGGCCCCGCGAAAGGTCAGCGCCTCGGTCGCGTCATAGGCAAAGCCGCCGCGTCCGGTAAATTCGGTCCCGCTGCGATTGGAAAACTGTTCATCGGTCCTGACCGCACCGGGAAACGGGCTGATCAGCTCGATCTCGCGGCGGAAGCCATCGTCGATCGACCAGAAGTCAACGCGTCCGCCCCCGGTCAGGACCAGCGCATCGGTGGCCTGGAAGCTGGCCTCGACAAAGCCGCCATAGGTCGCGGTACTGCCCCCTGCCCGGCGGCTGCGGCGCGGCGTATCATTGTCGGCAAAGAAGAAATTCTCCTTGGTCTCGCCCTCGGTCCGCCGCCAGTCGCCGCCGATCCGCAGTTCGACCGCATCGCCAACCGGCGGCCGCACTTCGAAACGCGCACCGAGGCCGGTCGACGGTACATTATATTGCTCGAACACCCGGCTGACGGAATTGCGGTCGTCCGAAACGCCGCCGAAACTGACGTCGAAATTGCGGATCTGGACATAGCCGAGCGCCGACCATTGCCAGCCGGAGCCGCGATTGACCAGCCGGAGGCTCGCGTCCGCGCCGTCATTGTGATTTTCGCTGAACGCAAAGCCGCGCTCGCGGTCATCGGTGAAGGCGCGGACATTGGCCTGCAATTCGGTGCTGTCCGAAAGCGGCGCGACAAAACGCACGGCCAGCCCGGCCTGCTCATAGTCCGCCGGGCGATCGACCGAGCCGCGCTGGCCTTCGATGATCGGAATGAAACCGTCGCCGCTGGCATAATTGGCCGAAATGGTCAGCTGCCCCTGGCCCAGCTCCCGGCCGAACAGCAGATCGGCATCGACGCTGTTGCGGCTGCCGTAGGCGGCGCCGATTTCGGTCAGGTCGCCGACATTGTCGCTGAACAGCTCGATGGTGCCGGCAATCGCGCCCTGGCCTTCCGCTCCGCTGCCGCCGCCGCGCGTGATCCGCGCGCTCTTCAGGGCAAGCGCATCGTAGCCGGGCCATGCCACCCAGCCGCCGAACGGATCGGCCTGCGGCACGCCGTCGAGGATCAGCAGCGCGCGGGACGAGGCATTGCCGCCGAGGCCGCGCAGGGTTACGCCCTGGCTGGTCGGATTGGCCGACCGCGCGTCCGAGCGACGGAATTGCTGCAGCCCGGGAACGTCGCGCAATATATTCTCGACGGGTTGCAGCGAATCGATCGATATTTCGGTTGTATTATAGGCCGTGTCGCCAAGCGCGGTCGGCAGGCCGGTGACGACAATCTCCGGCAACCGCTGATCGGCGATGACGATCTTCCGGTTATCCCTGTCGGCTTGTTCCTGCCCCCAAACGGGAACATGCATCGCCAGCAGCGGCAGCGCCAGAATCCATTTTTTCATCATGCGGGCTTCACGGCTTCGGGAGCCGCTTTCTGGAAAGCCGCCAGTTCGTTGCACGCCGCATCGATCCGCAGCAGCTTGGGAAATGGTGCCAGATCGGTCTCGAACCTGCGCGCATTGGCCATTTGCGGGACCAGGCAGACATCGGCCAGATTGGGCTGGTCGCCGCCGAAAAATCCGCTCTCGGGAGCCATGGTTTCGAGCGCCGCAAAGCCTTCCGTGATCCAGTGGCGATACCAGCGGTCGATCGCCCCCTGTTCCTGCCCCAGTTCATCCTTGAGATATTTCAAGATCCGCAGATTGTTCACCGGATGGATATCCGCGGCGATGACCATCGCCTGGGCAAGCGTGGTCGCGCGTTCCAGAGGATCTCGGGAAACCATCGGCGGATCGGCATATTTCGCATCGAGATAGTCGATGATCGCCAGCGACTGGGTCAGGTCATGGCCGTCGATCGTGAGCATCGGCACAAAGCCCTGCGGGTTGCGCGCGACATAGTCCGGGGCCCTCTGGTCGCCGTCGAGCAGGCTGGTGGGAACGGATGCATAGGCGACGCCCTTGAGGTTGAGCGCGATGCGCACCCGGTAGCTCGCCGAGCTGCGCCAATAGTCGTATAGGATGATATCTGTCATCCGCTGGCTTTGACGATTGAGCGGCGGAAATGCAAGGGCGTAACGCCGTTCCCGCTCCGCAGGAGAATTATCCTGCCGAGCCGCCGTCGATCGCAATCTCGCCGCGCGCCTCGACCGAAATGCTGCGGCCCGTCCGCCTTGCCAGTTCCTCCAGCAGCGGCGGGGCCAGCTTGTTTGCCACGGCGGGATGCACGGCCAGCCGCATCGGACCGGCACCGCGGTCCCGTTCTGCCTGTCGCAACAGGGCCAGCGCGGCATTTGCCACGCGATCGGCCTGCAGGATTTCCGGCACTGAGGGCTGCAGCTTGCGGCTGACGACCTGCAGGAAGCCGAAGCCGTTGATCGCCGTTCGCTCGCAATTGGCGGCCATATGGTCGTCAAAGATCGCGGTGACGGCGGACCGCTCCGCCTTGGCCTGCAGCGTCGGAAAATCGACGCCGATATTGCCGCGAATATCGAACCGCACGAGCGCCCGAGCAACCTCCCGCGCAGCCCGCTTCGCCAGCTCGAACGGCGCCAGCGGCCCGTCGACATCGAACAGGGTCATCGCCGGGGTGAGCGAGACCAGCAGGCTCCCGCCCTCGAAATCGATCCGCCCGGTTTCTGCCTGTTCCATGGCCTCGTGCCAGCCGTGCCGGGCAAGAGCGTCCTCCTCATGGGCATGGACCTGCCTGACGGGAAGGCCGGACGCCGCGAGTTCGGCCAGCAGGTCGAGACCGTCGCGCAACGCGCTGTCCGCTTCCGCCGGCCGCGCCTTGGCGCGCTTGGCCTGCCCGCCACGTTCGCTGATGGCCGCCCGAACGATCTCGACCCGGACCATCGACCCTTCGGTCGCTCCCGCAGGCAGCGGCTGCAGCAGCGCTTCCTGCCCATCCGGCAGCGTGACGATCCCGGACTTTCCGGCAACCCATTGCCGCGTGAATTTTGCCTCGACGACGGCACCGGGTCTGGCGCGGCCATCGGCACGCTCGATCCGGACTTGCACCAGCTCGCCATTTTCGAGGCGCAGCGCGCGGTTCTCGCCGATCCCGGCTTCGTAAAGCCAGCCATTCGCGAAATCAGCCAAGGGGATAGCCCGCGCTGATCAGCAGGTTACGCGTTTCATAGAGCGGCAGGCCCATGATGCCGCTGTAGCTTCCCGACATCCATGTGACGAAGGATTCCGCCGTGCCCTGGATCGCATAGCCGCCGGCCTTGCCCTGGCCTTCGCCGCTGGCAATATAGGCCTCGATCTCGCGCGGCTCGAAGCGCTTGAACTTGACGATACTGTCGGACAATTTGGTGCGGGCGGTGCCATCCGCCGCGATCACGCAGACTGCGGACATCACGTGATGGCGCCGGCCACTGATCAATTGCAGAAACTTGCGCTGCTCCGCGGCATCGCCGGCCTGTCCCAGGATCCGGCGCCCCACCGCCACCGTGGTATCGCCAGCGACCAGCACTTCCTGGTCATCGCGGACGACCGCCGCGGCCTTTTCCTGCGCCATGCGCAGAACATAGTCGCGCGGCAATTCGCCCTTGTGCGGGTCTTCGTCAATATCGGGTGAGACAATGCGGTCGGGCGCAACGCCCAGACGGCCCAGCAGTTCCAGACGGCGCGGGCTGGATGAGGCGAGGACCAGTTTCATAGAATATAGTACCGTCTAAACCGCTCGGGCTGAGCTTGTCGAAGCCCCCCGGGCATATGCACAGCCCGCCAATCGCTGTCCTTCGACACGCTCGGGACGAACGGCATTACGTCACTTGAAACGATAGGTGATGCGACCCTTGGTCAGGTCATAAGGGGTTAGCTCGACGAGCACCTCATCACCAACCAGCACGCGGATGCGGTTCTTGCGCATCTTGCCGGCGGTATGTCCCAAAATCTCGTGGCCATTTTCCAGCTCGACCCGGAACATGGCGTTGGGGAGCAGTTCGCGAACCATCCCCTTCATTTCCAGTAATTCTTCTTTTGCCATATGGCGGTACATTTTCCCTACTATCGCGGCAATTCCGCGTGTTGCCGTGCGCCATAACGGCAAATGCGCAAAAAGGGAAGGATTAGCTGCACCAGCCCGAATGATAATATCTATCCCCCGCGCCGCCAATTCGCTGCGACAATTTAATACAAAGAAATTATACCATTAGCATCATTCGCATGGCACTTCGGACATCTTCTCTCCCCCCTTAGTAGAGTTATGAACCCCGTTATGATTTCTTCCCCCAGATTGCTGAGCAGCTCCTCTCCCTTCGTCCTGGCCGCCCTGTTGTTCGCTGCTCCCGCCAGCGCGCAGACCAGCGACGCCGACACGGATTATCCGGACGAGGAAATCGTCGTCATCGCCGAGCGTCCGCGCGGTGCCGTGGTGACCGAAATACCGCCGGTGGTCGAACTGAGCGAGGCGGATATCGCGAGCTTCGGTGCCTCCTCGGTGCAGGACCTGCTCGAGGCAATTTCCTCGCAGACCGGCTCCAGCCGGGGCCGCGGCAGCGGTCGGCCGGTCGTCTTGATCAACGGCCAGCGCACTTCCGGCTTCCGCGAAATCCGCGATCTGCCACCCGAGGCCATCCGAACCGTCCAGGTGTTTCCGGAAGAGCTTGCCCTGCAATATGGCTACCGCCCCGATCAGCGGGTGATCAATTTCATTCTCAAGGACAATTATACCGGCGTCAGCGCCTCGGCCGAATATGGGGTACCGACGCAAGGCGGTCAGGGACGGTCCGAACTGGAAACAACCCTGACCCGCATCGGCAAGACAAGCCGGGTCAATATCAATCTCGAATGGCAGAACAACACCGCGATCACCGAAAGCGAGCGGGATATCATCCAGGATTCGGCCGGTGCCCTGGTCAATCTCGGCGATTTCCGGACGCTGGTCGCGCCGTCCGACAATGTCGAATTCAACGCCAATTACAGCCGGCAATTCGACAACGGCATGGCCCTGTCGCTGAACGGCGGCTATGTCTATGACAAGTCACGGGGCCTTCAGGGCCTGCCCAACGGGACGCTTCAGGTCGCCGGCGACCCGCTGTTCCGCTATTTCACCGAATATGGCCCGCTGAACCGGGTGCAGGAAACCAACACCGCCCAGGCCGGCCTGACGCTGAACGGCAACCTCGGCGAATGGCGGTGGTCGCTGACCAGCGATTACACGCGCGCGCAGACCGATAGCGAAACAGACCGGTCCGGCGATATCAGCGCGCTGCAGGCAGCGATTGATGCCGGGTCGGTCGATCCGCGCGCCGACAGTTTCGGCAATCTGCTCGGTGCACCGGTCACCGACAACGCCCGGGCAACCAACCAGACTGTCAACAATCTCGCGACGATGTCCGGCAGCCTGCTGAATCTGCCCTCGGGCACGGTCACCACCACCCTACGGGCCGGCTATAACCGGGAAGATCTGGACAGCCACGAAACGCGCCGCGGGATCATCACCACTACGAGTCTCGACCGCGACAAGCTGAGCACCGGAATCAACGTCGATATTCCGCTCGCCGACGAGAATATCGACGTCGTCGAGGCGATCGGCAAATTGTCGGTCAACGGCAATCTCGGCTATGCCGACCTGTCCGACTTCGGCGGGCTGGTGGAATATGGCTTTGGCCTGAACTGGGAGCCGTTCGACGGGCTGGTCTTCACCGCCTCGGCAATTGGCGAGGAAGCAGCCCCCGGCATCGCCCAGCTCGGCAACCCGGTGATCATCACCCCGGATGTCACCACCTTCGACTTCGTCAACGGCCAGACCGTGCTGGCGGCAATCACCACCGGCGGCAATCCGGCGCTGCTGGCGGAAAAGCGGCGCGATATCAAGCTGGCGGTCAATTACCGACCCGAATGGCTCGAGGGTTTCAGCTTTCTCGGTGAATATTTCCGCAACAACAGCGACAATGTCGCGTCCAGCTTCCCGTTGCTGACACCCGAGATCGAGGCCGCCTTCCCCGACCGGGTGACCCGCGATCCCTCCGGCCAGCTGGTCGCGATCGACCGGCGTCCGGTCAACTATGCCAATGTCAGCAGCGAAAAGATCCGCTACGGGATCGATTTTTCCAAGCGCTTCGGCGAGCGGCGCGGCGGCGGCCCGGGGCGACCGGACCGAGCGGCGCGGGCTTCGGGCGCAGCGGCCCCCGGGGGCGAGCCGCAGGGAGAAAAGCCGGCTGACGGCGCACCGCCCGAAGGCGGCAGGGCGGAACGCCCGGCAGGCCCGCGCGGCGGCCCCGGAATGGGCGGTCGTCCCCGCGGCGGTCGCTGGCAGGTTTCAGCCTATCACACGATCCGCCTGCAGGACCGGATCAGGATCCGGGACGGTGTCGACGAACTCGATCTGCTGGACGGCTCGGCGGTTGGCTCCTCGGGTGGCAGCCCGCGGCACGAGTTCGAGATCAACGGCGGCTGGTTCAACAACGGCATCGGCTTCCGCCTCGACGGCAAGCATCAGGTCGCGACCCGGGTCAATGGCGGGCTGACCGGCTCCGACCTGCGCTTCTCCGACCTGACCACCTTCAACCTGCGGCTGTTCGTCAATCTCGACGATCGCGGCAGCCTGACCGAGAAAGTGCCGTTCCTCAAGGGCAGCCGCATTGCCTTCAAGATCGACAATATCTTCAACGATATCCAGACCGTCCGTGACGACAGCGGCCTGGTGCCGCTCAGCTACCAGCCGGGCTTTGTCGATCCGGTCGGGCGCTATGTCGAGATTGATTTCCGGAAGCGGTTCTAGGGGTAGTTAGGCAGCGAAGATAGCGAAGGTAGAGGATGCCGTTAGCCCTGAGCTTGTCGAAGGGAGCTTCTCGTCCGAGAGGCGTGGTTCGACAGGCTCACCACTAACGGCAAAGGTCTAACCCAGCTCTCCCGCCGAAACCGCGTCCGCGCGATAAATCTGCATCGCCGGCCGCTCGCCCACCAGTGCCGTCAGCCGCTTCACAAAATCCCCCGATTGCGGCACCGCAAAATGTGCGGCAACCGCAGCCTCGTCCTGCCACTCTTCGTAAAAGAACAGCCGGTCCGGATCCTCGCAATCGGCATGGATATGGTGCGAGAGACAGCCCGGCTCGGCGCGCGACCGCGCACTGTGCTCAATACACAGCGCAATAATCTCCGCTCGCTCGGCAGGCGGAACGGCAATCGATGCAGAAATGATGATCACAGCTTCAGCGTCGCCCGTGTGGTGCTCTTCGACATGAAATAGGCCAGCACCGCGGCGATGATGGTGACGATCGCGGTAAACACCAGCGGCGCAAAGTGCAGATCCGGCGCCACCATCTGCAACAGAGCCCCGATCAGCAGCGCCGGGACCAAGGTCAGCGCCAGATGCTTGAGCACCAGCAGGAAGGGCGCAAAGCCGACCTTTGTATCGGCGGAAAGCCCCGGCACCACCTTGCCCGCCTTGCGCTGCGATACCGTGACCGGATAGACAATGAGCGTCAGCAGGATGCTCATCAGCACCGCGATCCCGACCAGCGTCCCGCCCAGACTGGGATCGGTGTCCCCGACCGGCAGCGTCCCCGGCACAAAGGCCAGACCCTTCGTCAGCCAGTAATTGATCCCGCCCGCCAGCACGATATTCACAACCGCGTCCGTCCGCGCCTGTTTCTCGACAAAGGCGTCCATGGTGATGGGGGCAGCGGTTGCAACGGTGGCCATATTCTCTCTCCTGTATTTTTGCGGGAGAGTGACGGCGGCGGCAGGAAAGTCAAGCGGGATTGGATTGGCGACTAGCCCGCTAGGCCAGTTTTCCTGAGCACCCGCCAGGCCAGCGCCTTCGCCCGGTTCCGCGCCGGGAACCGCCCGGGTGCCTTCGGCGTCACACCGCGCCTACGCAGCCAGCCGTTGAATGCCCGCGCGTCTGCCTCTTCAAAACTCCAGTCCGAGCGCCACGTTATCGAGAGCGAGATGCTCGGCTCGGGGCCGTTCTCGACAAAATGCGGCGCCATCACCGGCACGAAGATCGCCTTGCCCGGAGTCAGGTGGTGGCGCGTCCCCTCGGCCACGAAATCCTCCTGCCAGACCAGATTGCGGTGGCCGCCGAGATGATAGCCTTCGTGGATCTCGTCGGCGGCAAAGCGGGCCTGGCCAGCCGGGAAAGTGGTCATCCATTTCTCGCCGCGCAGCTGCAGCAGGATATTATGCTCGGGATCGAAATGATAGGGCGTCACCGCGCCCGGCGAGGACACGAAGATGAAGCCCTGCGGCTTCAGCATCTGCCCGGTCTTCGCCTCCAGGATCGGCCGGATTTCGGCGAGCAGCGAGAGCAGCAGCGCCTCATATTCCGGTACCTGCTCGATATTCTTGAGCACCGCCCAGCTGGCGCAACTGTCGATCATCCGGATCGTGTCGCCGATGCTCATGCCATTGTCCGGCACGTCCTCCGGCCTGATGCCAACGGGAAGATCGCCGGGATTGTATTCGACGCTCGTCGCCGGCAACGCCGTGCCCAGCTCGGCCAGCGCCTCAAGCGTCAGCAGCGCGTGCGCCTGCATATTGTGCTCCAGCAGCCCCGCCTGTTCGGGATAGCAGGCGTCAAATTGCCGCCGGGCTTCCTCCCCGAAAACATCCTGCCGAAAACTCTTTTTGTGCGGAATCTGGTTCATCGCTGCACCTCTGCCGGATCAAATATTTCCCGCCCCCTGATCTTCCCCATCAGGTCCTCGCCCAGCCGCAGGGCGCGAAAGACCGCGCCTCGGGACAGGCCGCCAAGCGCGATCGAGAAGCGGCCGATATGGCGGCGGTCGGACCACAGGCTGTCGATCATCGGATGGTCCTGCGCCGCGCAGCTGTCGATCCACTGCGATGTGCGCAGGTCGAGAAATTTCAGATTTTCGATCTGCAGCAGCACGCCGGGCGAAAAGCGGGCATAGTCCTCGTCGAACGCGGTCTTGAAGCCAAAGGCACCGGGCGGGGACAGAAAGTTCACCAGCATCGCCAGCGGCTTTCCGTCGAGGCGGATATCGCGGCGCTCGAGCTGGCCCGCTGCCGCCGCGCCCGTCAGTGCCTGTTGGAAAAAGGTCCTGGTTTTCGGCGAACTGTCCAGAGCCGATCCATTCGCGCCCTTCCAGCCGGTTTTTTCCAGCTTCAGGAATTCGTCAATCCACTGCTCAAGATCTTTGCCGTCGGACTGCAGGCCATAGGTTATTGCGCCGAGTTCCTCGAGCCGCTTGGTCTGTCGCCTCAGTTCCTTGCGCTTTTTGCCGCGGACGGTCGCGTTGAGATAGGCTTCTGAACCGAGGTCGCTCTGCAGCAGCGCCCGCGCCTCGCTGTGGACAAGGTCGCAGCGCCGCTTCTGGGTCCTGCCCACAGCGCGCAGCGCCCGATCCAGCGGACCAGCGATGGTCATGCCGTTGATATGCAGAAAGCCCGGCCAGTCGCTGTCGTCGAGCACGCGCAACAGCTGCTCCCAGAACATCTGTTCATGGCCCTTTCGCACCAGCGGGGTGCCAAGAAAGCAATTGTGGTGCAGCCAGTTCTGGACATGCGGCACCGGCCATCGTCCGAAATGGCGGGCGGGGCCTAGCGGCAGCAGGCCGAGCAACCGGGATTCCCCGGGTTCTCCGGCCCACAGCAGAAACAGGCGCAGATCGGGGTGATGGTCAAACTGGTCCAGCGCCGGTCGCAGGAACCATGGTTCGTAGAATATATTGGGCTCGCTCGCCTCGCGCGCCAGATCGCTCCAGGCCTCGGCCAGATTGGCATCTATCTCGGTAACAGGATGCAATACCGCCCGGCATTCGGACGCAGACGGCCCACCGGGAAACCGGACCACCCCGATATCCTTGCCCTCCAACGTCTGTACTCCGCTCAAGTCCATTGATTCTGCCTGCTCGCGCCCGTCTCGTTTTCTGGCCCATGAGCTAGCGGAAAAGGGGTAATATGTTATTAACGCTGGGCAGACAAAAATCGGCGGATGACGGCCACGAAAAACCCCGCCGGAATCGCTTCCGGCGGGGTCTAATCAAGCTTGGGCTGGTAGCTTACATCCCGCCCTGCGCCGCATAAAGCGCTGCCAGCAGCAGCAATGCGACGATATTGGTGATCTTGATCATCGGGTTGACGGCCGGACCCGCGGTATCCTTGTACGGATCGCCCACGGTGTCTCCGGTGACGGCCGCCTTGTGCGCTTCCGAACCCTTGCCGCCGTGATTGCCGTCCTCGATATATTTCTTGGCATTGTCCCATGCACCACCACCGGCAGTCATCGACAGCGCGACGAACAGGCCGGAGACGATCACGCCGAGCAGCAGCGCGCCGAGGGCCGCAAAGCCGTTGGCCTGACCCGCTACCGCGGTGATCGCGAAATAGACCACGATCGGAGCCAATACCGGCAGCAGCGATGGCAGGACCATTTCCTTGATCGCCGCCTTGGTCACCATATCCACCGTCCGGGCATAGTTGGGACGCGACGTCCCCGCCATGATTCCCGGATCATTGGCGAACTGCTCGCGGACGTCGATGACGACGTCGCCGGCAGCACGGCCAACCGCGGTCATGCCCATCGAGCCGAACAGATAGGGCAGCAGGGCCCCCAGCAACAGGCCGACGATCACATAGGGATTTTCAAGGCTGAAGCTGACGTCGAGGTTCGGGAAGAACTCCTTCAGGTCAGCGGTATAGGCCGAGAACAGGACCAGTGCGGCGAGACCCGCGGAACCGATGGCATAGCCCTTGGTCACCGCCTTGGTGGTGTTGCCCACCGCGTCCAGCGCGTCGGTCTTGTTGCGGACGCTTTCGTCAAGGCCCGCCATTTCGGCGATGCCGCCTGCGTTATCGGTCACCGGACCATAAGCGTCCAGCGCCACAACCATCCCGGCGAGCGCCAGCATGGCGGTTGCCGCAAAGGCGATACCGATCAGGCCAGCGAGCTGGAACGCAATCACGATACCGACCACGATGACCAGCGTCGGCAGGGCCGTTGCTTCCATCGAAATCGCCAGGCCCTGGATCACGTTGGTGCCGTGGCCGGTTTCCGATGATTTGGCGATCGACCGAACCGGACGATATTGCGTGCCGGTATAATATTCGGTGATCCAGATGATCAGGCCGGTCACTGCGAGACCCACCATCATCGACCAGAACAGGGCCATGCCGGTGAATCCGCCGGTACCGTCCAGCGCGACGCCGATCGGCGTGTTCATGTCGCCGAGCGTGCGCATCGTGACGTAATAGATGGCCGGGATCGACAGCACCGCGGTGGTGATGAAACCCTTGTACAGCGCGCCCATGATGTTCGTGCCCTTGCCCAGCCGCACCATGTAGGTGCCGATGATCGAGGTCAGGATGCAGACACCGCCGACAATCAGCGGCAGCGACATCAGGTCGTACAGCATCGCGCTGCCGACGAGATCGCCGAAAAGAAGCGCCAGCAGCACCATGGTGGCGCCAACGGTCACGACATAGGTCTCGAAAAGATCGGCCGCCATGCCGGCGCAATCGCCGACATTGTCGCCGACATTGTCGGCGATGGTGGCGGGGTTGCGCGGATCATCCTCGGGGATGCCCGCTTCGACCTTGCCGACCAGATCGGCACCGACGTCAGCGGCCTTGGTAAAGATGCCGCCGCCGAGACGGGCGAAGATCGAGATCAGCGAGGCGCCGAAGGCCAGAGCCACCAGCGAGTCAATCACCGTGCGGTCATTGGCCGCCATCCCCATCTGGGTGGTCAGCACGTAGAAGAAGATCGAGATCGCCAGAAGCGCGAGACCGGCGACCAGCATGCCGGTCACCGCACCGGCGCGGAACGCGACGGTGAGACCAGTCTGCAGGCTTTCGCTTGCCCCCTGCGCGGTACGGACATTGGCGCGAACCGAGATATTCATCCCGATATAGCCGGCAACGCCCGACAATATGGCACCGAGCAGAAAGCCGACCGTGGAAATGACGCCGAGAAAGATGAAGACCAGGATCGCGACGACGATGCCGACAAGTCCGATGGCACGATATTGGCGGTTGAGATAGGCTTGGGCGCCTTCCTGAATCGCGCCCGCGATGGATTGCATTTTTTCGTTTCCGGCCGGCGCATTGAGCACCTGGCGGCTGGTTATGAAGCCGTATAATATGGCGACAAAACCGCATAAAATTGAAATGGTGACAACCGTCATCGCTGCACTCTCCCCTATGGTTTTATATTAAAACGCCCCGTATGCTCGGGGCTATTGAGGTCCCGGCTATAGTGCGGGAAACGCAAATCGTGCAAGCCCTGATTTTGACGGGACAGGGGATATGGTGCGGACCCGTTGGATCGGTCCGGCTACCGGCAGGTCAGGCGTGAACGAAGCCCAGACGCTCGGGCAGTTCCGTTCTCTCGCCGTGGCTGTGCAGCGCGACGCCCGATCCCGGGCGGCAGATGCCGACACAGGTCAGCGGCACCGACAATACGGTCTCGGGACTGGCGGTAAGCAGCAGCTGATAATCGTCGCCACCGGTCGCCGCCTTGATCCGTGCCTCCGTGTCATTTCCGACCAGCGCCTGAAATTGTCGGGACAGGGGTATTTCCGCCAGATCGATTTCGATCTGGATGCCGCTGGCCGCGGCAATCCGCGACGCGTCGAGCAGCAGGCCGTCCGAAACATCCATCATGCTGCTGACCAGATTGGACAATATCCGGCCCTCCTCCAGCCTGGGCATCGGACGGGTGTGCGCCTTCAGCAGCGATGCGCTGATGTCGATATCGGTCGGGCGCAGCGCTCCGGATGCGATTTGCAGGCCTGCCCAGGCATCGCCGATGGTGCCGGTAACATAGACGGCATGCCCCGGCCGCGCATTGCTGCGCGAGGGCACGATATGGCCCTTTGCCTCGCCGATGGCGGTCACCCCGAAGGTTCGCGGCGCATGGTCCCCCATCGCCACGGTATCGCCGCCAAGCAGCGGTACGGAAAAGCGGTCGATCGCCTGTTTCAGCCCCTCGACAAAGGCCGCGTCCCATTGATCACCGGAGGTACGGCCATAGCCAAGCAATATGCCAAGCGGCTTGGCGCCCTTTGCTGCCAGATCGGACAGGTTCACGGCGACGAGTTTCCAGGCGACATCGGCGGGATCGGCGTCGGCCAGAAAATGGACGCCCTCGACCATCATGTCGTGGGTCATCACCAGCTTGTGCCGCCCGAACGGCATCATCGCTACGTCATCGGCAAGGCCGCGCGCGGCAGGGTGGGTGGTGATGGCTTTCAACCGGTCAATGAAATCTAGTTCGCTCAAGACAGGGCGTGCTCCAGTGCCATTCTGATGGAAGCGTTGGCGCGCTTGCTGACCGCTGCCTGCGGGGCGAATCCGTTAAATCCGTGCGGTGCTCCGGGGTAGATAGCCAGCTCAACCGGAACGCCGGATGAACGAAGCCGGTTGGCATAGGCAATATCTTCGTCGAGAAACAGGTCGAGATCGCCGCACATGATATAGGCGGGCGGCAGGCCAGACAGATCGGTCGCCCGTGCCGCCGCCGCATAGGGGCTGGCGCCTTCTTCCTCGGCATAAAGCGACCAGGCGTGCAGCGATATTTCGCGCGTCCAGGTGGAGGGCGGAATATCCATATGGCCCGACGGCGTGTCATGCCGGTCATCGATCATCGGATAGATCAGCAGCTGGAAGGCGATGTCCGGCCCGCCCCGGTCGCGGTTCATCAGCGCGGCGCTCGCCGCCAGTCCGCCGCCGGCGCTGGGGCCGGCGAGGATGATCTTGCGCGGTTTGCGATTTTCCATCACCCGCTCGATCACCGCGCAGACATCCCGGGCCGCCGCCGGCGCGCGATGTTCCGGCGCCATGCGGTAGTCGACCGAGATCACCGGGGCGAGCGTGGAATAGCCCTGCGCAGACAGGTCGTCGGCGCTGCCCATCAGATAGCCGCCACCGTGCAGCCAGATGATCGTGCAGTCGGGATAAAGCAGGTCGCGCGCGCGATATTCGATCACCGCAACGTCGGGATCGCCCTCCAGCCCGGGAATGTGATATTCGTCCTTCTGCCCGTCATATTCTGGCAGGTCGATGGCGAGCTGGGCAAACAGCGCATCCAGCGCGGCGCGCCCAGCACCAATATCCGATTTCAGGATATCGAACAAATAGGGGCCCTCTGCCGCGATCATGTCGTGGAAGGCGGGATCAAGCCGGTCCAGAAATTCAGACAAATTCTTCCCCTGTGAGACGGGGTTCGATTTATCCCCGTACCTGTTTTGCGATGCTGTCCAGCAGCCCGTTTACGAAACCGGCGTCCTTCTTGCTGAAAAAGGCATGGGCAACATCCAGATATTCGTCAATGACCGTTGCGACCGGCACGTCCTCTTGTGCGACCAATTCAAAGGTCCCGCAGCGCAGGATCTGCAGCATGGTCTTGTCGAGCCGTCCCAGCGTCCACCCTGAGGCCAGTTTCGACGTCACCAGCTGGTCGATTTCCTCGAGCCGCGAGGTCACGCCCATCACCAGATCGTCAAAGAAATCGCGCTCGGCCGGATGATATTGGTCATCCTCGATTTCCTTGCCAAGCCGGTGGTCGTGAAATTCCTTGAGCAGCTTCGGTACCGGCGTCTTTTCCATCTGGTGCTGGAACAGCGCCTGCACGGCGGCCAGCCGCGCGGCGGAGCGGGATGTGGATTTGGCGGTCATGACCGTTTGATCCGCGGCATGCCGACAAAGTCCATCTTGCCGATCTTGAAACCGCGCTCGCGCAGCAGGTCATAGGCGGTCGTGGCATGGAAATAGAAATTGGGCTGGGCAAAGCTCATCAGGAAATGTTCGGCGGCGAACGGCATCACCGTATCCTTGAAGCGGAATTCCATAGATTGGCCGACAAAGCCCTCCATCTCGGCTTCGCTGACCGCTTCCAGCCCGGCCTTGGCCTCGTCCAGTTTTTCATACAGACCCGCCCAGTCGTTCGGGGGCGCAGTCAGGCTCGGCGTGAACACGCCTTCCCGCACCGCTTCGATCGCGCCGAGCGAATGTTCGCGGCAGCATTTCACCTGATAGGAAAAGGGCTGCATGTCCTCGATCAGCCGTGCACCGATAATCTCCTCGGCCGCCGTGCCCTCGGTTTCGCAATGGGCCTTGGCCTTGTCGACCAGCCCGCGAACCGCGGCAATGATCTGCAGCTGGCTCGGAATTACGGCATCATATAGGGAAATCGTCATGATATTTGCTTTCTGTTGATGGTCAGCGCCGGCCCAGCCGCTTCGCGATGCTGGCGGCATGGGCGGGCAACCCTTCTGCTTCTGCGAGAGCGACTGCCGCCGGCCCGATATTGGCCAGCGCCTGTTCGTCGCAGCGGATGAAGCTCGTGCGCTTCATGAAGTCGGTCACGGACAGCCCGGACGAGAAACGCGCCCGGCGGC